>NZ_JARBAE010000026.1:0-109305 GCF_033795305.1 Streptomyces sp. AK02-01A
TTCGACGGCCGCCTTACCGCCGGACGAGTGTAGGCCGAACAGCCCACCGAACAACTCATAGGCCAAACAGACGAATCACACCTAATTCCTGATAGACCCCTTTCGACTTGTCACACCGATCTTGCGGTAGACCCGGTAGAGGTGGTTGTCAACGGTACGTACGGTGATGCCGAGTTGGCTCGCGATGTGCTGGCTGCTGTGTCCCGCGGTGGCAAGGTGCGCGATGTCACGTTCCCGGTCGGTGAGCTGTGGAGTCCGACAGGCGAGGATGGCGGGTGTCATGACGCCCTCGCAGTGTCGAGCGAGTTGATGGCAGTGGTCGGCGGCCCGTCGCGCCTGGTCGGTGTTTGCGTTGCGTGACCACAGACGTGCCGCGTGCGCGGCGGCTTCGGCCGCGTGCAGGTACATGCCGAGGGAGTCGAACGCGGAACAGACCTGCTCGACGGCGGAGGCGTCGCGGGCGGCGAGGGCGTTGGCGTGTTCGGCGTAGATCGTGATGTGCGGGGCGTCCGTGGCGTCGGCCAGTTCGACGAGTCGGCTGGAGACGGCCGCGGACTGGCTGAGGCGTACCGGTAGGTGCAGCAGTTCCGCTTCCCAGAGCAGGGCTTGCTGGTGCCGGGCGTCTTCGGCCGCGCGCATCGCCTGTCGTGCGGCGTCGCGGAGGCGGCCCTGAGCGGCCAGAATCCAGGGTTGGGCCATCTGGAAGGCGAGGATGTGGAGAATACGGTAGGACTCCACGCGGGCCAGATGCGCCTCGTCGAGCAGTGTCCGCGCCTTGGCGGCGTTGCCCATCTGTGCCTCGGTGGTGGCCCACTCACCGAGCAACAGTGCCTGCTGGCCCCAGGTGGTGTCGTCGCGCAGAGTGGAGGCGGCTTCGCGCATGTGCCGCCGGGCCGTTCGCAGGCGTCCGCCGCGTGCGGCGATCCTGCCGAGATAGAACTGCCAGAGGCCCTGGTTGCCCACCCACTGGGAATCGTGCGCCTGCTGGAATTGAGCGATGGCGGTTGCTTCGGCTTCGCCCAAGTGTCCTGAGAATGCCTGGGCGTTGGACAGCCAGCTCAGCAGGCCGATGCGGAGCATGGGAAGCTCGTCCTCGCCCGACGTGATCGGCAAAGCCGATTCGATCACCTGTAACGCTGCGCTGGTTCGGCCGTGGCAGAAATGGTCGACGCACTCGGCGTAGCGGATTCTGAGGATCGTCGGCAGGTTCGGCGCTGCGCATCGCCGGGCCCGGATGATGGCCTCGGCGTAGGCCGGCCAATCGGCTTGCGTCGCGAGGAAAACAGCCTGCAAAGCAGCCAGTTCCGCGCGCGCGGCCACATCGGTGATCGTCGCCTCGGCACGGCGCAGCAATTCCACCGCGTCAGTGGGCCGGTCCAGGGACAGGTACATATTCGCGGCCCGCAGTTGCACCGAATGCAACTCATCGCGCTCGGGCGTGACGGTCTGCGGCAGGCCGCTGTGGACCTGCTCCGCCTGAACACCGTGCCCGGTGTACCCGAGTGCGACGGCCAGCGCACGCCGGGCCGGCGCACCGCCACCGGCATCGCAGGCCGCCTGAGCCAACCGTGCTGCCAGCGCGAAGTCCATCGTCGAGTTGGCGCGGTCGGCGGCGGACAGGAGGAAGCGCGGATCGGTGAGATCACCGCCTTCCAGGCGCCAGCCGCCGACCCGCGCCAGGTCCTCGCGCCGGCGCATGCCTGTCCGCTGGATCGCCTCGGCCAGCTCCCGGCAGTACCGTCGCCGCCGGTGAGGCGGCGTCTGCTGGCGCAGCACCTCACCGTAGAGTGGATGGGCCAGCCGGAGGCGCGTGCGCCGGCCGTCCTCCTCGCTGACGATGAGGTCCCGGCGGTCGAGTTCGTCCATCACGGCGGCGCTGGTGAGTTGTTCAAGGACCGTCACGCCGAGCGGTTCTCCCCATGCCAGTAGCTCGGCGGCGCGCTGTACCTCGGAAGGCAGTTGCCCGATGCGCCGGCCTACCAGGTCAACCAACTGCGTACTGAGCTGGACTGGTCCCTGCCAGTGCCATACCTCCGCCACGAGCGCCAGCGTTCCGGAGGCGAATCCCGCATCGACGAGCTGCTGTAACCACAGCACATTGCCGCCGCTGCTCTGCCACAGTCGGCACGCCGTCGAGGTCTGCACCGGCCCGCCCAGTGTCCGTTCCAGCAGGCGGCCGACGGAATCCGCGTCCAGTGGCGGCAGATCGACCCGGCTGGTGTAGTCGCCGCGCACCAGTGCCTCGATCGCGTCCGGCATCGGTACACCGGAGCGTGCGGTGAGAACGAGCTGTGTTCTGCGGCGTACGGCCAGATGCAGCAGCAAGGCCGCCGAACCGTCGTCCAGCAGATGCGCGTCGTCGACGAACAGGATCTGCTGCCCGTCGCCGACATCGGCAAGCAGTGAATCGGCCAGCACCCGCAGCAGATTGGGACGCCCGCTGGTGGCGGGCAATATCGCCGGTAACAGGTGAGCCAGAGCACCGAAAGGGATATGCGCGGCGCTGTCGGTGGCCGATGCCGTGATCACCCGCCGCTCGGACACCGCGCTCCGGGACAGCAATTCGCGGGCCAGTCGCGTCTTACCGACCCCGACCGGTCCCATGATCAGGAGTCCGGGCCGGGCTGGATCCTGCATCAGAGATGTCAATACGGCCAATGTTCCGTCCCGGCCTGTGAGCGGCCAGGAGCGAGGAGACAGACGAATCTGGCGTCCGAGACGCCCCGGCGATGCCGGACGTTCTTTCTGATCTTTCATCGGCAGCCCTTCCGCGCAAGATCAGCCCCACCCGCCGGACTCGCGGGCCTACGCCCGGGGTTGAGTATCGCATCGCCTACAACACGACGCACTGGCGCGTGGGACACGCGGAAATGATTTCTGGGTAATGCTGCCGATTGGTGCGTTCATCAGCGCGCTCTTGCGCCTGATGACGAGCGAAAGGTATCGCGCGACAGTCGGATCGAGTAACCGGCGGCCCGGATGGGGCCGACCGCGCGGAAAACCGGACAGCCTTGTGGCCGGTAAGACATGCCGCAACGGGTCCTGCCGACACGTCTCGGCATCCGGCACACCATGCCGGGGAAGACCACAGCCGTACCGTCCGCCCGCGCAAAGGCTCACGAGGCGGACGGCCACCCGGCTTCGACGAACAGCGGAACAGGGCGCGGCCGGCTCCCTCACCTGCGCCCGCCCGGACTCGCCGGGACGCGTTCCTACAGGTGCGGGAGAACGAAGTTGAATCCCTGTGCACGGTGGGCGCCACCGGCCGAGCAGACACCATCGGTCGGGTAGCCCCAGAAGAACATGGCGAAGCACTTCTCGCAGAAACGCCAGTTGCTCTGGGAGTACGCGTTCGCAGGCACATCATGCGGGAGAACGAAGTTGAATCCCTGCGCACTGTGCGCGCCACCGGCCGAGCAGACACCATCGGTCGGGTAACCCCAGAAGAACATGGCGAAGCATTTCGCACAGAAACGCCAGTTGGCCTGTGCGGTCGATGTCTCCGACTGGCTGTGCAGCAGGGTGAAATTGTACCCTTGCGCGGTGTGCCCGCCGCCGGCCGGGCAGACACCGTAATTCGGCTTGTAGCCCCAGAAATGCATCGCGAAGCACTTCGTGCAGAAACCCCAGCTGCTCTGGGTCGCCTGGGCTCCGGCCGGCTTGGCGGAAGCAGGGGCGGCGAAGGTGCCGGCCGCCGCCGTGGCTCCGACCAGACCTGCCGTCACACCAAGTGTTCTGGCGAGAAAGGCTCTTCGGCCCGATAACTCGATTTCATCCTGCTTCTTGAGCAAACCTTCTGATCGCCCCAGGACATCCACGAATTGATCCCTCCCTCAATTTATCGACGGAATTTATCCGCCGACGCGAAATGATTTGCCGCGCTCGACACCGCGACCCGAATGGGCCATCAGACGCAAGACCGCTGATGGATGCGCCAATCGGCAGCATTGCCCAGGAATCATTTCTGTGTGCTTCACACGGCAGTGAGAAAATAATCCTTGAGACCGCGCCGTGTCGTGAGTAATGCGATACTCAACCCCGGACGTGGGTGCCAGGGTCCGGCGGTTGGAGCTGATCTTGCGCGGGAGGGCTGCCGACGGCCCGCGAACCGCTGTCCCAGAGCGCGGTCTCCGAACGGCGAGTGATCAGCATCAGTCACCGGGAGCACCGCACATGTCTCCTTCGGCGACTTGGCGATCGCGGCGGGGACCGGATGCCGTCCATGTTCAGGATCATCGCCGAGGAAAAGCGATCTGACGTATCGTCAAGTACGCGTGAGCGGGGCCGTGTCCAGCACGAACCGGTTCCCGACGCTCACCCGGGGTTTCACCCGCTCGTGACGCCGGCGGCATCATGACCCGCCGCGATCAGCCGTTCCATGCCGATATCGCCTCACCGTATTGAGTGGTGTCGCAATGCGACTGTTGACGTGCCGTTTCCTTGTCATCGGATTTCCGGTTGAGATGCCGAGCGTACTTACTGGAGCGGCACGAGGGGTCGGGATGGAAGTGAGGGACCTGCATCACGCATACCGTCGGCGTGAGGTCTTGCGGGGCGTCAATCTGGACCTCACCTCCGGCGTTCTGGCCGGAATCGTCGGCGAGAACGGCGCGGGCAAGACGACCCTGTTGAAGATCCTCGCCGGAGAACTGCGTCCGCGTCGTGGCACGGTGCGTCACCAGGGCCGGTTCGGCTACTGCCCCCAGGATGTGGTGCTCAACGACGCCCTCACCGTGCGCCAGCACCTCGAATTCTTCAAGACCGCCTTCACACTGCCTGACCTGCGTCACGCCGAGGAGATCATGGAGATTCTGCGGTTCTCCGAGTATGCCGACGCGCGCGCCGGAGTGCTCAGCGGTGGCACCCGCCAGAAGCTGAATCTCACTCTCGCCCTGATGCACGACCCCCAGGTCCTGCTGCTGGACGAGCCCTACCAGGGCTTCGACTGGGACACCTACCAGCGGTTCTGGGACCTGGCCACCCGGCTGCGCGACGCCGGCCGCTCCGTCCTCGTGGTCTCCCACCTCGCCTACGACACCGAACGCCTCGACGAGCTCTGGCGCTTGGACTCGGGCGCTCTGCGTCAGGACACGGCGGCGTCGGCGTGAGAAGACACCTGAGCCTGTTCGCCACCGGCGCGGCCAAGGCCGGATTCGCCGCGCCGAGCGCCGCCGGGCAGCGCGACGCCGTGCTGGGCGCGCTGCGCGCCGCCGGTGTTCCGGCCGATTCGGTGCTGCACGCCCACCATCAGGATTCCCCATCCGCGAAGGAGCAGATATGAGCAGCAGTCCCTCAGAGGCGGTCCGGCCCGGGCCAATGGCACGGCCAAGTGGTGCGCCGCGCTTCTACTATCCCTTGCCGATGCCGGAGATCTCCCACATTCCTACGGACGTCGCGACGCAGGTGGCCGCCTGGAAGGAATCGTACGGGTTTCGCGAGAAGAGCCCGACGTCCCACATCCCCGGAACCATCCTGACCTGGTCTCTTGGCAGGTTCTCCACCAAGGAGACCAACAAGGCGGTGCTTTACGGCATCGGTTGTCTGATGGAATGGGCTCTCGCTCTCGACGACGATGTGCTGGATCACGCGCAGGCCCGCAGCCGGCCCAGCGAACTCATCCGTCTCGTATGCGAGATGACGCGCGTACTCGAATCCCCGGGATACCACCCGCCGGAAGATCAAAACTTCTTCATCGCCGCAGGACACGACGCGATGGAGCAACTGCGCGCGGAGTGCACGCCGACACAGATGGACCGCCTGAGCGCCGGACTCAGGCGACTGTTCATGAGCGCCGTGCATAAGCTGCATGTCGACGAACCCAGCGAGGACGAGTATCTTTCCCTGCGTTTTCAGGACTTCGGCAGCTCCGTCTACGCTGTTTTGATCGACATGTGCGGACCGGCCCCGACGCCGGACGAGGAATGGAACTCACCGGCGGTCCAGGCCGCCGTCGAGTGCGTAACCTTGTTGTGCGCGCTGGAGAACGATGTTTTCTCCTTCCACAAGGAAAAATCGGAAGGCCAGCCGGCTCCCAATTTTCTGGATGTCCTGCAAACGAATCGCGGACTCTCGTTCGACGAGGCCGTCGCCATGACAGTGGAGACGCGCGACCGTCTGATGCTTCTTTTCCTCCGCTTGCGTGAGCGCCTGATGGCCTCGGCCGGAGCACCGCTGCGGAACCTCATCGAACGACTCGGCCATTTCGTCATCACCAATACCGAAGTCACCCTGTGCGCCCCGCGCTACAACCCGCCGCCCGCGCAACCTCTCGCGCTGGAAGAGGTCATCAAAACGCCCGCGTGCTGGGCACAGTCACCATCGACCACCAACACCAGCCCTCTGCCGTATCCGAGCATCTCTTGGTGGTGGGACCACTGCTGAAAGCGTCCTGACGCGGTCGGCGACGACGTTCGAGAAACCGACCACTGGCAGGTCTCGCCGGGGTCGGCCGCGCCGGAGTGATCGTTGGTTCGGGTGTGCCGCGGCTGACATCCCAGGAGGCCTCTCACCCATTCGAGTATTATTGTCCGCATATGCCTGATGTTCGATGCGGCTGGCTCGATGGCCCTCCGGCGGAGCCGGACAGTGACGCGTGGTGCCGCCGACCGGCGCGCACGCGCTCGGAATCGACAGTCCGGCGCGACTGGATGGCGGCCGCACCGTGCCTCCACCGACGGAGGCGCTCACTTCTTTCCGCGTCACCTGGGGTGGCATGAGCGTAGAGGAGCACGAAGCCCGCACCGCGGCGGAGGTGGATCAAGCCCTGGAGGAGTTGGTACGGGCCACGGGCGCGCACATCGGCGCCGTATATCTACTGGTGCCGGAGGACCAGGTACTGCGCATGGTCGTGGTGACCGGCGTGTCCCAGAATGTGGCCAGGCCGTGGTCCCGAGTGGCACTGGCCGCACCGGTCCCGGTGGCCGAGGCGGCGCGCGAGAGGCGACACGTGTGGGTGGCCACCCATACCGAGCTGGCCCATCGCTTTCCGCGTACGGCGCTCGCGTTGCCTTACCACGTGGCCTTGAGCGTCGTGCCGCTGACGTCCGGAACCACCTGCTGGGGCGCCATGCTGCAGTTGTGGCCCGGTACGCATGCTCCCGAGCTCTCCCGCCAGGAAGCGCAGGCGATCGACGAGGGCCGCCGGCGAATCAGCAGCCTGCTGCGGCTGGCCGCGGCTGACGGGCATCCGATGCCGTCCACGGAGCTGCGTACGGTGGGCCCACCGCCCACCCGGCACGAAGAACCCGGAGCGGAGCTCACCGAGCGCTTTCCGGAAGGCACCTGCGCCCTCGACCTCACGGGCCGCATCACCTTCCTCAACAGGAAGGCCGCCGAATTGCTGGGAGCCAGCCGAAAGGATCTGCTGGGAGCCCGGCCATGGGAAGTCCTGCCCTGGCTGCACGACCCGATCTACGAGAATTCCTACCTGGCGGCGCTGTTCAGCCGTCTCCCCACATCCTTCATCGCCCTGCGGCCCACCGACTCCTGGCTGGCCTTCACTCTCTATCCCGACGCCACCGGCATCAGCGTGCGCATCACGCCCGCCGAGGCACCCACTGAGGATCACGAGCCGTTTCTGACCCCGCCGACCGCGGCGCAGGCTCGCCCCGGCGCCCTCTTCCATCTGCTTCATCTGTCCTCAGCTCTCACCGAGGCCGTCGGGGTCAAGGATGTGGCCGAGGCGGTCACCAACCAGATCATGCCCGTCATCAACGTCCAGGGTCTGGCAGTGCTCACCGCCGACGAAGGAAGGCTCCAGGTCATCGGCTCCCGCGGCTTCGCGCAGGGAGTCGCGGAGCATTTCGACGGCCTTCCACTGAGCTCGGAGGCCGCCAGCCTGCGGGCCATCCGGACCGGCATCCCCATGTTCTACGCGAACACCGAGGAACTCCGGCGCATCTATCCGCACATCGACCTGTACTCGGACATGGCCGCCTTCGCTTATCTGCCGCTCTTCGCCTCCGGCCGGACCATCGGTTGCTGCGTCCTGGGCTACGACCAGCCGCATCCCTTCTCGCCGGACGAGCGTGCCGGCCTCACCTCACTGGCCGGAGTGATCGCGCAGGCGCTGGAGCGGGCCCGGCTCTTCGACACCGAGAACCAGATCGCACGAGGTCTGCAGGCCGCTCTGCTGCCGCACGACCTGCCGCGGATCCCCGGCCTGGAGGTCGCCGCCCACTATCTCCCGGCGACTCGCGGCATGGACATCGGCGGCGACTTCTACGACCTCATCCGCCTGGACGACACCTCGGCCGCCGCTGTCATCGGTGATGTCCAGGGCCACAACGTCAATGCCGCCGCTCTCATGGGGCAGGTCCGTACCGCCGTCCACGCCCACGCCAGTGCGGGCGCTCCTCCGGACGAGGTTCTCGCGCGCACCAACCGCCTGCTGATCGATCTGAGGTCCAGCCTGTTCACGAGTTGCCTCTACGCCCACCTCGACCTGCGGCACAACCGGGCGCGTCTCGCCGCCGCCGGCCATCTGCCACCGGTGCTGTGCCATGCCGACGGCCATACGGAGATCCTGGACATACCGACCGGACTGCTTCTCGGTATCGAGCCGGAGGCCGAGTACCAGACCGTCGATGTGCCGCTGCCTCCCGGCGCCGTACTCGCGCTCTACACCGACGGCCTTGTGGAAGTGCCGGGCACAGATCTGGATATGACCATCAAAGAACTGGCCGCGCAGCTCGCGGAAGCAAGACCGCAGCCGCTGGACGTGCTCGCGAGGACTCTTGTCCGGCATGCCAGGCGGACCCGGCAATCCTCGCGGGGCAGCGACGACATCGCCCTCCTGCTCATCAAACCGGAGAAGCGCGGCGATTGACGGCGGTGGATCACGGATGGGCCTCACCACTCCGTCACTCCGGCACCGGACCCATGTCGGAGCACCCGCGGTGTGAGCCAGGGCCGGCCCCCGAGCGACCGGCTCCTTACCAGGGGACGGGGCCTTCGGCGTCGAAGTGGCCTCCGGTGGGGCCGTCGGGGCCCACCTGTGCCATACGGACGATGATCTCGGCGCCCTGTTCGACGGTCTGGATACCGGTGTTCCCGTTCAGGTCGGTCTTGGTGTAGCCGGGGTCCACCGCGTTGATCCGCATGCTCGGGAACGCCTTCGCGTACTGCACGGTGATCATGTTGACGGCGGTCTTCGAGGCCGGATAGGCGACGCCCGGGTAGGCGTAGGTCGGAGTGCCCTGGTCGGTGACCCGGGTCAGTGAGGCCAGGCCACTGCTGACGTTCACCACGACCGGAGCCGCGGAGCGCCGCAGCAGCGGGAGGAACGCGTGAATGACACGCACCGTGCCGAAGACATTCGTCGCGAACGTCCGCTGCGTGATGTCGGCGGTCACGTCGGCGGCGCCGATCACGTTGTTGTCGGTGTCCCGGCCTTCGACGCCCGCGTTGTTGATCAGTACATCCAGTCCGCCGCCGGCCTCGACGGCCTGGACCGCGGCGGCGACGGACGCGTCGTCGGTGACGTCGAGAAGGACCATGCGCGCGCCCAGCCGCTCGGCGGCAAGGCGTCCTCGCTCCGCGTCCCGGCTGCCGATGTAGACGGTGTGGCCTGCGGCGATGAGCTGACGGGCGGTCTCATGGCCCAAACCCTTGTTCGCTCCGGTGATCAGTGTTGTGGTCATGCCTCCACGATCCGGCGGCACAAGAGGATCAGCCAGACGTCTGATCTTCCTGGGACTACTGGTACCAGGAAGGTTCGCGGCCGGCGGGGCACACTGCTGGGTATGGCGACGGCGGATTTCGGAAAGGCGGTGCGGCGCTGGCGCGACCGGGTCTCACCCGAGGCGTCAGGACTGCCCACCGGCGGCGGGCAGCGGCGCGCGGCTGGACTGCGCCGTGAGGAATTGGCGATGCTGGCCGGGATCTCCGTCGACTACGTCACCCGTCTCGAACAGGGCCGCGCGTCCAACCCGTCGGCACAGGTCGTCGAAGCCCTGGCCAGGGCGCTGCGGCTGTCGGGCGACGAGCGGACGCACTTGTTCCGGCTGGCGGGACTGGCGCCGCCGGGGCCGGACACGGTCCCTACGTACATCACGCCGAGCGTCCAGCGGCTGCTGGACCGCCTGTCCGGGACCCCTGTCGCGGTCTACGACGCGACCTGGACGCTCCTTGTGGCCAATCCGCCGTACGCGGCGCTGATGGGTGATCCGTCCGGATGGCGCGGCAACCAGCGCAACGGCGTGTGGCGCAACTTCCTCGGCCCGCCCGGCCGCGTGCGGCTCACCCGGCAGTCCCGGCGCGCGCTCGAAGCCGCGGTGGTCGCCGACCTGCGCGTGGCCGCCGGCCGCTATCCCGCCGACCAGCGGCTGCGCCGGCTGGTCGCGGAGCTGCGAGCGAGCAGTGACCGGTTCGCCGAGCTGTGGGATTCCGGCGCTGTCGGCCACCACGAGGCCGCGCGCAAGACCATCGACCATCCACACGTGGGCGCACTGACACTGGACTGCGACGTGCTCACCGTGGAGGGCAGTGACCTGCGCATCATGATCTACACGGCCGAGCCCGGCACCCGGGAGGCCGATCGTCTCGCCCTGCTCACCGTGCTCGGCACCCAGACACTCGTCGGATAGGGCTGTCCCGTCATCCCTGGTGGATCAGCACGCGGCGCGCCGGGCGTCCGCGCGCCGCGCGGTCATGGTGCGGGTTTGCTAAGTGGCGGGGCCCTCCGTATCGTACCGGAGCAGTAAGTGGCGCGGTCCGCCACTTAATCGCCGCAGGCCATCCGAGGAGCACCATGTCCGCAGATTCCGCGCCCGTCCTGGTCACCGGCGCCACCGGCCGGCAGGGCGGCGCCACCGCCCGCGCCCTGCTCGCGGCGGGCGTTCCCGTACGAGCCCTGGTCCGCGACCCGGCGGCCGACCGGGCGAAGGCCATCGAGGCGCTCGGCGCCGAGCTCGTCACCGGCGACCTCCGCGACCGCGACTCCGTACGCCGGGCCGCCGACGGGGCCCGCGCGGTCTTCTCGGTACAGATGCCCGACATGAACGACCTCCGGGGCGACTCCGAGTGGGTCCAGGGACGCGACCTGGTCGACGCCGCGCGGGACGCGGGAGTGGCGCAGTTCGTGCACACCTCCGTCTCCGGCGCGGGGCAGCACCGCACCGCGCCCGGCTGGGCGGAGGGCCGCTGGGCGGTGATGGAGCACTACTACGAGACCAAGACCGCGATCCAGGACCGGGTCCGTGAAGCGGGTTTCCGGCACTGGACGCTTCTGAAGCCGGGCTTCTTCATGGAGAACTTCCTGCCGCCGTCGTTCCTCCTCCCCAACGGCGCCGAGGGCGGCCTGGTGACCCTCGTCAAGCCCGGCACCGAGCTCTCCCTCGTCGCGGTCGCCGACATCGGCACGGCCGCCGCCGCGGCCATCGCCGACCCGGAACGGTTCCACGAGGTCGAGCTGGAACTGGCAAGTGAACGCCTGCCGATGACCCGGATCGCCGAGGTCCTCTCCCGCGCGCTGGGCACCGAGCTGGCCGCACCGTCCATGACGGCGGACGAGGCACTCGCCGCCGGAATGCCGGAGTTCGGTGTCATGCACGAATGGCAGAACGAGATCGGCCATCCCGCGCGCCCCGCGTACGCGCGGGCCCTCGGCATCCCGCTCACCAGCTTCGCGCAGTGGGCCGAGGAACACCTGCGCCCCGGGGCCTGAGCGCCCGCCACCGCCGCCCGGCCCTTGGCGTGGCGCTTCAAGAGGCGCGTAGTGCCTCCACCGCGATACGGGCGGTGGTACCGATGACGGCGTCGGCCGCGGGGAGGGTGGCCGCCGTGCCGGCCGCGCGGGTGAAGACGGCGACGGCGTAACGGCCACCGTCCGGGTACTCGATGACGCCCACTTCGTTGCGTACGGTCGGCAGGCTGCCGGTCTTGCCGGCGATCCGCACATCGTCGAAGGGAAAGCCGGACGCCAGGCGGTGCGGCCAGACTTGCAGGCCGAGGAGACGGCGGATGGCGGCGCTGTGTCCGGCGTCGCATGCTTCGTCGCGCCAGATGGCGCTGAGCAGGCTGGTCATGTCGCGCGGGGTGCTGCGGTTGGTACGGGCCGGGTCGAGGGCTCTGAGCCGGGCGATGACATACGGGTCGCGCAGTGCTTGAGTACCGCCCGGGCCCGCGTCCTGCCTGATGGTGGTGAGCAGTTGGCGGAAGGTGTGGGTGGCGTGCGTGCGGGTGAGACCAAGCCGCCTTGTGGTGTGGTTGACGGCATCGAGGCCGATGCGATCCAGGAGGAGATCCGCGGCGGTGTTGTCATTGACGGCCACCATCAGGTACGCCATGTCGCGCAGCGACATACGGACGGGGTCGAGCATGGCGGCGATTCCGGTGGGGCCGTAGGTGCGGTCGTCCGGCCGGCATTCGCTCTGTTCGGCCAGGTCAAGTCGCCCGGTCGCGGCGTGCTGGTGGAGAGTGACGAGCAGACAGAGTTTGTGCACGCTGCTGGTGACGACCGAGTGGTCCGCTCGCACACTGATCTCTGTGCCGGCGTCGATGTCGCGAGCGTGCAGCCAGCCTCTGACTCCCGCTTCGGCGAAGGCCGCGTCAACGCGGCTGACGGAGGTGGTCACAGCCAGTACTCCGCTGTCGGACGCAGATGGAGTGGCCGCGGCACAGCGGCGGTGACAGGCGCCGCGTTCCGCAGCGCGTGCGTGGCCGCTTCCGTGAACACACTGACGGCGGTGTCGCCGCGTCCCGTGGGCCGTGCGACCGAATGGCGCCAGTCCAAGGGTGCGTCGGTGAGCGGACGCCAGGCGAGATCCGGGTCCTGGTCGGCGGCCAGGGCGAGGTGGGTGTCTCGTGGGCCGAAGGCGACGGCGTGTACGGAAAGGAGCAGGCCACGGATGAATGTGGCGCCCTCGCCGTGCCGCACGGTCGCGGGAGTGAAGCCGTTGCCGGCGCAGGTGATCAGGATGTCGTCGTGCAGCGCCGGGGCGTTGGTGCGCGGGAAGAGGATCAAGTCATATCCGCTGAGAGCGGCCAGGGACACCTCGTCCAGCTCGGCCGCCGGGGCTCCGCGCGGCAGAAGCACACCGACCTCACGGCGCAGGACGGGACCCAGCTCCAGCCCGGAGATGTCACAGGGATGCTGGACGAGTCCGACATCCAGCTCACGCACGCTGAACTGGACAAGCTGCTGAGCGGTCGACAGCTCGCGCAGTTCCAGCTCCACGCCTGGGAGGCGGTCGCGGAACTCCGCGAGGATCGCGGCGACCGTTTCGCCCGCGATATCGGGTGGCAGCGCCGCGCGCAGCAGTCCGCTCTCGCCGTCCCGGATGCGGCGGGCCGTGGCCATCAACGCCTCGGAGCGAGAGAGCAGTTCACGGGCCTCGTCCAGTAGCAGCGTTCCGGCCTTGGTGATCGCCACACGTCGACTGCTGCGCTCGAACAAGCGCACCCCGAGCTCGCGTTCCAGGCGCTGTATGCGCTGCGACAACGGAGGCTGAGCCATCCCCAGGCGCGCCGCGGCCCGACCGAAATGTGACTCTTCCGCAACAACAACAAAGCACTCCAGATGGCGCACCAGGTCCATGAGCAGCAATGATATTCCAGATTAATCGATATGGGCGCGATATCTGACTTGGACATGACGTCAAGGACTCTGTTCTGCTTGCGGCATGCCCCTGCCCCCGTCACCAGGAGATATGACGTGGCCGGCCGGGCATGAAGCAGCGTTGCGGCGTATGAAGGAGACCTCAATGGCGGGCCGATCCCCCCACACATCCCAGCAGAACGACCCGCCGACGGAAGCCACCGGCAACGAAAGCGCTCCGGCTTCTACGGCCTTCGACGAAACGCCCACCGAACCGTCCAAGGAGAAGTCGTCGTCACCGACGGACGCCACGGAAGAGCGGCCGGCGCACAGAGCGGACGACAGCGCGACCTCGGCCACGTCCGCAGCGGCATCCGCGTTATCGAGCGCCAAGTCCCCGGCCCCGGGCCCTTCCGATGCCTCGCGCCCAACCGGCGACAGCGCGAGCTCTCCTCCCGACACGGCCACGGACGCGGCCGACGCTGACGCTGACGCTGACGACGGGACAGCAGCGGAGAACAACACCGAAGCGACCACAACCGCGGCCGCGAGTGCCGACACCACATCGGACATCACCCAGCAGGTCGCGGCACCGACCGTCGCGGACCAGGCCACCGCACCCGTCGGACCCTCCGTCGGCCGGAAAACCGGCGACTCCGCGAACACCTCCGCCGGGCCGGCCTCGAACACGCCCGACGGTGCCGGCGATCCAGACGCCGACGCCGGCACACTCGTGGCGGTGAACTCCATGGCCCCGCCGCAGGCCACGCCGCCCGAGCCGGCGGCGGACAACCGTCCCGAGCTGGACGCCTCCATGCCTCCGGCCAAGGCCGAGACCGCGGCGACCGACCAGGCTCCGGGAACCTTCTCCGGCCAGGACGGCGCCGGGACGCCGGCCGAAGGCCAGGGCCCTGAACAGGACGCACGGCCCCCACTCGACCTGCTCGCACAGCTCACCAACACGCCTGCGCCGCCCGCCTCCCGGACCCGCACTCTGGCGCGCAGGATCAAGATCTGGACCCCGCTCGTGGCGCTCCTCGTGCTTGTCTTCCTGACCGTGCAGATACTCCGCCCGCTCCCGGAGCCGGCCTTTGTCCTCGGCGAGACCACATCCTCCTTCACCGTCGAAGGCAGCCGGCTTTCCATCCCGTGGCCCGCGAAGGGACAGGCCGCCGTCACCGTCGTGGGCTCGGGCACCATCGGGACGTCCGGAGAAGAAAAGCCCGTCCCGACAGCGAGTATCGCCAAGATCATGACGGCCTATGTGATCCTCCGTGACCACCCTCTCCAGAAGGACGAGAAGGGCCCTCAGATCACGGTCGACGCCCAGACCGTGGAAGACGGCAAGTCCGAGGACGAATCGCGTATCGAGGGCCTCGACGCGGGCCAGGCGTTCGGCGAGCAGGACATGCTGAAGATGCTGATGATCCCGTCGGGCAACAACATCGCTCGGTTGCTGGCTCGTTGGGACACCGGATCCCAGGACGAGACAGCGTTTGTCGGAAAGATGAATGACGCGGCCAAGGCCCTCGGCATGAAGAACACCATCTACACCGATCCCAGCGGCCTGGACAAGGAAACCGTCAGCACGGCCGTCGACCAGCTCAAACTGGCCGAGGAGGTCATGAAGTCCGACGCCTTCCGCGCGATCGTCGCCCTGCCCAACGCCGACATCCCGGGTCTCGGACGCATCTACAACAACAACGACCGTCTGATCATGGCCGGACTGAGTATCAGAGGCATCAAGACCGGCTCCAACACACCGGCCGGAGGCACGTTGTCGTGGGCTGCCTACAAGACCGTCGACGGCAAGGACCGGCTGATCCTCGGGACGATGATGGAACAGCGTGCCACCGGCGCTGACCCCAACGGCGCCAACAGCCTCGTCCTGGTGCAGGACAACAGCAAGAGGGTCATCGAGGCGGTACGTAACGCCCTCACCTCCGCCACCGCGGTGAGCAAGGGCCAGGTCCTCGGTTATGTCGACGACGGCCTCGGCGGCCAGACACCGGTCGTGGCCACCGAGGACCTCAAAGCGGTCGGCGTCCCCGGCCAGAAACTGCGCCTCACCGTCAGCAACGGTGACATTCCTCGCACAGCGAAGGCCGGTGCTGTGTTCGGCGAGTTGGCCGTTGGCACCGGAGCCGAGGCGCACAAGGTGCCGGTGGCGTTCAAGACCGATCTCACAGAACCGTCCCTCGGCGCGAAACTGACCCGGCTCGGATAAACGCACTGGCCGAGCCACGCGGCCTCCCCACCGCTACGGGACAGCCCTGAGCGGAGAGGACCTCGGTGTGCGGGCCCGGAGCTCGGCCGCCGGCCCGCGACGCGCGCGGGATGTGACCGCCGGCGGCCGACAGCTCCAGGAGGTCAAGGTGCCTTCTGAGCGGCCGGCCGGAGGCAGACCCTCCGCGTCAGGAACCCTCAATCCGCTGATACCACGTGTCGCCGACGACCATGTCCCGAACTCCTCGCGATTCGCAGTAGAGCACAAGGTCGGACATGCGGTTGATGAATCCCTCTCCGTTGAAGTTCAACGATGTGTTGCACAGGACGCCGACTCCTCGCTTGGCTGCGAACGCGGAGAGCAGTTCATGCAATTGCGGATTGCCCGAGTCCCGTACGGTCTGGACTCGCGCCGTGCCGTCCACGTGAGTCACGGCTCGCAGGCCACTGGATTCCCGTACGTGCCGGAAGTACAGCATGTGCGGATCCTCGAAGTCTTCGTGGAAGACCGTCGCGAGATCCTCGACACGGCAGCATGGTGCGATGGGCCGATAGTCCTCGCGCTGCTTGATGGCGTTGAGCCGGTCGCGGGCAGCCGCGCCGAACGGCTCGGTCAGGAGAGATCGGTTGCCCAGTGCGCGCGGCCCGATCTCCCATCGGCCCTGTACCCACGCGACGACCCGGCCGGCGGCCAGGGCTGCCGCCAAGGCGTCATGGTCGAGTGGACAAGACCGCCAGCGGGACGCGTCGGGCCGTGTGTCGCTGACGAAGTCGAGTCCGCTGTACACACTCCACTCGATGTGGGGATCACCCGTGAATGTCGAGAGCGCGTCGATGGCGGTACCCAACGCCGAACCGGAGTCGTTGGTGCATGGAGCGACGAAGACCGATGAGAAGTGGCCGAGTTCAGCCCATTGGCTGTTCCAGTCGCAGTTCAGTCCGCATCCTCCGGAGATGTACAGCGGGCTGCCTGCCGGCATGTGCTCGCGCGCGACCTGGGCGAACGTCTCGAAGAGGCGCTCGGTCAGCAGCGCGGCAGCGGTCTTGCATTCGATCGACTCAACGCCGGCGTTGTACAGGACCGAGTCCCGGTACTCGTCCTTGGGCGCCGGATACATCGAGTCCTGCTTCAGGATCCGCTCGACGACGTGTTTTATGTCGGGACTCGCGTCGTCCGCGTTTCCGAACGCCGCCAGGGCCATCAGCTTGCCGGCGTCGTTCAGGCGTGGCTTCCCTCCGGAGTCGGGGAAGGTCGGGTCGGCGAGCCCGAAGAGGAACGAATATCGCGCACCAGGCCCCGTCATGACCGGTATCTTGCGGACGATCCGTTGCTGGGAGTCAACGAGATAGAAGGCGCCGACGTCCCCCTCCCAGACGAGGACCGACCGCACGGGGCTGGAATCCCTCGGAGCCATTCCCAGCGCCATGTAGATGTGCGATCGCTCGTGCGTCGAGGTGAAGAACCGGACCTCTTTGCCGAAGAAGCGTGAGGTGGTGACGGTGGGCTCGTTCGTGCCCTCATAACCGGCACCGGTATACGAGATACGCGTCGGTCGCAGGTCGCTCCAGCCACCAAGAGCCACCACGTCCGGCACGGCGTCGAGTCGCTCGGCGATGTCGAGGATTGTCGTCGGCAGCAAGGACGTGTACCGCGGACGCGAGTCCTTCTCCGACTCAAGCGAGTAGAGCAACCGCCGATTGTCGATCGCGGCGACAGCGCCGTCGTGACCCGGCTTAAGTGCAACGACGAGCATTCCGATCCTTCCCACGCATTGGACCATCGTCGATGGTCGGGTCTGACCCGCTCCGGCCCACGTCGGCGGCGGGCCCGCCCCCGTCACGGTGTCGCCAACGCCGCTCAGGGCTGTCCCGTCATCCCTGGTGGATCAGCGCGCGGCGTCAGATGGAGGGGGCACCTCCCGGGCCGTTCAGGCAACGGGAGAGCATCGCGAGGCGACGGGACGCCCGCATACAGGATGTACTCAGGCGTTCCGACAACCCGGCGAGGCGCCGTGGCTTTCGTCGCACGCCCGCCGGGGATGACGGGACAGCGCTCAGCCCCGCGACGGCGCCTGCGGCTCGGGGTCCGCGTGCATCGTGACGTAGTTGGTCCCGATCCATTCCCCGAACGTCGCGGTCTCGGCGTCGAGGCTGACGTCAAGGCCGTACGACCGGGCCTTGGGAACCGAGAACGCGAAGTCGGTCGAAGGACGCAGGAAGAAGACGCTCGACGTGCGGTCACTGCCCGCCCGCATACTGGCGTCCGGGGCTATGACGTGGTGGTTGGGTGCGGGCACCGCGCCCTGAGTGGCCAGTGGCGCGATGGCGCCGCACAGCACGATCGCGGCGTCCGGCACGGCCGGCAGATTCACCATCTCGCCGCCGATCTCGGCCTGCAGGCTCACAAAGCCGTTGGCGCACGGAGTCTGGTGGATCAGTGTGACGATGGACAGGTCGTAGTGCGGCGCCATCCGCCTCGGCTCCCGCTCCGCGGCGCGGTGCTCCGGGACCTCGGGGAAGTACCGCAACCTCAGGACGGGGTCGCAGTCCAGCAGTGTGTCCATGTCTCCGGCGTCGTACGTCCCGGTCGCGTTCAGAACCACTCGCGCGGTCTCCTGCGCGGCGGTGTAGAGGCGGTCGAAGTAGTCCGTCCACACCGCGTCGAACTGTTGCGAAGGGAAGAGATTGTCTGAATTCCCCATCGAGAAAGACATCGAATAGTCCGTGTACGTACCAGTTTTGGTCACCTGGGCCGTGCTCTCGGCTTCCAGTGCGGAGTATCCCCGGCGCATGGTCGGGATATTCGTGGTCACGGCCTGCTTCTCCTCCGGAGTGCCGTGCTCGAAGAAGTCCATCGCCGTGTCCGTGGCCAACTGGTGGTCTTTGTCCAGCACACCGTAATCGGTGAGGTAGAAGACCCCCGTCTCCGTCACACACCTGCGGAACTTTTCCTGGTCGGTGCCCTTCCGCAATTCAGCAAGGCTGAAGAGTGGTACCGTCGTGTCCGCCATTTCACCTGCTCCTTCTCAGTTTTCCCAGCACCTCCGACAGCCGATCGGCCTCGGCTTCGGTTCATACGGGCGGATACTGGCGCATCCGACCGCGCGTTCCCTGCCGCCCGGCGCGGATCTCGTCCTCAGCCGGCGGATCGGCGATCAGTCATAGAAAAGTAGTGCACGCATTTCCAGAGAAGTTCGCAAATGTCCGGTGACAGGCCCTTTTTCATCGAAGAAAGCCGTGTGCGGACAGAGACCTGCTACGTCGATCAAGTCGCGCCGCGCCGTTCCTTCGCCGACAAGTGCCACATCGCGACTCGCGCTGTCGTAGCATTTGAAGAATATTACTTCGTCGGGCGAGAGCGATCCCCAGTAGTACCACCGATGTCCGGGGTTGTACTTCACAGAGTAGTTCTCGCGATCTTTGAGCCAGGCGGGAAAATGCAACCGCGTGGCCACTAAATCGGCAGAAAGATCCAACGACCGGTAGTCACACACGGCAAGCGGAAAGTTGCGAACTGGCTCGACCAATGGTCGCCAGATATTGATGATTTGAAACCTACGAAATTGACGCCGTGGCCCACCATGGCCCATGGCGCGGGCGTGGGCGCTCTTCGGACTCTGATCGACATGGACGCGCAAATGCGGCGATTGATGGGACGAATCACCAGGAACGTCCGCATCCTCTCGCCTCAGAGTGGCATCGAAGAATTCGACCGCGTCAGCACCGGTGAGAGATTTCAACAGCTCTCCCGTTTCCTGCTGATACCGCTCAAGTGACGATGCGGAGCCCTCCACCAGAGCTCGTTGATCCACGCCTGTGGAGGACACGATCTTTTCGAAACCCATATTGTCGAGCTTCGGCTGAACAGCGCTGTCGCGTAAATCGTTGATCACCGTCTCGACGGCGATCTTACGAAAGTTGAAGAGTACCTCGGGTGGCTGTGACACGGCATCGATGCACCAGTCGTCGTCCCGACCCGTCGATGTGAGCGGCGCAGCATAGTACAAGAGACTCGATACGGTTGGCATGAGAACCTCTTCTCCTAAGCCTCTGAAACTCCCCTTATTGCCACCCGAACACGAAAGCGCGCGGATTGGTAGGAATTCCCAGCCCTCCGCCTGCCGCCGTATGCCTGAGGGCTGTTACGGAACAGCCCTTACTCCTTCACCACCGACCGACGAAAGACACCTCGGTCCAACTGCGAGCTGGCGTTGGCGTACACCATGTCCATGGTCAGCACATCACGAAAGGCCGCGAGGTACTCGGCCAGCAATTTCGGACTGTACCGGTGCCAGTATGGAATCATGTCTTCGATAATGAAGTAGTCGCCTTGTTCAAGTAGATGATCGACGGCCCATTTCATAATATTGAACGTATTGGCGTGTGCGTCGTCGATGAAGATCAACGGGTGAGCTGCGTCACGGAGAGGCTCAAATGTTTCCAGTTCGGCGCAGTCAGCTTCGTAAAGGGAGATGTTCGACCGCTCGGAGGCCGGGATTTGACATCGGGAAAGGTCCTTGTCGATTCCGATGACCTGGCAATCGATGCCCATGATTTTGGCCAGGTCACGAAACCAGACCAGCGAGCCGCCACCATATACACCCAACTCAACGATCGTACGTGGGCGCAATTCCCACAACAGGTCGTGGTAGCTCGCTTGCGTCTCCGGATCTTTGAGCATCCGCAAGCCTCTCCACTGGTAGCGGGCAAAGTCAGAAAACCCTAGATCGCGCGGCGCATCAGCCCACTGGTCGAGCGGCCACTCACGCGGCCGTCCTGTCACGACAGGAGGGTGGTAGACCGGGTCTTCTCCCACGCCCCGAAATACATTCAAATCCAGGAACTTTTCATGAGAGTAGTCGTTCATTACGCTCTCCCTTGAGATTGAGTCCAACTGCTGATGACGATTGATTCACATGCGTCGAGCGCTCAGGCTTGCGGTTACTGAAACGGCGAGGCCGGGACGACGAAGCGGATGAATTATCGGAAGCTTCCAGCGCCTACTGCCACCAGGGTGAACTGCGTGTTTTGCACCGCCATCCTGCCCTGCACTGCTCTTGTGATCCTCTTCCAGCTCTCTCGGAGTTCTCTTCGCGGCTTTCTGTCAACGGCAGGAAAGCACCTGTTCGAGTTGGTGTGGCGGCTGCTACTCTGCTGCACGTCGACCGAATGTTGACACGTGCCCTCTATTTCCCTGAATTCGCGGGACGTCACGACATGACCGCCGGCTTCCTGGGCAGAGACCCGCACCGTCTGAGACGCACCACGCACGCACCACGCACGCCAACGCCTCACAGGCCGCCGAGGCCCCGAGCCGCCCAGGCCCCGAGCCGGCCGGCGCTCCGGGTCCCGCGCGCTTCCGCGGCACCGAAGCCGCGATCATCTGACGGCCGCGCTGAAAGACCTTGAAGAGCTGAGAGTGCTCTCAGCCCTCCCAGCCTGTTGTTTTCCACTGTGCTGTTGACCACCCGGTTACGAGAGGAGCAGTGAGTGTCGATGGACACGACGGTGCCCACGTTCAGCCTGGTCGAGCTTCAAGAGGGGCTCCACCAGGACGAGTTCCGTAGCTGCCTGGCAGAAATAGGCGTCTTCTATCTGACGGACAGCGTCCTGTCGGAGGCCGATCAGAAATCCGCCAAGGACGTCGCCATTGACTTCTTCGAGCACGGCACCACGGCGGAGAAGCAGGCGGTCACCTCCACGATTCCCACCATTCGACGCGGCTTCACCGGCCTGGAGTCGGAAAGCACCGCGCAGATCACCAACACCGGCACCTACTCGGACTACTCGATGTGCTACTCGATGGGGATCTTGGACAACCTGTTCCCCACAGCGGACTTCGAACGGGTCTGGACGCACTACTTCGACCGCATGTACGACGCCACGCGGGACGTGGCGAGGCAGGTCCTGAAGACGACCGGAACCGAACCGGATGGTGGCACCGAATCATTCGTCAACTGTGAACCCCTGCTGAGGTTCCGGTACTTCCCCGAGGTCCCCGAGAACCGCAGCGCCGAGGAACAGCCCCTTCGGATGGCGCCGCACTACGACCTGTCGATGGTGACACTCATCCAGCAGACGCCGTGCCCGAACGGCTTTGTGAGCCTGCAGTGCGAGGTCGGCGGCACCTTCGTGGACCTGCCGGCCAAACCGGACGCGGTTCTTGTCTTCTGTGGAGCCGTCGCGACCCTTGTGACCGGCGGTCAGGTGAAGGCCCCGAAGCATCATGTCGCGGCGCCGAGCCGGGATCAGATCGCGGGCAGCGGCCGCACATCCAGCGTCTTCTTCCTGCGCCCCAACTCCGACTTCACGTTCTCGGTCCCTCTGGCCAGGCGCTGCGGATTCGACATCAGCCTGGACGGCGACACCGCCACGTTCAAGGACTGGATCGAAGGCAACTACGTCAACATCCGCAGGAAGTCCGAGGCATAGGGAGAGCGGCCGCCATGGTCACAGCAGCAGTCAGCAGTACCGACGGCATACGCGCCAGGGCGGAGACCGCTCTGACGCGCTGCGGAGTCGAACTCGCCGTGTTCAAGGGCGACGCCATCACCGCCCGCACGCCGATCACCGGCGCCGGCCTGTTCGGCCTGCGCACCGACACTCCGGCGGACGTCGAGCGGGCCGTCGAAGCCGCGCGGACGGCGTTCCGCGACTGGCGGACCACTCCGGCGCCGGTGCGCGGCGCGCTGGTCAAGCGGTTCGGCGAGCTGCTCACCGAGCACCAGCGGGACATCGCCGACCTGGTCACCATCGAGGCCGGCAAGATCCGCTCCGAGGCGCTCGGCGAAGTGCGGGAGATGATCGACATCTGCGACTTCGCGGTGGGCCTGTCCCGGCAGCTCTACGGCCGCACCATGCCCTCCGAACGCCCCGGTCACCGGCTGATGGAGACCTGGCACCCACTGGGCGTGGTCGGCGTGATCACCGCCTTCAACTTCCCGGTAGCCGTCTGGGCGTGGAACACCGCGGTGGCCCTGGTCTGCGGCGACACCGTCGTCTGGAAGCCGTCCGAGCTCACCCCGCTGACCGCCCTCGCCTGCTCCGCCCTGCTCGACCGCGCCATCGCCGAGACCGGCGCCCCGGCCAACCTCAACCAGGTCGTTCTCGGTGCGGCCGAGATCGGCGAGCGACTCGTCGACTCACCTCAGGTGTCGCTGATCAGCGCGACCGGCTCGACCCGGATGGGCCGTGCGGTGGGTCCACGCGTGGCTGCCCGGTTCGGACGCAGCGTCCTGGAGCTCGGCGGGAACAACGCCGCGGTGGTGACCCCGTCGGCGGACCTCGATCTCACCATCAACGCGGCCGTGTTCGCCGCCACGGGCACGGCGGGCCAGCGGTGCACCACGCTCCGCAGGCTGATCGTGCACAACGACATCGCCGACACCGTCGTCGAGCGGCTCGTCGGCGCCTACCGTCGGCTCCCGATCGGCGACCCGTTCCAGGACACCACCTTGGTCGGGCCGCTCGTGAACGAAACCGCCCACACCAGGATGCGCGCGTCCCTCGACCGTGCGACCGCGGAGGGCGGCACGCTGTGTGCCGGCGGCGAGCGACAGCTCACCGAGTCGGCTCCTGGCGCCCACTACGTCCGGCCCGCCATCGTACGGATGCCCGCGCAGACCGCCGTGGTGCGTGAGGAGACCTTCGCGCCGCTTCTGTACATCCTCACCTATGGCGACCTCGACGAGGCGATTCGGCTGCACAACGACGTACCTCAGGGGTTGTCGTCCGGGATCTTCACCACCGACCAGAGCGAGGCGGAGCGGTTCCTGGCCGCCGACGGCGCGGACTGCGGCATCGTCAATGTCAACATCGGCACCTCCGGTGCGGAGATCGGCGGTGCGTTCGGCGGCGAGAAGGAGACCGGCGGCGGGCGCGAGTCCGGTTCCGACGCCTGGCGGGCCTATATGCGCCGCGCGACCAACACGGTCAACTACTCCGGACAGGTGGCCCTGGCACAGGGTGTGAACTTCTCCCACTAGGGCCTGCTGCCGAATGGGACGAGCGGAGGAGGTCCGTCGTCGCCACCGTCGCGCGGAGGAGAACGAGACCGCACCGTGCGATGGCGCCGAGCCGCCTGGAGAGTCTCTGACCGGGATCCGGGACACGGTTCGCCTTAGGGCGTGTTTCGAAAGTCCCGCCTGGCTCGCGACGCCTGGCACGCACGCTCGCCGCGTTGTCGGAGTCGTCCCAGTACATCCAGTACGCGAACGATCCTCCGCCTTGCGATCGCACGCACCAGACGCCGCGAGCCCCGCCCCAGGGGGCGGACGGCGCTACTTTCGAAACACGCCCTAGCACGGAGTGCGCCCACACCTGCGCTCGCAGGCATATGGATCAGTAGTCAACGGGGGTTGTTGCAGCCATGCAGGGGAGATCCGCGGCTACGAAGGCGCTCGCGTTGGCGTGTGCGGCGCATTTCCTGGTGTTGTTCGATGTCTCGGTGATGACCGTCGCGTTGCCGTCGATCCAGGCAGATCTCGGTTTCACACCGGCGAGCCTGCAATGGGTCGTCAGCGCCTATACGCTGGCGTTCGCCGGGCTGTTGTTGCTGGGCGGGAGGCTGGCCGATCTCTACGGACATCGGCGGGCCTTCGTTGGTGGTCTCTCGGTGTTCACCGCCGCCAGTCTGCTCGGCGGACTCGCCACCACTCCGGCGATGTTGATCACGGCGCGCGCGGCGCAAGGGATCAGCGCCGCCGTGCTCGCCCCGCTGGCCTTGACCATGCTGACCACCACGTTTCCCGAAGGCCCCCGGCGTACAAAGGCGTTGACGATCTGGACCGCGGTGAGCCTGGCCGGCGGTGCCTCGGGCAACCTGCTCGGCGGTGTGCTGACCGAGTACCTGTCCTGGCGGTCCGTACTGCTGATCAATGTGCCGATCGGGCTTCCGGCGATCCTGTTCGGCGCCCGGCTGCTCGCCCGACGCGGCGCACCGCGGCAACGGGTCCGGCTGGATCTGCCCGGCGCGGTGCTGGCCACGGCCGCGTTGACCCTGCTCACCCTCGGCATCTCCCAGGCCCACACGCACGCCTGGTCCGACCTCGACACGGCCCTGCCCCTCCTCGGCGGCATCATCGCCCTTGCCGCGTTCATGGTGGTTGAAGGAAGGTTCGCCGTGGCACCGCTGATACCACCGCGCCTGTTGGGGCTGCCCGGGATCGGCTGGGGCAACCTGGCGATGCTGCTGGCAGGAGCGAGCCAGGTCCCGCTGTGGTACTTCTTGACCTTGACCATGCAAGATGTTCTGCATTACAACGCCGCGCAGACGGGCCTGGGATTTCTGCCGCACGCGGTGGTGATGCTTCTGGTCGGACTGGTCCTCATCCCGTGGTTGATGCGGCACGTACAGGCAAGAGCCCTCATCGCCGCCGGAGCGCTGCTCGCCGCGATGGGTTTCTGGTGGCAGAGCGGTGTCACGCCGGACAGCGACTACTTGACCGGCGTCTTCGGGCCGGCCGTGGCGATCTCGTTCGGCGGCGGACTGCTCAGCACCCCGCTGACCACCACGGTCACCTCAGGTGTCGAGTCCGCCGACGCCGGCGCGGCCTCCGCGCTCATGAACACCACAAGACAGTTCGGTGGTGCCTTCGGCCTCGCCGTGGTGCTGACCATCACCGCGGCCGACACCACCGACACTCCCGCGGCGCTGGCGGACAGCTACGGAAACGCGTACCAGGCCATCGCCGTGATCCTGCTCGCCCTCGCCGCGCTCACACCCGTGCTGCCCGCCCTGCGCGATACACAACACACCGTCCGGCGCTGACGAACGAGCGGTCATCGCCGCCTCGCCGTGAGCATGGGCGAACGCGATGGCCGGCGTGATCCCGGTCCGCACCGAGAGTGGTCGGCGCCGGAGGCGGCTACCCGGTCCGGCGGACGAAGTCCCGGGCCCGGGCCTGACGCCTCGGGTCGAACGCGTCCGTCGCCCCGGCACCTTCGCCGCCGGGGCCGCTGTCCCATCCCTGGATCTTCCGCGCGACTCCCTTCACCTTCGGGTGTTCCGGCCTGTACGCGATCTCGAAGTGCGACTCCTTCGGTGTGGCGAAGTCGCCGCCCCATGCCACGACACCATCGAGCTCCGTCAGGATGTCCCGGACGACGACCAGCTCATACGGATACAGGCCGCCTTTCACGCCCGCCGGAAAGGCGTCCGGACGGATCGCGACGGCGGTACCGGACAGGTGATTCGACTCGTATCGCTGGAGGATGTTCCGTGACCGGATGTGGCCGCGCACATCACCCTCGCGGAGCTGGTTGATCTCGTAGTGGAACCGGCGGGCCACATGCAGCAGGATCACTGCCACGGATCCGGCGGCGAGCCGGACGGACAGGCCAGAACCTTCGATGGTGAAGTTCTCGCCGTTGTCCAGGACCGGCCAGCCGTTCGCCGATCTTGTCCCGTTCCAGACACGACTTGGGCCGCTGTCTTCGGCCTGTGCCGTACCGGACAGAATCGGGGCCAGGGCCGTGGCAGCGCCCAGGCCGGCACCGGTGGCCAGGACCCGACGACGGTCAATGAATTCCCTCATGCCTCTTCCTTCGGACAAGCACCGACCACACCGCGACGCACAGCGCGGCGACGGTGCAGACGGTGAGAACGCCAACAGTTGGATTCACCCAGGCAGGTACGAGGTCGTAGTACTCATTGCACTTGTTGTGCAGCGGAAACAGCCGCCCCGGCTCGTCCGGGTGCCGCTCACGGTAGGAGCGGTCGTACACGGTGTGATGCGCGAACCTGCACATCTTCTCCGTGTTCAGTCCGCCGGAGAAAGCGCCTCGAAGCCACACCACCACGTCGGCGGCGAGCAGTGCCGACGCGAGGTGCACCCACCACCTGGGGCGGTCCCGCCACACTCCGGTGAGCAGCCACTTCACCGCGATGAAGGCACTCCGAACGCTCCACACACACCATGCGGTCAGCGCCGGCACCGCGAGCAGCGCCACCAGTTCCACGCTCCGTACCTCCGATGATCAGTTTTCCCGTGCGCGCGCGGCCGCGCGGGAACGCGACTCCCGGAGGTACCTCTCGTGGTTCGCCCGATATGTGGAGGCCAACCGGGTCTCCATTCCCGTGCGGGCCAGGATCGTGTCCACGAAGCCCTGCTCGAACGAGTCCAGTTTCTCGGACCCGCCCGGCGTGTTGATCAGGATCGATGGCAGCATCGCTCCCGCCATCATAATGAGTTGCTTCCGTCCGAGGCCGAGGGTGATGTCGGAAGCGGTGAGGACGTTGTGAGCGGCGTACTCGCAGTTCTCCGCCGTTCCCCAGCGGCCCTGGAAGAAGTCGTTGAACCGGCGTAGGCCCCCGCCGCCGTTGTAGTGGTCCCTGACGGCCTGGACGATGGTCTTCCCGCCGCGCACCGCGCGCGCGATCAGATAGCCGTCGGCGTCCTCGATCAGGTCGTTGAAGCCGAAGGAGGACGCCTCACCGGGAACGGCCAGCTTCGCGTCGCAGAACGCCTTTCCGGAGGCGTACTGCTCCTCGGAATTGCGCCATTCCGCGTAGAAGGTCATCCAGTCGCCCGCCCAGCCGGCGACGTCGCCGCCGTTGGCGCTCTTCTGGTTGGAATCCTGCGGTGTGAGGAAGTGACCGTTGGCGGTGGCCATGAGGTGTTCGGCGCCCAGGTCGTAGCCGGTGAACGGGTCTTTGAACGCCTTCATGATGTACATGCCCCTGGAGTTGGCGAAGTTGACGAATTCTTCGTCGTACCCGCCGATCAGGAACCACCAGCCCAGCTCGTTCTGCCAGTCCTTATTGCCGTATTCAGTGTGCCGGATGTATTCCATGACGAGCTGTGAGGGACTGCGGTCGGAGGAGTTGTACTCGACGGCGACGGCGTACAGCCTCTCGATGTAGCCGATGAAGGCGTCGCCCGGGCCCGCCTGGTCGTTGACCGATCCGGTGCCCGGGTCGCTCCCGGTGCGCCATACATCGCGGTCGAGGTCGAAGCCGTCGGACCCGTTGGTGACCCGGAACTCCTTGATCTGGTTGAACGACCAGTTCGTGGGCAACGTGAAGCCGAGATTTCCGGAGAAGCCCCACGACATGCCGGACACGAACGAGTAGCGGGCGAAGGTCTTGTTGGTGACGTTGCTGCACACGTTGCGGGATCCGTAGACACCGTGCAGGTACTTCTTTCCCTGGCCGGCAAGGCCGGCGGAGACACCTTGGAAGTACGGCACGATCGCCGAGTCGATCTCTTCCTGAGTGGCGTCGTAGTCGACGGCGAAGTAGATGACGGTGCCGCGGTTGAAGCCGTAGCCAGAGGCGAGTTGGTGAGCGTTCAGCGCATGCTGGTAGCCCTGGCCGTAGGTGAAATCGGCGAGCTCACGGGCATTGTCCTGGTAGATCGGGAAGACCTTGAGCCCGTTCTCGAAGATCGTCCGCAGTTCGCCCGGCTTGATCTCCTTGTCCAGCGTGGAGCCCGGCGGATCGTACAGATAACGGCCCACGACGCGGTATTCGTTGTCGTACAGCCATTTCGCCCGCGAGGCGGTGATCTCGAAACGGGTGTCCGAGCCGGTCGCCGGCCGGTCCGCGTCTCCCATGGACACCAGAAGCTGCGCCCATGTCGCGTAGTCCCCGCGGCCGTAGTTCGGTTCACCGTCAGTGGAGATCTGCGAGAACCGCTGAAACGCCTTGACGTATTCCGCGAGCGCCGTGTCGTAGGTGCCGCGCTGGTTGGTCCGGTAATCACCGATCGGCTCGTTGAACACGCAGGCCGCGGAGAACAGTTCGACGAAGACACCGGAGTCGCCGGAGCCGAGATTCCTGCTCCGCAGCCCGTCCTGGGTGGCCGGACCGAAATTGCCGTTCGGCTCAGCGATACCCAGCTCGTACTGGATCGCGATCATCAGTGCCTTCTGCACGTCACGGGAGTAGATCCCTTCGCACGGACCGATGTTGTAGGCATCTCGCTGCCAGTAGCGGCCGTTCAGCCACCGCTGGATGTCGCGGATCTTGTCCGTACCTCCGGCGACCACCACATAGGCGTCCATATTGAGGACGCACTTGAAAATCCGGGCCGTGACAGTACCGTCGCCCTCGGGGATGCCCATGTTGGAGCGGAGATCCTTGACCGCCTCCCGCGTGACCCCGGTGAACCAGCCGTAACTGTCGGGCTCGACGGCCCAGTAGCCCTTGCAGAACAGGCCGTGTTCGAGGATCGCGACGATATTGCGGTTCACCTCCCAGCCGAAGCCGATCTCACCGAGGGCCTGCACTTTACTCAGAGTGGTGGGACCGAAGCTCGCGACCACGGGGCTGATGCCCAGCTCGTGCTGGAGACCCATGATCAGGGAGTACATGGTGGACCAGCCCGTACGGCCGTCCTCCGGACACCGCGCATAGCCCGCCACATTGCCGTACGTGGCGTTCACCCACCTCTGCGCTTCGAGAACTTTGTCGTCTGCCAAGACCGTCTCCTGCCTCTCCGTACACACGGCTCTGCCTCCCGGCACCACGCTGTGATGCGAGAGGGAATGCACTGGATCCGGTCTTCTCAGGACCGCCCTCAGGTCTGGCCGTTCTTGACGATCAGCGCACGCAGACCGTGCTGAAGATATTCGCCGTACGACATCGGCCGGTTCTTCAGTTGCTCGGCCGCGTCCTCCGGCACGAACGGCTCGACAACACTGTTGTGCCCGGCGTTGAGGAAGAACGGAAGAGACAGCCGCTCGGCGTTGACGAACTTCACGCGGTGGTTCGGAGCCGGGAAGTAGTCGTTCGTGATGTGGCTCATGTATGTACCGCAGTTCACAAGGAAGTTCTCCTCGGACGTCGGCAGGTCCTGCCAACCGTCAACCGTCTCGACCTGCAGGTTCTGCACCTGGGTCTGGTACAGCACGGTAATCATCGAGACGTCCAGATGGTCCTTGAAGCTCAGCTTCGTACCATCCGGCGCCGTCTGGACCGGCGGATAGTCCTCCAGGTACGGGTAGCGGATCAGCGACACGGAGGAAAGCGTGTCGGCTTCCGCGAGCGCGGTGTCGAAGAAGTTCTCGGGTTTCCCCAGAGCCAGCGCGATCCCTCGCATGATCACCGTGGAGAGCCGGAGCATCTCCCGGTAGTAATTCTCACAGACGGGCCGGAACCGTGGATGCTTGTCCTCGTCCGGCCAGATGTTCACCTCATGCATCGGCGTCTCGGACTTGATCATCGGGTGGTCGTCACTGAACGACGGGTTCAGATAGCAGAAGGACTCGACCGCCTTCTTCCCCTTGACCGCCATGTAGTAGCCGTTGCGTACGTGCGGGTTGTTCTTGTTGTACGCGTTGATCGCCAGGTCGTACTTTTCCCTGTCCGTCAAATTCCGGTGGACCTCATTCACCACGTCTTGCAGCAGTTCTACGTCTATGCCGTGGTTCGACGCGTAGAAGAAGCCGGATCCCCGGCACGCCTTGTTGATCTCCTGCGCGACGCGCGTCTTCTCGTTCGAGTCGTCTCCGAACAGCGGCGAGATGTCGATGGTCGGAACTTCGGCTGACGGCATCAGAATTGGCATGGAACCCTCCATAGACTCTGCACCTGACGCGGGTGACTGGACATGACGCGCGATGTGCCGTTCCGGGCGGTCGAACGGTTCGCGCGCGCGACCGCGGTCCGCGGCACCCGATCGGAACAACGGGACGCTGGTTTCACCATCGGCCTGGTCACCAGGTATCTGCCAACGACGCGGAAACGCGTGCGCATACACCGGTGACCAGGCGCTCGTTTCGTACCCATGAATGATGGGTCTCACCACGCAGGAGGTGGATCCCGATCGACTCGGCCGGCAGGAGAGTGTCCAGGCCGTTGTACGACGACCGCTGGTAGAACTCGAACAGCCGGCGCTGCTGGTCGTCCCGCACGATGTCGTTCAGCTCGTCCGCCTTGAACAGCACCAGGTTTCCGATGCGGGCACCGAGCCGCTCCAGATCGGCCTGGCTCGGCACGTAACGGTAGTTGATCGGATCGAGGATGTCCTCGACGTCGGAAAGTCCGATCCGCTCCGACGCCTGCCGCACATTGAAGTACGAGTCGATGAGGAACAGGTTGTCGATCTTCTCACCGGCACGCGCCAGTCGCAGCGACACCTCCAGAGCCAGAACCCCTCCGAAGCTCCAGCCGAGAAAACTGTACGAGCCGGACGGCCGCAGGTCGCGGATGTGCCGGAGATAGAACCGGGCCAGGTCCTCGAACGAATTCATCGGAGAGTGCAGATGCACATTGTTGAACAGCACGAGCCGGCACCCGGGCAGCCGTTGCGCGATATTGCTCAGATAGCTCTCGGCGCCGCCCTCGCCGGGCGGAAAGACGAAGAGGGTGTGCTCCGCGCTTTCCTCGTTGACGATGATGTACGGGTCGAAGACGTCCTCGGGTGCTGCCTGTGGAGCTGTCTGCCTGTGGCCCCGCCCGTCGCTCGTCACGGTCGACGTGTGCGCGGCCAACCGCTCCAGCCATGACTTCAGTTCGTCGGCGAACCGTTGAGTGGTGGCCAGGTCCAGCCGGCTGTCGACCGCGGTGACCAGGCGATCGCCGGTCCACCTCATCGTCACATCGACGCTGAACTGGTCGGCTCCCCGATCGCGACCGGAGACGTTACTGCCCGACATCGCCGAGTCGAGCCGCCAGCCCACCAGTTGGTCCGGCCCGCCGTGCTGTCCCTCGTCGGAGATCCGCCCGAGGTAGTTGAAGCTGACCAGCGGAAGTGGCGCACGCTCGCTGCCGTACCTGCCGAAGAGAGCGCCGTAGCCGACGCCGTGGTGCGGCACCCGCCGGCGGGCCTCCTTCGTCCCGAGAAGGCTGCGCCCGAGGTCCCGCGGGTCCACCTCGACAGCCAGCGGATGCATGGTGGTGAACCATCCGACCGTGTCCCGGACATCTGGAGCTCCGTCGAACAGTTCGCGGCCGTGGCCTTCGACCGTGATGTAGTTCGTCGCCAGCCCCGTGATCGACCGCAGCGCGCATCCGGTTGCCGTCAGCAGCAGGTCGTTCACCGTGGTGTCGTAGGCCCGGTGGCTCTCGGTGAGCAAGGTCCGTGTGTCGGACGGGCTCAGCGCGAACTCCTCATGGTGTGTCGCCGCACTGTTCGGTTCCGCCGTCAGCCCGGCCGATGCCGTCGCCATGTCCTGGGTGATCTCCGCCCAGAGCTGCCGCTCGTCTTCGGTGGGGACATAGCGGCGCAGCGCCTCGGCCCACTGCCGGTAGCTGCTCGTCTTCTCCTCCAGCTCGCCACCGTGGTACAGGATCTCCAGGTCCTGCGCGAGGATGTGCCAGCTCACGGTGTCAACGATCAGGTGATGCAGAGCGAACCAGACGCGGGCGGTGCCGTCGTCGAACCCATGGAGGTAAGCCGCACAGTGGACCGGGCCGTGCTCCAGGTCGAAACCGCTCTGCCATTCCGCGAGCCGCCGGCTGACGTCCTCGTGCCGCATGCCGCTCACGTCGAGTTCATGGAGTACGACGTCCGGGCGGCCGTCGCCGTAGGTCTGGATGACCTTGTCACCGCCGCCGTCGAACCCGGTGTACCGCAGGCTGAACGCGTCATGGTGCTCGACCAGCCTCGCCGTGGCCTGACGCAGCTTCGCCACGTCGAGCGGTGGTGTCTTGATGGCGAAGTTGTGGTTCCACCAGTCGCGGTCCGCGAGCGGCTTCGCGAAGAACCACTCCTGGATGGGAAGCAGCGGGCAGTCGCCGCTCAGCCGGCCATGCTCGGGCTCCTCACGCTTGTCGGCCTGCGTGCCGTGCTCGCCTTCCGGCCCGGCCAGTACGTTGTCGGCCAGCAGTCGGACGGTGGGAAAGTCGAAGATGTCCTTGACGCTGATCTTGCGTTTGACCTCCCGCTGCACCTGGCTCGCGAGGTGCAGCGCGCTGATGCTGTCACCGCCGGACCGGAAGAAGTCGTCGTCGATGCCGACCGTGGCGCCCGGCAGCCGGGCGTTCCACAACTGGCACAGCCGGGCCTCGGTCCGACTGCGCGGAGCCGCGTGGGCCGTCCGTTTCGCCGAGAGGACCGCCTTCGGCAGAGCCTTGGTGTCGAGCTTCCCGTTGATGGTCATCGGCAGCGGCCCGTCGAGCCGGACCAGCAGGGACGGCACCATGCTCGGCATCAGTCTCGCCCGCAGGACGGCGAAGATCTCGTCCTCGTCGACGATCGCGCCGGCGTCCGCGACGTAATAGCCGACAAGCCGTTCGCTGTCCGGCGCGCGCTCGTCCGCCGTGGCGATGACGGCACACTCCCGCACGCCCGGACAGCCGGCCAGGACCGCTTCCACCTCGCCGGGTTCGATGCGGAGGCCGTGGATCTTGACCTGTGCGTCGTTGCGTCCCACGTACTGGATCTCGCCGCTCCGGGTCCGCCGAGCGAGGTCGCCGGTCCGGTAGATGACCGGACATCGGTCGGCGCGGTGCTCGGCCTCGGTCCGGAACGGGTTCGGCAGGAATCGCTCACGCGTGAGCTCCGGCCTGTTCAGGTATCCGTCCGTGACACACTCGCCGGCCATGTACAGCTCGCCGACCGCTCCCGGCGGAAGCGGCTTCATCGAGTCGCTGAGCACGTAGAGCCGGCTGTTTCCGAGCGGTTGCCCCATGGTGTTCCGGTAGCGCTCACCGGGCTCGAAGCGCCGGCCCGTGTTGTAGACGGCTGTCTCCGTCGTCCCGTACGCGTTGATGATCGGTCCGGAGTACTCGCGCCGGATCTTCTCGAAGTGGCGCTCATGGAACGCCTCTCCGGCGACCAGCACACAGCGCAGACGCGTGAGACGCCCGAGGTCGAACTGCTGGATCTGTGTCGGTGTGCCGCTCACATAGGTCAGCCCGGCGCGGTTCGCGTAGTCGTAGAAGCCGTCGTCGTGGGCGGGTGACGGCGGCGGAATGATGAGCTTGTGACCGCTCAGGATCGACAGCGCCAACTGCTCGACGGAGAAGTCGAAAACGTAGTTGGCCAGGAACAGGACACCTTGTCGTGCCGCGTCGGGTGTCCCGAAGTAGCGCCCGTCCAACTGCTCCCGGAAGCTGTCCACCGCCCGGTGCGGGACGAGTACCGCCTTGGGCCGGCCGGTCGTGCCTGACGTGTAGACCGCATAGGCCAGGTCGGTGCCGGTGACCGGCGTGACCGGCTTCTCCGTTGACCGGTAGCCCATCGGCAGCCGGTCGATGTCCACCACCGGCGGTCCTGCAGCGATGGGCAGAGCGCGCAGCCGCTCGCCGTGGGCCTGATTGGTCACCACCAGCCGTGCCCGGGTGTCCTCCAGCATGAACGCGACCCGGTCATCCGGATAGCCCGGATCGATCGGTACGTACGCGGCTCCGGCCTTCCACACCGCCAGAATCGCGGTGATCATCAGCTCACTCTTGTCCAGTACCAGGCCGACCAGATCATTCGGCCGCAACGGAACGACGGACCGCAGATAGTGCGCCAACTGATTGGCGTGCTCGTCGAGTTGACGGTAAGTCAGCTCCGTTTCGCGATACATGACCGCGACCTCGTCCGGCCAGGCCGCGGCCATCTTCTCGAACACGCCGTGAAGCGTCCGGGACGGGCCGGCGGCGAAGCCCGGCGCGTCGATGTCATCGGCGGCTGCCGGCAGCGCCGCCCGGCCCGCCTCGTCGAGGCCGGTGACCTCCGCCAGCCTGGCCTGGTGCCCGGTGGAGGAGAGCCGGGCGAACTGCCGCAGGATGTGCTGGAACGTGGAGATGAAGCCGTCGGCGCTCGCGTCGTCGAAGAGGGACGCGGCGAACGTCAGATTGCCCGCCAGTCCGCCCGAGGTCTCGGTGAGAGTGGCCGACAGGTCGAACTTGGTGGCCGTCCAGCCGCCGCCGTCGGGCTTGTAGTCGGTCAGGACCGGCCGCTCGTCCGCCACGGAGCCACCATGGACGTGGTCCGTGGCGCTCCGCAGAGTGAAGTTGACCTGCAGAACGGGGTGGCGGCTCGGATCCTTCTCCAGGTCGAGCTCCTTGACGAGTTGCTCGAACGGCAGCTCGCCGTGGACCTGTGCCGCCACGACGTCCGCACCGACCGAGCGGACGTACTCCGTCAAGGTCGTGTCCGGGTCGACCCGGACACGCAACGCGAGCAGGTTCGCGAAGAACCCGATCGTGCGGTCGAACTCCGGACGTCCGCGGTTGGCGGAGGGCGTTCCCACGACGAAGTCGTGCTGGCCCGTGTACATACGCAGCATGAGGCACCAGGCGCCGAGCAGCACGCTGTACAGGCTCACCCTCGACGACCGGGCCAGGCTCCGCAGCGCTTCCGTGGTCCGCTCGTCGAGCGCGAACTCGATTTCCCGGCCTCGGTAGTCGAACCGAGGCGGACGCGGGTTGTCCAGCGGCAGTCCGATCGTCTCGAACCCGGCCAGTGCGTTCGTCCAGAACTCGGTCAGCGCCGCCAGCCGCCGGCCCGCCAGATACCGCCGCTGCCACACGGCGAAGTCCGCGTATGTGCCGTGGATCGTCCCGAGCCGCGTCTCGGGCACGCCATGGAGAAGAGCCGCCAGTTCCTCGCGGAAGCTGTTCCATGACCAGCCGTCGAAGGCGCTGTGGTGGACAACGATGCTCAGATACACGCTGTCGCGAGCCGTGGCGAGCTCGAACAGGTCCACCTGGACGGGCAGTTCCTCGTGCAGACGGAACACATACTCGGAACGCTCGACCAGCTTCTCGTCCAGCTCAGTGGTGCCATCGACCGCGTGCACGGCCATGTCGAACAGGGCCGACGCGTCCTCTTCCGGCAGTGTGCGCTGGCGCCGGACACCTTCGTCGTCCGTGGTGAGCAGTGTGCGCAGCGCGGGATGGCGCCGCAGCAGTGTGCGCAGCGCGTGGCTGATCGCATCCCGCGATACGGCGGTGTCGGTCGCGATCCGGAGAACGAACGGGATGTTGTAGGCGGCGGTGCCGCCCTCGAATTCGTCGATGAACAGCAGGCGTTCCTGCGCGAGCGACACCGGAGGGTTTTCGGCGCCCGCCGCGGCACGTCCGACCGCCGGCTCCGCATGGTCGTCATCCGTCCGAGCGGCCATGTCCCGGATGTGTCTCGCCTGCGCACCGAGAGTCGTGTGCTGGAGGACGGTCGCCACGCCGAGACCACCACCGAAGCTGGTGGTGATGGCCTGCGCGAGCACCATCGCGCGGAGGCTGTCGCCACCGAGTGCGAAGAAGTCGTCATGCACACCGACGCGGTCCGGTGCGACGCCGAGCACCGTGGACCAGATACCGCACAACTTGGCCTCGACGTCGTTCGAGGGCGCGACGTACTCGGCGCCGTCACCCGGCCCGAAGTCCGTCTCCGGAAGCCGCCGCGTGTCCAGTTTTCCGCTGGGTGTCACCGGAATGTCCGTGATCCGCAGGACGCGGGAGGGCACGACGGCTTCGGGCAGCTTCTTGCGCATCCACCGCTTCACGTCCTGCTCGTCCAGTTCACGGTCGCAGACATAGAAGCCGACGAGATACTTCTGCGCTGCCGCGAGCCCCGGGGCCTGATGCTCGCGGGCGATCACCAGGGAGCGCCTGACACCGGGATACGCCGACAGGGCCGCCTCGACCTCGCCGAACTCGACGCGCTGTCCGCGGATCTTGACCTGAAGGTCGGTACGGCCCAGACACTCCAGCTCGCCGTTGGGCAGCCACCGCACCAGGTCGCCTGTTCGGTAGACGCGCGCGTTGCGCCCCGACTCCTTCTCTTCCGGAGTCTGGAACGGGTTGTCCAGGAAGCGGTCCGCTGTCAGCTCGTCACGGTTGAGATATCCGCGCGTGACACCGGCGCCGCCGATGTAGAGCTCGCCCATGCCGCCGACCGGCACGCGCCGCATCGACTTGTTGAGGACATAGCTCGTGGTGTTGGCCACGGGATGGCCGATGCTCTTGGTGGCACGCCGCTCGCCCGCCGCATACAGCCGCTTGTGGCTGGTGATCGAGATTTCCGTCGGTCCGTACCCGTTGATGATGGTGCCCTGGAACATCCCGCGGATCTTGTTGAACACCGGCTCGGTGAAGTCCTCACCAATGGCGTCGATGCGGGCCAACGACGTCGTCGTCGCGTAGTCGTACAGCGAAAGGACCGATGGTGTTCCGGAGAGGTAGGTGACGTGCTCGTCGTTGATGTACGTGTACAGGCGCTCAGCGTCCGTGCGCATCGTGTCGTCGAGCACCACCAGCTTCTGGCCGTTGAGCAAGGCGTCGGTCATCTGCTCGACGAAGTGGTCGAAGACGTAGTTGGAGAACGACAGGAGGGCCTCGTCCCGCGCGCTCTTCTTGAGCGAGAACAGCTTCGCCAGCGACACCTGCAGGTTGACGACTCCCTGGTGCTCGACGAGTACGGCCTTGGGCTTGCCGGTCGTGCCCGACGTGTAGATCGCGTAGGCCAGGTCGGTGCTCCTGACCGCGGTGACCGGGTTCTCCTCGGAACGCTCACTCAGCGGCAACCGCTCGATGTCCAGCACCCGCGGTCCCGCCGCGATGGGCAGACCGCGCAGCCGCTCGCCGTGGGTCTGGTTGGTCAGCACCAGCCGTGCCCGGGTGTCCTCCAGCATGAACGCGACGCGGTCATCCGGATAGCCCGGATCGATCGGTACGTACGCGGCGCCGGCCTTCCACACCGCCAGAATCGCGGTGATCATCAGCTCACTCTTGTCCAGTACCAGGCCGACCAGATCATTCGGCCGCAGCTCAGCCACCGACCGCAGAAAGTGGGCCAACTGATTGGCCCGCTCGTTGAGCTGACGGTATGTCAGTCGTGTCTCGCGATACACCACCGCGACCTCGTCCGGCCAGGCCGCGGCCATCTCCTCGAACACTCCATGGAGGGTCTTGTCGGCCGGGAACTCGGTCTCCGTACGGTTCCAGGCGTCGAACCGTTCGACCATCGCCGGTGAGACGAGCTCCATGTCGTCGACCGGTCGCGCGACGGCGTCCGCCACCTGGCCGAACAGTGTGTCGGTCACTTCGAGCAGCATGTCGATGGTGGCGTCGTCGAAGAGCTCACCCGCGTACCAGAGAGTGACCGTCAGCTCGTCGGCCTCCTCGCGCGCCACGACGGCCAGCGGATAGTCGACCTTGTCGGCGTCGTAGGCCTTCTCGAAACGGAGAAGGTCGCCGTGTTCCCGCTCTTCGTCCTCGTCCAGGAGTCGCGGATAGTTCTCCAGCACGAGCAGCGTGTCGAACAGCCGGCGCTTCATTCCACCGGTCTCCAGCCGGCCCAGCTCCACGGCGCTCTTGCTGTTCATGGTATTCACAGCGGTCTGGATCTCGCTGATGGCCGCTCCGACGCTCTTCGTCGCCTGGTCGTCGTGATCGACGATCAGGGGCAGCGTGTTGATGAACAGGCCCACCGAGTTCTCGATGCCGTCGATACGCGGGTTGCGTCCGGACACAATCGTCCCCACCACCGTGGTGTTTCCACCGCCGACGGCGTACAGAACCTTGTGCCACACGAACTGCAGCACCGAGTGCAGTGTGACGCGGTGGGCGGCGCACACGGCCTTGAGCGCGGCGGTCCGGTCCGCACCGAGACACAGCTTCTTCGTACGGTGCTCACGTACATGGTCGTATTCGCTCAGCGCGACCTGGTACCGGAGGTCCTCCCTGACCAGCCCGCCGAAGTCACCACGTTCGTCGATACGCTCGATCTGTCGCGTCCAGTACTCGACGTCGTCGTTCCGGTGCGCCTCCCAGTACCGCTGCGCCGCCACATACGCGCCGTCCTCAGCCGGCTCGATCTCGGTGCCCTGGAGCAGGCGAAGGTACGTACGGTGCACGTCGTCGTGGAGTACCGGCAGGCTCCAGCCGTCCAGGATGATGTGGTGGCAACTGAAGATCAGCGAGAACAGGTCCTCACGCTGCTTGATCAGATAGACCCGGAACAACCGGCCCGCGGCCGGATCGTACGGCTCGGTCCGGTCCCGCTCCTGCAGCTCCTTGATACGAGCATCCTGCTCGCCGCAGTCCGCCACCTCGCTCAGGTCGACGAACCGCCATTCGACGGGCCTGTCGTCGTTGTCGATGACCTGGAGCGGTTCCTCGGACCACTCGAAACGCAGCCTCAGCGCCGGGTACTTCCGCCGCGCGTGCTGCCACGCGTCCCTCATCACGTCGGGACGGATGCGACAGTGGTAGCGGTGCACCGACTGCATGACGTACGCGTCGTCGCCGTTCGCGCGCTTCAGTGCGTGATACAGCAGACCCTGCTGCAGGCCGTTCGCGATCAGCCTGCCGGACTCGCCTTCGGCCGGAACCTGCTCGACGGCCGGCTCCGGCTCCTGGCCCTGCCGCTGGTCCAGGTGGTGCGCCAGCTCTCCCAGCGTTCTGAGGGTGAACACCTCCTCGACGCTGACAAAGACACCCAGCCGCCGCCGCACGCGTGCGATGAGCAGGATGCACGAAATGCTCTGGCCTCCGAGGCGGAAGAAGTCGTCGCGGTCGCCGATCCGTGTCGCCGGTACTCCGAGGACCGTGCTCCAGATCTCGCGAAGCTCGTCGAGAACGCCACCGGCCGCATCCGTGGGACGACTGCCACTGCCGCTGTCGGCGGGCGCGGGCGTCCCAGCCGGGCGGGCGATGTCCACCGCCGGCAGCGCGCGCCAGTCCACCTTGCCATTGACATTGACCGGGATGCCGCTGAGGCGGATCATGCGAGCGGGCACCATGATCCGTATCAGCCGTTGCTCAAGGAACGCCAGCAGCTCCTCCTCGGTCACCTCCACCGAGGGCTCGGTCACGAAGTACCCGACCAGATGGCGGTCACTGGTACCGCCGGCCCCTTCGCGGGCCACAACGGCGCACTTGCGCACCCCCGGGAACTCGGACGCCTGTGCCTCGATCTCGCCCGGCTCCACACGGACACCGTTCAGCTTGAGCTGGAAGTCACCGCGTCCCATGAACTCGACTTCGCCGGACGGCAGTACGCGCGCCAGATCACCGGTCCGGTAGACGCGGGCGTTCATGCCGCGCGCCCTGTCCTGCTCCGACTGGAACGGGTTCGGCATGAACCGCTCCGAGGTCAGGTCGTCCCGGTTGAGATAGCCCGGGGCGACACCGCAGCCGCCGATGTACAGCTCACCGATGGCGCCGATGGGAAGCTGCTTCAGATCCTGGCTCAGTACGTACCACTTCACGTTCCGTACCGGCCGGCCGATGCTGCGGTCCGTGCGCGCCGTCGCGCCCGGTGCGAACTCCTTGACCGCGCTGACGAAAGCCGCCTCGGTGAAGGCGTACTCATTGACGATGAGACCGGAGAATTTCTCGCGGAGCCGGCGGAGTCCGGCCGCCGTCAGTTCCTCGCCGACCAGCAGCAGCCTCTTGAGACTCGTGCAGCGGCGCAGGTCGAAATACTGAAGCACCGATCCGGTGGCGTTGAGATACGTGACTCCGTGGTCCTCGATGTACGCGGGAAACTGGTCGGGGTCCAGCCTGATCTCTTCCGGGACGATCACCAGCGTCTGTGAGTTGATGAGCGCGATCAGGGTCTGCCTCAGGTGCGGTTCGAAGACATACGAGGCGAAGAGCGCGACGCGTTCCTCGCCGGGCCGCCGCATGTCGTACCGCTCGGACAGGTCCGTGATGCTGTTCACGACACTGTCGTGGTATTTGGGAACACCCTTCGGCACGCCGGTGGTGCCGGAGGTGTACGTGACATAGGCGAGGTCCCGGCTGCTCAGGGACAGTCGTGGTCTTTCTCGCGGCCGACTCCCGGCCAGGTCCTGCAGCGCGAGCACGGTTTCGATCTCGATGACACGGACGGCGGCGCTCCGCGAACCGAGTGTCTCCCTCAGCCGTGCCGCGTGGTGCCGGTTGGTGATGATGCCGGAGAGGCCGGTGTCACCGACGACGAAACGCACACGGTCGGCCGGGTAGGCCGGGTCGATCGGCACATAGGCGGCGCCGGACTTCCAGATCCCGAGGGTGGCGACGACGCCCAGGTCGCTCTTGTCGAGGTACAGCCCGATCAGTTCCTGCGGCCGCACACCCATCTCGGCGCCGAGCAGCCAGTGCGCGACCTGGTTGGACCGTTCGTCGACCTGACGGTAGGTCAGCCTGGTGTCGCCGAAGACGACGGCCTCGCGGTCCGGCGACCGCCGTGCGGCCCCCTCGAACAGGTTGTTGAGCCGCTTCTCTCCCGGGAAGTCGCCGTCGGTGGCGTTCCACTTGTGAAGCTGCTCCCGCTGCTCCTCCGACGCCAGCTCGATGGCGGCGACGGGGTCCGTGGGCCGGCTGAGGAACTGGCGGAGTACCTCGCGTACGACGTCCAGCACACCGGCGATGGTCCTGTCCTCGAACAGGTCTCCCGCGTAGGCCATCGTCCACCGCAGGCACCCGTCGGCCTCGATGTCCTGAACGATCATGGCGAGTGGAGTCGACGGCAGGTCGGCCAGGGCCACATCACGGTCGGTGAGGACGAGCAGGGCGTCGAACAGGCCGCGCTGCAGCAGCTCGGCCGGAGTCGCGTACGCGTCCTTCCTGCGCAGTGCCTCGTCGAGCTCCTTCACCGCCGCCGCGCAGGTGAGCCGGGCCTGCGCGACATGGTCGACGACGACCGGAAGAACGCCGGCCCGGTGCGGGTCGTCCGTCCCGGTGGCGTCGACCAGCGCCGCGACCGTCTGGTTCCCATGGCCGTACGCACGCATGACGCTGTGCAGCGCGGCAAGAGCGAACGCACCGACCGACACACCGTGGTCGCGCCGCGAGTCCTTGAGCGCGGTGTAGTCCCGCCCGCCGATGAGGATTTCCTGGCGCTTCGTCGTACGAACACCGGGATCATCGTCACGTACCGCGATCTTGTTGCGCCACTCGTCCTTGAGCAGCATTTCCAGATCGCAGCGCTCGCTTGACATTCCTTCGATGCGGGCAGTCCAGTCCGCGGCAGTCCTCGGGTACCGTGCTGACATCATTCGTGGGCTCTCCGTCATGCGGGATGTATGCGAACGTGCCGATGAGACGGCGCGAGGATGCCGCCCGGAGTTCGTGGGTCACCGGGCGACGCGCCATGTGTCGTGCTGTTCTCCGCTGGGACTACACCGGTGCGTCAGGTCGTAAGCGGTTCGACGCTGTGCGCCAGCGCCTCAAGGGCCTGGTCGATCTCACTCTCACTGATCGTCAGCGGTGGGCGGAACCTGAGGCCGCGTTCGCCGCACGGCAGCGCGATCACCTGGTGTTCCCGGTACATCCGTCGCAGGACGTCGTCACGGAGCCGGCTGTCCGGCAGGTCGACAGCGCACATCAGACCGCGGCCCCGGGCATTGGTCACGACCGCGGGGTGCTCGGTGGCCAGGGCTTCGAGTCCGTCGCGGAAGTACTTGCCGCACTGGACGACGGTCTCGAAGAGCTGCGTACGCTCGATCGTCTCAAGTATCCGAGTGGCCCGGACCATGTCGGCGAGGTTGCCGCCCCAGGTCGAGCTGATCCGGGACGAGACGGTGAAGACATTGTCCGGAACCTCATCGATCCGGCCACCGCCCATCACGCCGCAGACCTGGGTCTTCTTGCCGAACGCCACCAGGTCCGGCTGCAGGCCGAGCTGTTGGTAGGCCCACGCGGTGCCGGTGATCCCGCAGCCGCTCTGCACCTCGTCGAGCAGGAACAGTGCGTCGTACTCGCGGCAGAGCCGGTGCATCGCCTGGAGGAAGCCCGCGCTGAGATGGTTGTCCCCGCCCTCGCCCTGGATCGGCTCGGCGATAAAGCAGGCGATCATGCCGTCCGCGGCACGGAACGCCGACTCGGCGGCTTCCAGCGCCTGCCGCTCGGCCTCCTCATTGGCCCTGGCGTGCTGGGCCAGCGGGTGCTGAAGTGCGGGAGACGGGATCCGTGGCCAGGTGAACTTGGGATAGCGGGCGGTTTTTGCCGGCTCGGTGTTCGTCAGCGACATGGTGTAGCCACTGCGACCGTGGAACGACCGCTCCAGGTGCAGGACCTGGAGATTGTTGACGGCCTGCTCGTCGAGGCCCAGCTTCTGTGCCCGCCAGTCGAGGGCCGCCTTGAGCGCGTTCTCCACGGCCAGCGCCCCGCCGTCCACAAAGAACAGGTGCGGCAACCGCGGGTCACCGAGCACCCGGGCGAAGGTCTTGACGAACCTGGCGTACGGAACCGAGTAAAGGTCCGGGTTGGACGGCTTGTTGACGGCTGCGGCGGCCAGCTCCCGCATAAATTCCGGGTCGTCGGCGATGCAGGGCGGATTCATACCGAGTGGCGCCGAGGCAAAGAATGAGAAGAGGTCGAGATAGCGATTCTTTGTGACGGCGTCGACAAGCCAGGTACCGGAGCTGGCGGAAAAGTCGAGAACAAGATCGTAGCCGTCCACAAGCACGTGGGGCTCAAGAGCGCGATGCACGTCCCGAGCCTTCAGGTTTCCCGTTTCCGAATGGTGACAGTCAGGACGACATTCTTGTTCACCCATATGTGAGAACTCCTGTAGAGCAGGATGAATTATCAGAACTTTCAAGCGCCGGCTTGCCACGGCGGTGAACTGCGCGTTTCGCACTGTCATCCTGCCCTGTACTGCTCTTGGGGCCCTCTTCCAGCTCTCTCGGAGTTCTCTTCGCGGCTTTCTGTCAACGGCAGAAAGCCGCCTGTTCGACATCGCGCGGCGGCTGCTACTCTGCTGCACGTCGACCGAATGCTGACGGGCCTCCTCTTTTTTCTCTGAATTTGGCGGGAGATCACGACATGGTCGTTGCCGACTGGGACAGTGCCCGTGGCCGCATGCTGCTCGACCCCACCGTCGTCAACCTCAATACCGGCTCCGGCGGGCCACTGCCACGCCGAGCCTTCGAGCGCGTCACCGGACTCCGCACTCACCTCGCCGGCGGCCCGATGGATTTTCTGCTGCGCGAGGTTCCTCCGCTGCTGTGGAAGGCACGGGAGCGTCTGGCCGGATTCCTGGGCGGAGACCCGCACCGTCTGGTCCTCACCACCAACGTGACCGGGGCCGTCAATCTGGTGGCGTCCTCGCTGAGCCTGGCCGCGCCGGGCGAGATCCTGCTGACCGAGCACGAGTACACGCCGATGCGCTGGTGCTGGGAGCGGATGGCACGGCGGCAGGGCCTGGAGCTGAGGACATTCCGGCTGCCGGACCTGCCCGCCGACCCCGGCGAGATCGTCGACGCCGCCGTCGCCGCGATGAGCCCGCGAACCCGGCTGCTGTCCTTCAGTCATGTCGTCTCGTCGACCGGACTGGTCCTGCCCGCCAGGGAGTTGTGCGAAGAGGCCCGCCGACGCGGCATCGTGACCGTGATCGACGGCGCCCACGCGCCGGCGTTCATCGACCTGAACCTGGCCGACATACCGTACGACTTCTATGCGGGCAGCGGCCACAAGTGGCTCCTCGCACCGACCGGCGTCGGCTTCCTGCACATCGGCCCGGGACACGAGGAGAGCCTCGAACCGCCGCAGGTGAGCTGGGCGTACCAGCCACCGCCGGACACCGGGCTCCCGGACGAACGCGACCGGTTCGGCAGCACACCGCGACTGCGCAGGCTCGAATGCGAGGGAACGCGGGACATCTGCCCATGGCTGGCGATGCCTGAGTCGATCGACTTTCAGGCGGAGCTCGGACACAACAGGATCCGCTCGCGCAGACGCGAGCTGGCGGACCACGCACGCCAACGCCTCACGGGCCGGCAGGGCCTCGAACCGGCCACGCCCGAGTCGGTGGCCCTGTCCGGCGGGATGGTGGCGTTCCGCCTGCCCGAGGGAACACGAGCGAGCGAGCTGCGCCAATGGCTCTGGGAACGCTTCCGGATCGAAGTGGCGGTGGCCGAACGGCCGAATCGGCCGCTTCTCCGGGTCTCGGCGAACTTCTACAACACCGAAGCCGAGATCGATCACTTGGCGGATGCGCTCCAGGAGCTTCTACCGGGGCGCTCGTCCCGCCGAACCGGAGCCGCTCGTACCGTTCGACGGTGAACGAGGCGTCCGCTGCCCGGGACCGCGGCCGGGCCAGGGCCGCCGCGACAAGCGCGGCCCCGGCGCACGTTCGCCCTCACGTGTTCTTCAACGGCCTCATCCCGTCGGACGCCGTCACTTCACGCCGGAGTGCTGACACGCAGCGCGTGGTCGTCCTGACGCAGGATGGCCTGCATCACTCTCGTCATCCTCTCGCCCGGGCTGATCCCGATCTGCTCCCGCAGGATGTCCTTCGCCCGGTGGAAGACCTGGATCGCGTCGGCCTGGCGGCCCTCCGCGTAGTAGGCCTTCATGAGGCTGACATACAGGTCCTCGCGAAGCGGATCGCGGTCGACCAGTTCCGACAGCCGTGTGATCGCGTCGCAGTAGTGTCCGAGACCGACGTCGATCAGCGCACGCAGTTCGACAGCCGCCGTCCGCTCCTCTTCCAGGGTCTCCCCGCGCAGACGCAGCCGGCTGGAGGTGACGTCGGCGAAGGCCGGTCCCTTCCACAGGGCCAGCGCGGCATCGAGCCGCTCGGAGGCGTCCTTGTGCTTTCCGCACGCGTGCAGGCCCCGGACGTTGCGTACCGTCTCCCGGAAGACGAACAGATCGATGGATTCCGGCGGCACCCGCAACTCGTAGCCGCAGTCGTGCGAGCCGAGTGCGTCGCGGGCCAGCCCCGCCTCCGCCAGGGCCGTACGGATCATCCAGGCCGAGGTCTGCAACTGTCCCGAGACGGTCAGGGGCGGCTCGCCGTCCCACGAGTCCTCGATGATGGCTTCCTTGGAGATGACCTGGCCGGGTCGCAGCGCCAGCGACGCGAGGAAACGCCGCTGCCGCTGTCCTCGGATGGGTATGGGAACGGTGCCTTTTACGAGAGTCACCAGACCGAGAAGCCGGATCGTCACGTCATTCCAGGTGTTCATGGCGGATCCCCCTTGTGAAGGAACCACGCCCTCGCCCGAGAAGGGTGGACATGGCATCGGCGTATCGCGTGTTCGCAACCGTGCTTGCGCTGACGGCCTGTCCGGCGGATCTTCGTGGGATCGCGCCGGACACGCCCGAGTCCGGCCCGTCACTTCACGCCCAGGGCTATTTCCTCATGTCTCGTCGGCCCGGCGTGCCCCGGCACCGCGCCTCGCGGCGTGGTCGTCGGGCCAGAGCAGGCGAAGCCGTCGCTGGAGTGTGACCGTGAGCCCGTGCCGGTCTTTCCGGAAGACCGACACACTCGCCGAATCGCCCTTCTCGTTCTCTTCACAACTGATCCCCCGTATCTCTTTGCGATTTCAGGAGCACATGGATTCTCGAAGTGTCATCCGATGAGGTTCTTGAGGAATTTCGCCGCGATGGGACCCGCGTCGGAACCGCCCGACCCGCCGTCCTCCAGCAGGACCGACCAGGCGAGATTCCGGTCGCCCTGGTAGCCGATCATCCAGGCGTGTGTGCGCGGCGGGGTCTCGGTGCCGAACTCGGCCGTGCCCGTCTTCGCGTGCGGCTCACCGGGGAGGTCCCTGAGGGCCCGGCCGGCCCCGTCGGTGACGGTCGCGCGCATCATGCCGCGCAGTGCGTCGACCACACCGGCGTCCAGCCGGGCGGGAGCCTCGTACCGCTTCTTCACGGCGGCGGGCACCAGGGAGGGTTGCTTGAAGACACCTTCCTTCACCGTTGCCGCGATCGAGGCCATCACCAACGGCGACGCCTGCACCCGGGCCTGCCCGATGGTGGAGGCGGCCTTGTCGTTCGCGCTGCCGGCGACCGGGACACTGCCGTCGTACGTCGTGGTGCCCACGTCCCAGGTGCCGCCGATACCGAACGCCTCCGCGGTGTCGTGCAGGGTGGACCCGGACAGCTTCGCGCTGGAGTTGACGAAGAAGGTGTTGCAGGAGTGCGCGAAGTTGTCGCGGAACGTCGATCCGGCGGGCAGTACGAACTGGTCCTGGTTCTCGAAGCGTTGGCCGTTGACCGTGGCGAACTTCGGACAGTCCGCCCGGTCCGACGGCTTCATACCCTGCTTCAGCAGAGCGGCGGCCGTCACCACCTTGAAGGTGGAGCCGGGCGGATAGCGGCCCTCCAGCGCGCGGTTCATACCGGATGGCATGTTCGCGGCGGCCAGGATCTGGCCGTTGGAAGGGTCGATGGCGACGATCGCCGCGTTCTTCTTCACTCCGGTCAGAGCTTCGGCGGCGGCTCCCTGGACCAGCGGATCGATGGTCGTCCGCACCGGCTTGCCCTGGCTCGGCCCGGTGCCGGTGAGCTTCTTCACCACGTGGCCGGACTGGCGGTCCACGACCACGACCGACCTCGACAGGCCCGAGCCGCCGGTGAGCTGCTCGTCGTAGAACGCCTCAAGGCCCGACACTCCCTTACCGGTCCTGGCGTCGACCAGACCGACGAGTGAGGCGGACTGCAGCTCCTCGCCGTTCTTGTCGAGGATGGCGGCGCGGTCCCGGGATTCGAGAGCGAGCGTCTGCCCGGGAACCATCTCCGGATGGACCATCTCGGTATGGAATTCAATCTTCCATTTATCGCCGCTCCCGACGGCCTTCGCTTTCGAGTCCCACGCGTAGTCACCCGCTCGCGGAACAGCCATCTTCACAGTGAACGGAATTTCGACTTCCCCTTCCGCTCTCCGCTCGCCGGTACCGGCGCTGATCTCGGTCTTCGACGGCTCAAGGTTCGTCATGACGGATTTAATCAGCGATTCCGCCTTGTCCGGGGTGTTCGTCAGCCGGCCGGCCCGCCTGACGTCGCCCGCCTCCCAGGCATCGAAGAACTTTTCGAACTCCACCGTCGCGGCCACCACTTGGGGGTCCGAGACCTCGTCGGCCACCAAGGTGGAATACCCCCAGTAACCGATCCCCGCGGTCACGGCCAGCGCGGCGACCACCCAGACGATCGTCCGACCACGGGATCGACGCCTGCGGTGCGACGAGTAATCACCATAGCTGTCGGAATGCGTCATGGGACCCAGGCTATGCCAGCTTGCCCTCCCGCCACTCCCCGCACGCGGCGTTCAGGACAGCCCAGGAGTGCGACAGAATTACCTCGAACAAAGGCAATAACCGGCCGAAGTCGCAGGTAAGGAGCCATCAAAGGGACATCCTCCGGCCGAGGATATAGGGAAGGTCGGTGCGAATCGGTCGCCCTCCGCGCGGAGATTGGACTAGACCGTTGGAGGAATCAAGTCAGAAACGTTCGCCTTTCCGAGCCAAATTGACTGAATCCAATCGATTCGGCGGACCGATCCAGAAAGCCCGACAAGATCAGATCGTACGACCGGCTGTGCTTGCCTGGAGCTGCCGGCGCGTCCTCACTGTCCGATCCTCTCCGCCCGCTCTCGGCCCTCTCTCCGCACCATCCCCGATACGTCGAGGGAGAGGACGTCGGCGGCGAGCCCGGTCAGGGATGCCGGTAACCGTCCGCCACTGACGGAGTCGTCGTACGCGCATTCCATCGCATGGGCGCACTGCTGCCGCTCCTTGATGCGGGTGCTGATCCTCTCGGAGAAGATCAGGTCACACCCGGTTTCCTCCAGCGCGTCGAGCCGGCGCTGGAGCCCTGCTCAGGGCCCTCCCCCGGCTCCCGCGACCGCCCTCACGGGCTTCGTTACGGCGTCTGGCACGGCGACGTCGATGGCAGGACGCCGGGCAAGTGAAAGCAGGTACGACCGAATGTCCTCTGAGCAGTCCGGCCCGTCCCGCCGCGCTTTGCTGGTATCAGCGACTCTGCTGCCTCTGGCGGGATGCGACGCAGGTGATCGCTCTGCCTCCGGGTCGTCCCTGACACCGGGTCGCCGTTCCGCCGGCTCCCGGGACGGTTCGCGGTTCGCGGCGCTCGAACGCAAGCACGATGCCCGCCTGGGTGTGTACGCCCTGGCAACCGAAACCGGCGCCACGGTGGTCTACCGTGCGGACGAGCGTTTCGCGTTCTGCTCCACCTTCAAGACTCTCGCCGCGGCGGCGGTCCTGCACCGAAACCCACTCGGTCATCTGGACCTGCGCGTCACATACACCAAGGCCGACGTGAATTCCATCTCGCCGATCACCAAGGATCACATCGCGACCGGAATGACCATCAGGCAACTGTGTGATGCCGCCATCCGCTACAGCGACGGCACGGCAGGCAACCTGCTGATGCGGGACATCGGCGGTCCGGCACAGTTGACCGCGTATCTGCGCGGACTCGGAGACACCACCAGCCGCATGGACCACTACGAGCCCGAGCTGAACAGAGACCCGCCACAAGACCCGCGCGACACCACCACTCCTCGGGCCATCGCCGCCGACTACCACAAGCTTGTGCTCGGTGACGCGCTGGCCGCCGACAAGCGCGCCCTGCTCACAGACTGGCTCGAACGCAACACCACCGGCGCCAAGCGCATCCGGGCCGGGCTTCCCCAGGGATGGACGGTGGCCGACAAGACCGGCACCGGCGACTACGGCAGAGCCAACCACATCGCCGTCGCGTGGCCGCCGCACACCGCCCCGCTCGTGATGGCCGTCATGTCCGACCGATCCGGATACGACACCCCGCCCAAAGACTCCCTGATCGCGGAAACCACCACACAGATCGTCTCCGATCTCACCTGACCCGCCGCACCATCTCCAGGCGGGAGACGGCCCGGTACCACGGGCCGGTGGCGCCGCGGGTCGCTGCCGTCGCGCCCGACCCGGCCGCCGCCCGCAGCCGGATCACGGCTGGTGGCCCGCTCAAGGACGCAGTGCGCGAGTCCGCCCGGAGGGCACCTCACTCAGAGCCGCTGCCCGGCCGCGTCTCCTCGCGCCGCAATCCGGCCATCCGCTTGTGCCGCACAAGCGACCTCGGGCCACCTCGGAGCCCATTTCCGCTGGTGAAAGCGCCTTTGACCAGCTCTCCATGGGGGCATACAATTCGTTGCGCAACGAACTAAATATCTCACCCGACGGCTCTGGCCGTCCAATACGTCTCATAGGCCCGGCGCCGGTCCGTCTCGTGCCGCACGGCACGGCACGGGACGCGGACGTTCGGGACACCGGGATCCACCCCGGCGCGCCGCGGCCAAGTGCCGCACCGCGCCTCAGCGAAGGAAGGTGCGATGGTCACCACCGACCACAACGACGACACCGAGTTCAAAAGATCCGCCAGTCACTTCGCGGACCGGATCACGGCGGACGGCCGGGACGGCTGGCCCGTGCGAGCGGGACAGTACCGGCTGGTGGTCAGCCGTGCCTGCCCGTGGGCCAACCGCGCGATGATCTCGCGTCGGTTGCTCGGCCTTGAGGGAGCGATCTCGCTGGCCGTCACCGACCCCATCCAGGACGAGCGCAGTTGGCGGTTCACCCTGGATCCCGACGACAAGGACCCCGTGCTCGGGATCGGATTCCTCAGCGAGGCCTACGACGCCCGCGAGCAGGGATATCCGGGCGGAGTCAGTGTTCCGGCGATTGTCGACGTGCCCAGTGGAAGACTTGTCACGAACGATTTTCAGCGCATCACTCTGGATTTCGCGACCGAGTGGACCGCGCTTCACCGCGAAGGCGCGCCGGATCTCTATCCCGTGCCGCTCCGCGACGAGATAGACGACGTGGTCGATGCCGTCTACCGGGACGTCAACAACGGTGTCTACCAGGCTGGTTTCGCCAGAGACCAGCGGACCTACGACGAGGCCGTCGGGCGCCTGTTCAGCCGGCTCGACCGGCTCTCGGAGCGCCTGTCCACACAGCGGTACCTGGTCGGTGACACCATCACCGAGGCCGACATCCGGCTGTTCACCACGCTGGTCCGCTTCGACGCGGTGTATCACGGCCACTTCAAGTGTGGTCGTAACAAACTCAGCGAAGACCCGGTGTTGTGGGCCTATGCCCGGGACCTGTTCCAGACGCCGGGCTTCGGCGACACGGTCGACTTCGACCACATCAGACGGCACTACTACCAGGTCCACACCGACATCAATCCCACGCGTGTGGTGGCGGTCGGCCCCGATCCTTCCACCTGGCTCATACCGCACCACCGGGAGCGGCTCGGCGGGCGGCCCTTCGGCGACGGAACCGCTCCGGACCCGGTGCCGGCCGCGGAGGCGGTCCCTTCCATCGGCCGCGCCGACCGCGCGTGAGCCCTCTCCTTGTCGCACCTCATCCGTAGAAAGGCGGCCACCATGGCCTTCGAACTCGGCATCTACCACTTCGGCGAACTGACACCGGACCCCGCCACGGGCGTCCCGCCACGGCCGGGCGTCCGGCTGCGTGAGCTGATCGAGCAGGCGACGGCGGCCGATGACGCCGGCCTGGACGTGTTCGCGGTCGGTGAGCACCACCGCTCCGACTTCGCGGTCTCCGCTCCCGCGGTCGTACTGACCGCGATGGCCGAGCGGACCCGCAACATCAAACTGTCCAGCGCGGTGACCGTGCTGAGTTCGGACGACCCCGTCCGGGTCTTCCAGCAGTTCGCCACGTTGGACCTGATATCCGAGGGACGCGCCGAAATCATCGCGGGACGCGGTTCGTACACCGAGTCGTTCCCGCTCTTCGGATACGACTTGAGCGACTACGCGCAGCTCTTCGCGGAGAAACTCGATCTGCTGCTGCGGCTGCGCGACCGGCATCCGGTCACCTGGCGGGGCTCTCTGCGGCCGGCCCTGCGGAACGCGGACATCACCCCGCGGCCGGATCGCGAGCTGCCGGTGTGAGTCGCGGTGGGCGGGACACCGGCCTCGGTCGTACGGGCGGCCAAGCTGAACCTGCCGCTGTCGCTCGCGATCATCGGCGGCAACTACCGTCAGTTCGCTCCGTTCGTCGACCTGTACCGCAAGAGCGCCAAGGACTTCGGACACGACGCGTCGAAGCTCAAGGTGTCGATCAGTTCTCCCGGCTTCCTGGCGGCCACCCGCCGTGAGGCCATTGATGTCTCGCACCCGTATTTTCAGGCGGGCTGGATGGCCAACCACCACCAGCGCGGGCAGGGTGTGCCCATGCCACGGCTGGCCTACGAGGCGCAGGCGAGCGGCGCCGGGGCGTTCTTCCTCGGCAGCCCTCAGGAGATCATCGACAAGATCATGGCGCAGTACGAGGTCTTCCATCACGACCGCATGATGATCCAGATGGGATTCGGTGACGTGCCCCAGAAGGAGATGCTCAAGTCCATCGAACTGTACGGCGGCGAGGTGGCACCGGTGGTGCGCAAGGAGATCGCCTCTCTCCAGGAGTCGGCCGGACGGGTTTCGGGACAGGAACCGGTGGCATGAGCGATTCACTGCGCGTCGTCGCCCTGGTCGGCACCGTGCGCTCCCCGTCGAAGACCAAAGCACTGGTGGAGCTGATCCTCCAGACCATCGCCTCCCGGACGCCGATCGAGTCGCGGATCATCGAGATCCACACTCTCGGGCCCGGGTTCACCGGAGCTCTGGAACGTGAACAGCTCGACGCGGGCTCCGAGGACGCCGTGCGGGCCGTGGAAAGTGCAGACCTCGTCATCGCGGCGACTCCGGTCTTCCGGGGCTCGTACACGGGCCTGTTCAAACACTTCGTCGACTTCATGGACCAGTACGCCCTCGCCGCCAAGCCCGTGATGCTCGCCGCCACGGGCGGCAGCGACCGGCACTCGCTGGTCATCGAGCACGCCATGCGTCCTCTGTTCGCCTTCCTCCAGGCATGGACGGCCCCGGCCGGGATCTATCTGAGCGCCGGCGACTTCGACGGCACCACGATCCTCAATCCCGAGGTCTATGAGCGCGTCGAGATGGCCGTCGACGATGTGGTGCCTGTCGCGAGGGCTTTGGCCGCCGCACGGCATTCACTCCCCGGCTGACCCGGCGGCTCCCTCACGGACCCGCCACGGAAGAGACCCCCGCACACTGCCAAAACGTGCGGGGGCCGACTCCGGCCCCCGCACGACCTTCTGAACCACCGCGGAGTTCAGACGTGGATCCCGAGCCGGTCCAGCGGGCCGACGAGTTCGGCCTCTTCGTAGTCCAGGTGGGATATCAGAATCCGGTCGAGGAGATCTGTGCGGCTCTGGACATCCTCGATCGTGGCGTCGCCTCGGACGAGTGCGACCAGGGCCTTGTCCAGTGCGGTCAGTGCCTCGGCGATGACTTCGTGTTCCGCCTCCAGCCGCTGCACCACCGGCCCGAGCGATGCCTGGCGGGCCTCCAGCTCAGGGAACATGACCTGGTCCTCGATGGTGTGGTGGGTCGTGAGTGTGCGGCAGTAGGCCGCGCAGAAGGAGCCCAGCGTCCAGTAGTTCTGCCGCAGGGTGAGGCTGTTGATCAGCGACCGCGCGGCGGCGGGATCACTGGCGCCGATCGCGATCTGCGCCACGGCGTCCTGGATCTGCGCCATCTCCTGACGGAGTCCGGCGTGGATACGTATCAGCCGTGCTCCGGTCCCGCCGGGGTACGGCGCGGAAGGCGCGGTCTCATCGGCGGAGGTCCGGGGCGCCCGGGGACGGGTGGCCTCATCCAGGGACCCGTCCGGCCACAGTCCGCCGTCTCCGCCCGGCGGGGCGGAGACGGCGGCGGCCGGTGCGGGATCTCTCGGGCTGTCCAGGTCGGTCATGGGTCGGTACGGTCCTTTCACGGGCATGGATTGTCGGCCCGGGAACACGCCGCGCGTACCCGGGAAGGTCAGACCTCGGCGCCGGGCTCGTCCACGGCGACGGTCTTCCAGATCTCACTGAGGAACTGAAGCTGCTCCGCGCTGAGCTTGTCGAGGAAGTCCTTGCGCAGGTTGGTCAGATGGACCTTCCGTGCGCGGCGGTAGGCGGTGCGGCCCGCCGCGGTCAGGACCGCGTCCATCCCGCGGGCGTCGGTGGGGCATTTCTGCCGTGCCACATAACCCTGGCGTTCGAGGTCGTCGACAATGCGGGTCAGGCCACTACGGCTGATCAGCAGGGAGGAGGCGATGTCCTTCATCCGGACGCGGCCCTCGGGAGACTCCGCCAGACACAGCAGAACCTCATAGGAGGACATCGCGATGCGCTGGCTGTCCAGGAGCTTCCGGTCGAGCGTGCGAAGCAACTGCAGATGGGTGCAGAGGAAGCCGAGCCACACGTCCCGTTCGGTCGTGCTCAGCGGCCTGGACGGAGAGAGAGCGACCGACGGGGACTGGTCGGCCCCTTCCCGCGGCGAGCCGTCCGCTTCCACGGTCCCGGCCGGCGCTTCTTCATGGGCAGGAAGATCCACAACCACTCCAATCATTCGTTACTCAACGAATTGTACGGCCGTTGGCCGGCCACTCGGACAGGGCGCGAGAAGGGCCGCCGGGGCCGGGATTCCGCGCTCTCCCGGCCCCGGCGAATCCCCGGGAGGATCAAGAATCCTGGGGGATGATCCGCTTCTCGAATCCGGTGACCATGCCGTACTCCAGGCGGAGCGCCTCAAGGATGGAGTAGGCGTGGTACTTCGTCATCACGTCGGCGCCGGCCAGGCGTTCGCCCCAGTTCTGGCCGTTGTCGGTGACCTTCTCCAGGGTCTTCTTGGTGACGTAGTTGGTCATCTCGTTGAAGTAGTTCTCCCACAGCACCCAGGCGTTGCTGAAGCCGTTGCGCTGGATGAACTCCAGGTCCTCCGCCTGGTCGAGGGCCTCCTTGGCGAAATCGACGATGTCGTTGGTGTACGCGCGGGAGGCGACAGCGTCCTCACGGGTGCCCCAGCGGTTGACGTGTCCGGAGACGACGGCCTTGAAGTCGTAGTCCAGGATCCAGTCGTGGGCCTCGGCCCAGCCGCGGATGTTCTCCGAGGCGTCGCAGTGCTTGAAGGCGCTCCAGCCGGGGCTGATGATGTCGATGGCCGCGAGGACCTTCTGCTTCGGCGCGTAGATGAAGATGTTGCCCGGAGTGTGGTTGACACCCTTGTAGTCGAGCTGCAGCTTCACGCCGCCCACTTCGAGGGTCTCGTTGGTGGAGAACGTCTCGGTCGGCACGGGCAGTCCCCGCTCGCCGCCCAGGTCCGGCCAGCGCTGGATCATTTCCCGCGTGTACTCGTGGGAGATGACCTTCACATCCGGTCCGAAGATCCCGGCGGCGCCGATGTGGTCGGAGTGCCAGTGGCTGTAGATGAGGTGGGTGACCGGCGCGTCCGTGACCTCCTTGATGGCCCTGAGCATGTTCGTGCCGAGGAGCGGCGGAGCGTCGACGACGACGACTCCACTGCCCGTCACGACGAACATCGCGTCATAGGCACCCGAAGTCACGTAGTAGACGCCGTCGTTCATCTCCTCGACGTGGTAGCCCTTGGTGAGACGGTCCGGAAGGAACAGGGAGCCGTAGGAGTCCGCCGGTATCGGCCGGTAGTCGGCGAGAGTGTTGAGCGGCATTCCGGCCGCGCCGATCCCGTAACGGTCGGTCGGCTCGCCGAACTTCTTGTGCTGGTTGTCGGTCATGTCTGTTCTCTCTTGAGCAGGTCGGGCAGCGGCTTGTGGCACCGCTACGAGTGGATACGCAGGACCGGCTTGATGACCTTGCCGCTGCGGGTGTCGGCGACCGCCTGGTTGATGTCGTCGAAGTCGTAGAAAGCGACGAGGCGGTCGAAGGGGAACTCGCCGGCCTTGTAGAGGTCGATGAGCTGAGGGATGAAAAGCTGCGGGATGGAGTCGCCCTGGGCGATTCCGCGGATCGTGCGGCCACCCAGGAGAGCGTTCATGTCCACCTGTGCCCGGGTGCCGGCCGGGGCTCCGCCGATGAGGGCCGCGGTGCCCAGCGGGGCGAGCGCGTCGACGGCCAGTGTGAGCATCTCCGGCCGTCCGGTGATCTCCAGGACGTAGTCCGCGCCGGTACCGGTGATCTCGGCGATGCGCGCCGCGGTGTCCTCTTCCTTCCCGTTGACCGTGTGGGTGGCGCCGAGTTCGGCGGCCAGGGCCAGCCGCTCGGGAATGACGTCCACCGCGATGACGGAGGCGGCGCCGGCCACACGCGCGGCCATGACCGCGGCCAGACCGACCGCTCCTGCCCCGATGACGACCACGCTGGATCCGGCGGGAACCTGGAGCGAGTTCAGAACCGCTCCGGCGCCGGTCTGCATGCCGCAGCCGAGCGGGCCGAGCAGCTCCAGCGGCACACTGTCGTCGACCTTGACCACATTGCGTTCGGTGGCCAGAGCGTGCGTGGCGAAGGACGACTGGCCGAAGAAGTGCCCGTGGACCGGGGTGCCATCGGCGTCGCGCAGGGCGTTGGTGCCGTCGAGTCGCGAGCCGCCGAAGTTGATGGGGAAGGCCGCCTCGCAGTACGTGTACTGACCGCGCAGGCACGGGCCGCAGTGGCCGCATGCCTGGTACGACATGATGACGCGGTCACCAGGGACGACGGTGGTGACACCACTGCCGACCCGCTCGACCACTCCCGCGCCCTCGTGTCCCAGGACGGCGGGCAGCGGGGTCGGCAGGGCCTGGTCGCGTACGTGCACATCGGTCTGGCAGACGCCGGTGGCGGCCACCTTCACCAGCACCTCGTCGGGGCGCAGTGCCGTATCGAGTTCGAGTTCCTCGAAGAGGAAGGGGCCGCCTTTGTCACGGACCACGGCCGCTCTGACGGCCTGTGACGAAGCGGTGGAACGGGTGGTGTGCGGGGAGGGAGAGCCCTCTTCTGCCGCCATGGTGATTCTCCAAACCGGATGTCCGCGGCGCTGCCAGGCGCGGGTGCGTTCCTGGGCGGAGCGGGGGTCCGTCAGCCACTGCTGCGGGCCTGAAGAGTGAACCTGCGATGGCTACGTGTGTCGCTCCCAAGGGGCCGCACCGTCTGCCATTTAGTTCGTTGTGCAACTAACCATAAGTCGATGCCTCACGCCCGTCAAGGCCGCATCCGGACCCTCTTCCACCATGCCTCCTCTTCGAGCTCACCCTCTGGCACCAGAGGGCCGCCGAGCGGACCCGTCGCGAAAGACCGGCTGCTATCATTCGTTGCGTAACGAACGATTGTGATGGACTATGGTCACCTCATCAGCGAATATCCAGCTCAGAGCGTCATAGAAATCGCAAGAACCTGATCCGCTGTAGCCTGGGTTCATCCCTGGCGCATCGGCACAGACCGTTCAACCGCGGCCGAGCCTTCGCCGTGGACGGCGGGAGATCCGGAATCCCGGGAGCGGCACCGGACCCTTCGCCCGCCGAAGCAAAAACACCGCCGTCCACACACACTGTCGTCCACAGACACTGTCGTCATCGGTCGCGCACCGAACAGACGCCTCACGCGGCGGACAGCCGCATCCACTCACCATCCACCGGCACACTCACTGCCAGGAGACACCTTCATGTCCCCCTCTTCCACTCGCCCGGTACACGCTCGGAACCTCATCGACGGGGCCTGGACCGACTCCGCCAAGTCCACCGAATCGATCAACCCCGCGACCGGCGCGGTGCTGGGCACCTTCGCCGACGGCGGTGCGGACGAGGCCCGAGCCGCCATCGACGCCGCCCGGCGCGCTTTCCGCGCCGGTGACTGGGCCCGCGACCGTGATCTGCGCGCAAAGGCACTGTTCGAGCTGGCCGACAGGATGACCGAACGGCGCGAGGAACTCATCGAGCTCCTCTCCCTCGAAAACGGAAAGATCATTCCCGAGGCCACTCTGGAGATCGATCTGACCATCTCCAAGATCCGCTACTACGGAGCGCTGGCCCTGACCGACTCCGGCCGCGCCGCCGAGGTCAAGCCGGGCCTGTACTCGATGACACTGCGGCAGCCGGCCGGAGTCGCCGGGGTCATCGCTCCCTGGAACTCCCCCGTGATCCTGTCCGTACGCTCCTTCGCACCGGCTCTGGCGGCCGGCTGCACCGTCGCGATGAAGCTGCCGGGCCAGACCGGCCTCACCAACGGACTGCTCTACGAGATCCTGCGGTCCACCAAGAGCCTGCCCGCCGGGGTGGTCAACACCTTCACCGAGTCCGGCAGCGCCGGTGCCCGGCTGATCGTCGCGGATCCGGACGTGGACGTGATCAGCTACACAGGCAGCACCGGAGTCGGGCGGAGCATCATGTCCGACGCCTCCCAGCACCTGAAGGGCATGTCACTCGAACTGGGCGGCAAGACGCCGATGATCGTCTTCGACGATGCCGATCTCGATGCCGCCGTGCCCGTCCTGACCGCGGCGATCACGACCTTCACCGGTCAGTTCTGCATGACCGGCAGCAGGATTCTGGTCCAGCGGGGCATCGCCGACGAACTGCGCACCCGGCTCTCGGCCGCGCTGGAGTCGGTACGTGTCGGACCGGGCACCGACCCGGCCAGCCAAATGGGCCCGCTGATCGACAAGGCGAACGCCGAGCGCGTGGACCGGGTCGTCGCCGACGCCGGTGCCTACGCCAAGATTCTCGTACGTGGCGGTGTCGTCACCGAGGGTCCGCTGGCCGCGGGCGCCTTTTTCCGTCCGAGCCTGGTGGAGACGGACGACGTCCAGCTCCCCATCGTCCAGCAGGAGGTCTTCGGCCCGGTGGCCACCTTCGAGATCTTCGACGACGAGGCCGACGCGATCGCGCGCGCCAATGCCACCGATTACGGACTTGCCGCGAGTGTGTGGACCCGCGACGTCGACCGCCCGCTGCGTGTCGGCCGTGAGCTGGAGGCCGGTACGGTCTGGGCCAACACCTGGGCCGTCATCGTCGACCAGATGGAGGAAGGCGGCTTCAAGCAGAGCGGAGTCGGCCGGCTCAACGGAGTGCGTGGGCTGGAGGAGTTCCAGGAGACCAAGCACATCGTCCACCCCGCTCCTCGCGCCGCCTGATGTCCGGTGGCGGCCGGCCGGCCCGTACCGGTCGGCCGCCCGCCCGGAGCCGGGATATATCCGGTGAAGCACGGAAGTCCCGCCGCTCGGGCCCTGAGCGGCGGGACTCAACCACGAGGCGTGCCTCGCGTACGCGCTGTTACGGAACAAGCCTGAGCAGCTTGTTGGGCGAGCCGGAACCGATGCCGGACAGGACGTTGGACGTCGCGCCGTTGGTCAGCGCGGTGGCCACCGCCGCCGGAGAGGCACCGGGATGGTTGGTCAGGTAGACGGCCGCGGCTCCGGAGACGTGCGGCGCGGCGAAGGAGGTGCCGTCGCCGGTGTAGGTGGCCGTGTCGGAAGTGTTCCAGCCCGCCGTGATGGCGGATCCGGGAGCGAAGATGTCCACGGTGGAGCCGTAGTTGGAGTACGAGGCCCGCGCGTCCGTCCTTGTTGTGGCACCCACGGTGATCGCTGTGGGCACCCGCGCGGGCGAGTAGTTCGCCGCGGAGGCGCCCGAGTTGCCGGCCGCGATGGAGTAGGTCACGCCGGACGCGATCGAGTTCTTCACCGCGTTGTCGAGCGTTGTGCTGGCCCCGCCGCCGAGCGACACATTGGCCACGGAGGAAGCGACGTGGTTCGCGGTTATCCAGTCCACGCCCGCGATGACACCGGCGGTCGTACCGGAGCCGTCGTTGCCGAGGACCCGAACGGCGACGATCTTCGCCTGCTTGGCCACACCGTAGGTGGTGCCGGCGACGGTTGTGGCGACGTGCGTGCCGTGACCGTAACCGTCCTGGGCGGTCGCGTCGTTGTCGACGAAGTCATAGCCGTAGGACGCCCGGCCGGCGATCTGCTGATGGGTGATGCGAACACCGGTGTCCAGGACGTAAACGGTCGTGCCGCCGCCCGCCGAATCCGGGTACGAGTAGGTGCCGTTCAGCGGAAGGTTCGCCTGGTCGACGCGGTCCAGGCCCCACGGGGCGTTGGTCTGCGTACCGGTGGCATAGACCTTCTGGTCCTGCTCGACCGAGGCGACGGCGGGGTCGGCCGCCAGACGCTTGGCCTCCGTAGCGCTGAGAGTGGCGGCGTAACCGTTCAGCGCGGACGTGTAGGTCCGGTTCACCTTGCCGCCGTATTCCGCGACGAGCCGCTTGCCCTGTGTGGCGGATGCCGTGAATCCCGCCGTCTTCTTCAAAGTGACGATGTAGCTGCCGCTGATCGCCTCGGCGGCGCCGGCGTGCAGGACTCTGCCCTCGGCCGGTGCGGCCTGGGCGGGAAGCGCGGTGCCTGCTCCGACGATCGCCGCCACGGTCGCCGCGGTGGCGATTGCCGTGGCGAGCCGCCGCTGGGGGGTACGCGCTGCTGCCATGGAGTTGGTCCTCCTCGATCGGTGGCGCGCCGATGTGCTGTACGCGCTCAACTCGGCTGCGGCGTACGGGAGTCGGACGCCGCACAGCGACGATGCACCGGGCCGTTCGAGGGCAACAAGGTGTTTCCGGGAGATGTCATGACCCGGACATAGGGCGTTACGACGCGTTTCCAGGGCGTCACAACACGGCAATCAACCGGCCGGTCCCTTCCGATGACCGCGCCTCACACCGGGCGCGGCACCGTCGTGGGACAGGCGGGATGTGTCAGACAGCGTCTAGGGCGTGTTTCGAAAGTAGCGCCGTCCGCCCCCTGGGGCGGGGCTCGCGGCGTCTGGTGCGTGCGATCGCAAGGCGGAGGATCGTTCGCGTACTGGATGTACTGGGACGACTCCGACAACGCGGCGAGCGTGCGTGCCAGGCGTCGCGAGCCAGGCGGGACTTTCGAAACACGCCCTAGAGCGCGAGCGAGCGCCCGAGGATCTGTTCGGCGAAGGGACGCACGTCGTGCTCGACCATGCTGATATCCAGCTCGATATCAACCTCCGCGCCCACAAAGATCGTTGCTCCCGGCAGCGGCGGCAGCCCCGAGACGCCGAACTCGCGGCGATCGACCCTGGCGCGCCCGGTGAAGCCCAGACGGCGTCCTCCCGTGAACGGGAAGATGTCCTCGCCCAGGAATTCACCGACGAGCGTCACCGGCCGGGTTGTGCCCGCGATGGTGAGGTCGCCGTCCATGGACCAGTGACCGGCCTCGCGGCGAACCGCGTGACCGTGGAACTCCATGACGGGATGGCTCGCGGAATCGAAGAACTCCGGCGAGCGGAGGTGTTGATCACGCACGGGAACCCCGGTGTCGACCGTCGCCGTGGCGACGCGCACCTCGGCGCTCGAATTCCCGGCCGGGTCGGTGATGTGGACGGTTCCCTCAACGTCCGAGAAGCGGCCGCGGACCCGGACGAACCCCAGGTGCCTTGCCACGAATCCGACGCTGGAGTGCAGTGGATCGATGTGCCAGGTTCCGGTGGGCAACGCGGCCGGGGTCGCGTCGGTGGTGGCGGGCATGACCGGAGAGGCGGTCACAGTTGTGCTCCTCGGGCGGACGGCTGACGAGGGAGCCGGACATGCGGGGCGACCTTCTCGGCGAAGAGCGCCGCCTGAGCCTCGCTGTCCGCGTTGACGGGCCAGAAGAGGAAGGAGTCAAAGCCCAGCTCTTCGCGGTAACGGTGCAGTGTGTCCACCCAGAATCCGGGCGGGCCGACGAGGTTCTGGCCCTCGAAGACCGGGTTGCCGTCGTCCGTGACGGTTCCCATGACGTTGTAGATGCGCTGGACGGACCTCGGGTCACGGCCCGCCGCGGTGGCGGCCTCGTCGATCACCCGCTGAAGCTCCGGCACCCGCTCCGGCGGAGCGTAGCTGTTGGTGGGCAGCCAGCCGTCGCCCAGCCGGCCGGTGATCCTGAGCATGCGGGGCCCGTACGAGCCCACCATGATCGGTACTGGCCGCGCCGGAAGCGGTCCGGGGTGCGCGCCGCTGACGCGGTGGTACTTCCCGTCGAAGCGCACGGCGCGCTGCGCCGGGTCGCTCATGGCCTTCATCACCCGCATGGCTTCCTCGAAGGCATCGGTGGCCTGGGCCGGGCTGTACTGGGGTCCGCCGTACGCGGCGGTCGCCGGAGGCGCGGCTCCCGCGCCCACACCGAGGACGACTCTGCCTCCGCTCAGGGTGCTGAGCGTGGAGGCGGCCTTGATCAGTGGCGCCGGAGGCCGGAGCACGGTGTTGGCGACGTTGGTCATGAAGGTCACGCGCTGTGTGGTGGCCGCCAGCGAGGTGATCAGTGTCCAGGCGTCGAGGAATTCCGGATGGTAGAGGTGGTCCTGTACTCCGACGAAGTCGAGTCCGGACTCGTCCGCCAGTTGTGCCAGCCGACGTGCTGTCTCAAGGCCGGTGGAGGACGGGTCGATGTTGAGTCCGACGGAACCGGTCGGGATTCCCATGGTCTTCTCCCTGCTGGGGCGCCGGCAGCGGCCGGCGTAATGTATCTGCCGGTGTAACTATTGCGGGTACAGATATATTTCTCGGGTGGAGCGGAGCCGACGCATGCATGACGACGAACTGGACCGGCGGGCCCTGGGCTCATGGCGGGATTTCATCCTCGCCTACCACCACATCACCCGCGCGATGGAGCGCGAGATGAGTGAGCGGGCAGGGCTCACCTTGTCCCAGTACGACGTGCTGCTGCGTCTGTCGGAGTCGCGCGAGGGCCGGATGCGCATGAGCGACCTCGCCGACGCCATCGTCTACAGCACCGGCGGTCTGACCCGCCTGTTGGAGCGTATGGACAAGGCTGGGCTGGTGGAGCGGCTGCACTCGGCGGAGGACCGGCGTGTTGTCCACGCTGTACTCACCGACGACGGCCGCCGTCGGCTCGCCGAGGCCTCACGGATCCATCTCGAAGGCATCCGGCATCACTTCGGGCGGTACCTGCGGCCCGAAGAAGCGCTGCCGGTCAGTGAGTTCCTGCACCGGGTTCACGGTGCTGCCCGGCCGGGTCAGCCCCGTCCGTCGCCGCCTGGCCGGTCAGCCGGCCCAGCAGGATCTCGCTGATCTGCCGAAGCTGACCGATCTGCTCCTCGGAGAGGTGCTCCAGCAGGCGCGCGTGCGCGGACCGGGCCTGCCACGGTGCTGCCTCTCGGAGAGCGGTCAGACCGGCGGCACTGAGTTCCGTCAGATGAGCGCGCCCGTCCCGTGGGCTGTCCAGGCGGCGTACCCAGTCCCGCTCCTCCAGCCGGTCGACGAGATGCGACAGCCGGCTCGGTGACACCGCGGACCGGCGGGCCAGGTCGCCCATGCCCATCCGGTGTCCGGGGGCTTCTTCGAGCCACCCCAGGATCTCGTAATGGATCTGCCGCATACCTGTCGCGCGGCGCAGCTCCTGGGCCAGTTGTTCCGAGAGGAGTCGTGCGGCGCCGAGAAAGGCTCGAACGGTCTGCTTCTCGTGCGAACCGCGCTCCGGTGGTGAAGGGATCAGTGTGGACATGGTGACTCCGTACGTGGTCAGTCGGCCGGCAGGACGGGACGGGCGTCCCGCCCGTACCGGGCGTGGTCAGATCAGTCGGACGGCCTCCTCGTACTCCAGGCGCGGGAGCCGCTCGAACCAGGGGTTGTCGCCGGGCCTGCCGATGTTGACGACGAGGAAGGACCTGAGCCGGCCTTCCGGGAAGAACTCGCGGTCCACTCCTGCGGCGTCGAATCCACCCAGAGGCCCCGCGGTCAGTCCGGCGGCCCGGACGGACAGCAGGAAGTAGCCGGCCTGGAGCGCCGAGTTGAAGCGGGCCTGCTCCTGATGGTGGACGGGGTCGGCTTCGAGCATCTCCTTTATTTCAGGACGGAACGGCAGCAGCCGAGGCACGTGTTCCGTGTACTGGGTGTCGTAGGCCAGCACGGCGATCACCGGCGCGGAGGCACTCTTGTCCCGGTTGCCTTCGGCCAGATGCGGGATCAGCCGCTCCCGGGCCGGCTCGGTGCGTAGGTAGAGCACGCGCATGGGGTTGGTGTTCGCCGAGGTCGGAGGCCACTTGGCCAGCTCCCAAATAGCCCTGAGCTGCTCGTCAGAAACCGGCTCGTCAGTGAAGCTGTTCGGCGTGCGGGCCGCGGTGAACAGCAGCTCCCGGGCGGTGGGTTCGAGAGCGAGGAACTCCCCTCGAAGAGGTCGGACGAGGTGGTCGAGTCGATCGAAGTCATGAAGGGATTCCTTGTTTCTGTTTGGCTCCTCGTCGCGCGCCCGGAGTGGTGGGTCCGGTCCGCGGTACCGAGGAGGGGCCACACCGGGCATGAACGCGGTGAGGCAACGATCCGGTGGCCGGGTGGCCGGCCGGAAGACATGCCGGACGGGTGATGGACGGAGCGCCTGGACACGCGATCCAGGTCCTGAGCGGACAGCCGATGCGTGGGGCCTGGACGGGATGCCTGCTGACAACGGCTCTGCGGGCTTCCGCCGGGCTCGCCCAGCGCATCCGACCGGCCTTCGCGGTCAGTGCCCCTCCGTCCGGCGCGCGAGGAACCTCTCGCGGAACCAGAGACCGATGACGCCGGCCAGCGTCCAGGCACTCAGTACCACTACGGCCCTGGCCACACCGTCCCCGTGGAAAAACGCCAGCCCGTTGACGGCTCGCACTCCCACTCCGACGGGCAGGACGAACGAGAACGGATGGAGCCAGCCGGGAAGGAAGTCGGCGGGCAGACTGCCACCACTGGTGGCGTTGCCGAGCGTCATGAACAACACCGCCGCGCTGCTGGAGCCGACAACACCAAAGGTGCGTACCAGTGTCATGGTGGCGGCCCCTACGGCGAGGGCGACCAGTGCCACCAGGCCGACGACACCGAGAAAAGGCGCGGGCAGCACATCGAAGACACGGACGATGGCCGCCACGACCACTCCACCGCCGACTCCGAACGCGGCGAGGCTGGCCAGTCGTTGGCGCAACGCGATGCGGGGCGCCAATTGGTAGGTCATGATGCCGAACAGGTAACCGGACAACACCAGACCGAATGTCGTGTAGAACACAACAAGCCCACGTGTGTCCCGTGGTGATGCCGGTACGACATCGAGGCTCTTCAGCCTTTCTCCGTCAGCGGCGGCCTGAGCGAAGGCCTCCGTGACGAAGCCGGTGACCGACGGGCCGTGCGCTCCGGCGTAGAGCACCAGAGGGCCGTCCGCCGCTCGTGACGCGTAGGCGGCGAAGACCTTCCCGTGCTCGACGGCGGCGCGTGCCGCGCCCTCGTCCGGGAGCGCTCTGACAAGGAAGGCACCCGGGGCCCGGTCCTCCAGCAGTGTCTCCATGCGCTCCGCGTCAGCGGCCGTGCCGACCACGGCGACGGGCAGATCGCGTGGCACCGGCGCGTGGAAGGCCGCGAGATACACACTGATGAAGATCGCGCCGATCACCACCACGATGGCGACCGGCATCAATATCGCCTTGCTTCCACTCAGCCCCGCCCGGACAGGAGCGGGCCGAACGTGGCCACCCACGGCGGACAAGGAGCGGTCCTCGGTGCCGCGGGTTTCGATGGGCGTGCGGGGCATGTCGTGGTCCTTGCTGGTGAGCGGGCCGGACTAAGCGCGAGGGCTTCCGACGTCGGTGATGCAGAAATGAGGAACGCCTCGCCGCCGGAGAAGGGACAGCCGGCAGCGAGGCAACCGATTTAGTTCGTTGCACAACGAACTATACACACTCCTTGATGAGAGAATCGGCCGCTGAGGGCTGTCCCGTACTCCCTGGTGGATCAGCGCGCGGCGTCGGATGCGGTGCATCGCAAGGCGAAGGCGCACGGACAGCTCTTAGGCACTCGCCGGGGAAGCCCGGTTTCTTCCAGGCACCAGAAAGGGCACCTGACCTGGGCCGAAGCCCGTCAGGCGCCCTTTCACCGCATCTCCGCGGACCGGTTTCGATCGCTGTCAGCGCGATCCGCGGACCGAGCAGATCGCCGAACCGATCACCGAGGACACGGCGTCCGGATGAGAGATGAGCGTCAGGTGGGAGCCGCCCTTGAACTCCGTGACCTTGGAGTGAGCTCGTCGCGCCATCGCCCGCTCGGACTCCGGAGTGATGATCTGGTCGCCGGTACTGATGAAGTACCAGGAAGGGATCTTCTTCCACGCCTCGTACTTCGACGGCGTACTGAACGCCGCGCTGGAGGCGGCCCGCTGCGTGGCCCAGAGGTCGGTCGCCCGACCGGCCGGCAGGTCCCTCGCGAAGTTCTTGAGGAAGATGTCCTTCTTGAGGTACAGGTCCGCCGCGCCTCTCGGCGCTCCCGGATACGGCACCTTGTCGTACAGCTTCTCGGGAGGAGACGTGTTGAGGGCCGACGTCTTGCCGCTGAGCTCTCCGGTGGTCTCCCCGATCGCCGGCGCCGCGGCGTCGACGTAGACGAGAGCCTTCACGTTGTTGGCCTGAGCCGCCGCGTTGGTGATGACCGAACCGCCGTACGAATGGCCGGCCAGCACAACCGGGCCCTTGATGGTACGGAGGAAGTCGGCGACCGTCTGGGAGTCGCTGGTGAGATTCCGGAGCGGGTTGCCGATGGCGCGCACGGGATAGCCGGCCTCCCGCAACAGCTTCACTTCACCGCTCCAGCTCGATGTGCCGGCCCAAGCGCCGTGGATGAGCACGACCGTGGGCTTTCCCGTCTTCGGCGCCTTGCAGTCCGCAAGCTCCGACACGAGCGACTTCGACGCGTTGTGTTCTTGGGCCGCGAACGCGCTCGATGTCGTCAGCGCGGTGGCTGTGAGACATGTGCAGAGCGACGTGAGGATCGCGGCGAGGCGCAACGAGCTGCGCGACACGTAGCAGGCCATGGAAGAAACCTCCCGGCTCGTAGCTGCGTCACTGTGGCAGACGCCGTCGGACTCATAGTGCGGCGCGGCGCCGCATCCGGCGAGCCGGAGATTTCCGGCCCCCACGTTACGGCCGGGTGAGTCCGGAGAGCGTCGCCAGCCACCCGACTCCGCCCCGGCCTGCTCGACCACGTCACAGGCGGACGAAGAGGGCGCCGTGCCCGGTGATGTAGGCCATCCAGGTGGTCGCCATGGACTCTCCCTGGCTTCTCCCGTGCGACATCCGGCTTCTCCAGAACGGCACAAGGAAAGGGTTCTGCCTCCTTCAGCCGGGAAGTACACCGACTTGTTTCCCATGGGCGAACCGCGCGTTAGACTCGCGGCATGAGCGTGTCACCCAAAGTCGACCGAGTGAAGGAGCGCCTCGTACAGACGGCCAGCGAGCTGTTCTACAGCCGCGGTATCAATGCCACGGGTGTGGACTTGATCTGCGAGGTGGCCGGTGTGTCGAAGCGCTCGATGTACAAGCGGTTCGCCGGCAAGGACGAGCTGGTGGCCGAATATCTGACGGGAACAGGGACGAGCATTCTGGCGGGCTACCTGCCGGCGGACGACCATGGTTCGCCGGTTGCCAGAATCCTCTCGGTGTTCGCAGCCGCGCAGCGGGACACCACCAAAGAGGACTTCCGTGGCTGCCCGCTGATCAACGCAGCCGCCGAGCTGTCGGTCCCGTCCCATCCGGCGCGCACGATCGCGGCCGACTACAAGCTGGACCTCCAGGCGTACTTCACCCGCCAGGCCGCGCTGGCCGGAGCCCGGGAGCCGGAAGCTCTTGCCGAGCAGCTCGCCATCCTCTTCGACGGTGGCCTGGCATACGCCTTGGTGCGTCGCACGGTGATGCCGACGGGCATCATGGCGGCGGCGAAGGCGATCATCGACACGCAGATCGCCGTCGAGCCGCGCCCCGAGGAAGCCGCGAGTGACGCGGCGGCGGACGGGTCCGAGGCGGCTGTGTTGGAGGCGTAGCACCTCAGACGCCGCCGGGTTCCGGCACCGGACCTCGGCGATCACTCGCTGTGGCGTCCCGCACCACCTCAAGCGCGGTGCGCGCGAAGACCCGGACGGCGCCGTTGTCGTCTCCGGCCCGCCACACCAGGCCGTACCCGATGGGATCGGCGTCCTCGAACGGCAGGTACGAGACGCCGGGCCGGGTGTAGTACGTGGCGGTGTGCGCGGCCGACAGCAGTGCTCCCTTGCCGCCGGCGACGAGCATGAGTGCCTCCTGCAGATTGGTGACGGCCGGGCCGCGGCCGATCGGTCTGCCGCTGGGCGTGTGTGTCGGCACCTGGCGCTCCAGCCGGTAGTCCGGGACCTCACCGGCGATGGTCAGCAGCGGCACACCGGCCAGGTCTTCGAGCGACACCATCTCTCCGGCGGAGAGCGGGTGCGCGGTGGAAATCACCAGTACGCGCTCCTCCATGAGCAGAGTCGGTCCCTCGCCCAGATCCTTCTCACACACCGGGAGTTCCGAGAGCTGGACGTCGAACTCGCCATTGCGTAGCTGCCCGAACGGGTCCGAGAGCGGTACCTCGCAGATCTCGACGCCCAGCTCCGGATGGCTGGCGCCCAGCGCCTCCGCGGCCTTCAGCACGATCTCACCGGCCGGCGGGCCGGAGAACCCGACATGCAGTACTCCGTTGATGACGCGCGCGGCAGCGGCGGCCCGTGCCACTGCGGCCTCGACCGCGCGGTGGTGCGGTTCGAGGTCGTCGCGGAGCTGTCGGCCGAGAGCGGTGAGGGCGACGCGGCGGCTCGTACGGACAAACAGCGGCGCGCCGACGCGGCGTTCCAGACGCTGGACGAGCTGGCTCACCCTGGCCCGCGACAGACGCAGCCGATCGGCCGTACGGCCGAAATGCAACTCCTCGGCGAGGATGAGAAAACATTCCAGTTCAACGCGTTCCACGGATGTCCCCAGATCGGTAAGCCTGGCTGAACGAACGTTGCGGCCTTCGCCGTTGTTCCCTCCCAGCGCCTGATCGATGGTGGTCGAGCCAAGAACTTCCCTACACCATCGAGGAATTCAGATGAGTGCGCGTGACTGGGGCGTGCTGTTCGTCCTGTGCGGTGCGATTTTCCTGGAAGGCATCGACGTGGCCATGCTCAATGTGGCCCTGCCGTCCATCCGCTCCGATCTCGGCTTGTCCACCGGCGAGTTGCAGTGGGTGATGAGCGCGTACGTCCTCGGCTACGGCGGCTTCATGCTGCTGGGAGGACGGGCCGCCGATCTCTTCGGCCGCCGCCGGATGTTCGTCCTCTGGCTCACCGTCTTCCTGCTCTTCTCCGGCCTCGGCGGATTCGCCACCGACGGCTGGACGCTGATCGTCGCGCGATTCGTCACCGGTGTCGCCGCCGCCTTCATGACTCCGGCCGGACTCTCCATCATCACGACGAGTTTTGGCGAGGGCCCGCGGCGCGACAAGGCCCTGCTGGTCTACTCCGGTACCGCCGCGGGCGGCTTCTCGGTCGGTCTGGTCGTCGGCGGGCTGCTCGCGGCGGCCGACTGGCGGTGGGTGTTCTTCGCTCCGGTCGTCCTGTCCTCGGTGATCCTGACCGCCGCGCTCGCGCTCCTGCCGCGCTCGCCGCGGACGGACCGGACCGGACAGAGCGTCGACCTGGCCGGTTCGGTCAGTATCACCGGCGCCATCGTGCTGCTCGTCCTCGCTGTCGAACGTGCCTCTCACACCGGTATCGGCTGGACACTCGGCACCTTCGCGGCGGGCCTGGTCCTCCTCGCGGCCTTTGTCGCCGTCGAGCGGCGCTCGTCCTCTCCGCTCGTGCGCCTGGGCATCCTCCGCAACGCTTCACTGGTCCGGGCCAACCTCGCCGGGCTGCTGTTCGCGGCCGGCTTTTTCGGGTTCCAGTTCCTCGTGGTGCTGTATCTGCGGGAGTTGCGCGGCTGGTCGACTGTCCAGACGAGCTTCGCGATGATCGTCATCGGCATCGACGCGATCCTCTCGCCCACTCTCACACCCAGGCTGGTGCGCCGGTTCGGCAACGCCAAGGTGATTTCCGGCGGACTGCTGCTGGCCGCGCTCGCGTACGCCCTGTTCCTGCCCGTCGGGGCCGACTGGACATATCCGGCGATGTTCCCGGCGCTGATCACCCTTGGCCTCGCCTTCGCGCTGGCCTATGGACCTCTCACCATCGTCGCCATGGAAGGTGTCGAGGAGCGGGAGCAAGGACTGGCCGGCGGCCTGCTGTACACCTCCTTCCAGTTCGGTGCCGCTCTCGGTCTCTCCACCGTCACCGCGGTCAATGTCGCCGCGACCGATTCGGACGCGCCGGCGGCCCTGCTCGACGGTTACCACGCCGCCCTGGTCGTCCCGCTCGCCGCCGCTCTGCTCGCCCTCCTGGTCAGTGTCCTCGGGCCGCGGTCTCCGAAGGGCACGGCACTCGCGTCCGAAGACGTCGCGAACCGGACAGAGACACCCGCTCCGCACTGATCGCGCGAGGAGCCCCTCATGACCGCCAAAGCCAGTGACTTCTCCGACATCCGAGACACTTTCTTCAGCCATGTCCGCAGCATCAAGTACGCCACGATGATCACCGTCGACGGGAAGAACCGCCCGCGCGCCCGCGTGCTGCTCCCGGTCTGGGAAGTCGTCGACGGCCGCCCGGTCGGCTGGCTCGCCGCCTACCGGACCCTCGTCAAGACGGCACATCTCGCGGGCAATCCGCACACCACGTACGCGTACTGGAGCCCCCGCCAGGATGCCGCTTTCGTCGACAGCGTCTCGGCCTGGGCCGAGGACGAGGAGTCCAGACGGCATGTCTGGGATCTGTACATCAAGGGCGGTCCGCCGGGAGTGGGCTACGACCCGGTCCAGTACTGGCGCGGCGGCCCTGATGATCCCCAGTACCACGTGATCCGTATCGAACCCTGGCGGATCCAGCTCGTACGGGGCTCTGACCTGAGCAGCACCATCTGGTATCTCGACGGCTGACCCGATCCGTCCCGGGACGCGGCCCGTTCGCCACGGTGTTGAGCCGTCGCGCGCGCCGGCCGTGACCGGGCCCTCGTCAGCGCTCGGCACGCTGAGCGGTGGTCGTGTCCCGCAGGGCGTCGAGCAGTCTGCGCAGCGCGGGCTGGGCCGGCGCCGGCTCCCGTATCGCCGCGTAGATCGTTCTGACCGGCTCCGGATTGCGGACCGGGCGCACGGCCACGGCGGGGTGGCGGCTGCCGAGACCCATCTCCGGAATCAGACTGACGCCGAGCCCGGCGGCGACAAACCCTTGTGCCGTGGCGTAATCCCCGCTCTCCACCACGAAGTTCGGACTGAAGCCGGCCGCACCGCAAGCGTCGAGAACAGGGTCCAGACACGGGCCGGGCTGGTCGTTGCCGACCCATGGCTCGTCGGCGAGATCGGTCAGATCGAGCTCGCGCTTGGCGGTGAGCCGATGTCCCTCGGGCAGCACGGCGAAGTACCTGTCATCGAGCAGATGCACAAACCGAATGCCGTCGGCGGAGAGCTGTCCCCGGGGCCGGACCACCAGCGCGATGTCGGCGAGGCGGTCCCGCACTTTGGGCAGCGGGTCCTCGGGATCGCTCAGCTTCAGCTCGACCTGCACGCCGGGCTGGTCGCGACGGAGCGCGGCCACGGCGGGTGCCACCAGCGTGGCTCCCGCCGTGGCGAAGTAGCGGACCACCACGCGGCCCGTCCGCCCTGCCCGCAGCTCGGCCAGCGCGACCTCCGCCTCGGCGAAGTGCCGGTCGATGACGGCCGCGTAATCGGTGAGGAGCCGGCCGGCCTCCGTCGGCCGCACGCCTCGGCCGGTCCGCTCCAGCAAGGAGATACCGGCCTCCTTCTCCAGCACCGCCATCTGCTGGCTGACCGCCGAGGGTGTGTAGCCGAGATTCCGTGCCGCCGCGGTGACCGATCCACTGGTGACCACCGCCCGCAGCAACTGCATGCGCCGTCTGTCAAGCATGTAGAAGAGCTTAACTCTTCATCCAGATCTTTTCGCTTGTCTTACAGCAGCCGCCAAGGCACCGTACGACCAGAACTACTTGGACCACTTGCCGGGAGGCGGACAGTGCTCAGCGGCTCACGCGGAACTCTCCTACGTATGGCCGTCCTCGCCCTGCTGTGGGGATCGGGCTTCCTCTGGATAAAGATCGCCCTGGACGGCGGCCTGTCGCCCCTCCACATCACCGTCATCCGGTGCGCGCTGGGAGCGCTGGTCCTGCTGGTCCTGGCGCGCTCCGCCCGTCAGCGGCTGCCGCGCGACCGCAGGACATGGGGCCATCTCGTCGTGGCCGCCTTCTTCTGCAACGCCTTGCCGTTCTTTCTGTTCAGCTACGGCGAACAGACCGTGGACTCCGGCGTCGCCGGAGTCCTCAACGCCACAACTCCCCTGTGGTCCTTCGCCATTGGAGTCGGACTCGGCATGGAGCGCGGCTTCCGTCCGCTCCGGCTGACCGGCCTCCTGCTCGGCTTCGGCGGCGTCCTGCTCATCTTCGCTCCCTGGCACCAGGCCGGCCTGACCGGCAAGGGCGCGCTGGCGCTCCTCGCGGCAGCCCTCAGTTACGCCGTGGCGTTCGCCTATATGGCACGCCATCTCATCGGCCGGGAGACCGCTCCGCTCGCCCTCTCGGCGGCCCAGCTCCTCATGGCGACCGGCCTGACGATGTCCGTCCTGCCCGCCGCTCCCAGCGCCTCGGCCACGCCCACACTCACCGCGTGGATCGCCGTCGTAGTGCTGGGCATCTGCGGTACGGGCATCACCTTCCACCTCAACTCCCGGCTCATAGCGGACGAGGGCCCGACCGCCGCCGCGACCGTCGGCTATCTGTTACCGGTGGTCTCGGTGGCCCTGGGCGCGATCGTCCTCGACGAAGAGCTGGGGCTCCGCATCATCGCGGGGATGGCCGTGGTGCTCCTCGGCGTGGGACTGACGCGCGGCCGGAAACCCGGCCCCGGTCCGGCCGCCGAGGTCACCACCGCCGAGTCGCCGCGAAGCACTGGATCACCGAGCGAAGCAACCTCCGCATCACCCACCGGAACGACCACCGGCTCAACCACCGGATGAACGGATCATGCAGTCCAACTCGCCTTGGCGGAACGCCGACTTCCGCGCCCTGTTCACCGCGACCAGCCTCAGCCAGTTCGGCACCAACATCGGCTATGTCGCCGTCCCGCTCATCGCCGTGTCCGCTCTCGACGCGGGCCCTGGCCAGGTCGGCGCGCTCGCCACCCTGAGCACCATCGCCTTTCTCCTCATCGGTCTGCCCGCCGGAGCGTGGGTGGACCGGATGCGCCATACGCGTGTGCTGATCACCGCGGACCTGGCACGAGCGGTGTTGTTCGCCTCCGTCCCACTGGCCTGGTGGCTGGACACCCTCACACTCTGGCAGTTGTACGTGGTCGTCGTACTGAACGGCTGCGCCACGGTCTTCTTCGACGTCGGCTCGCAGAGTGTGCTTCCGAAACTGGTCGGCCGTGACGGTCTGGTGCGGGCCAACTCCGCGGTGATGACACTCATAGCCGTCGGCAATGTGGCCGGACGAGGAGCGGGCGGCGGACTCGTCCAACTCCTCACGGCGCCTCTGGCCGTGGCGTGCACAGCCGTGAGCTATCTGGCCTCGGCCCTACGCCTCAGTGTCATCCGCGGCACACCGGCCGCCGCACCGCCCCTGCCCGGCCGGCCCACCCGGCTGGCGGCGCGGATCGGAGAGGGACTGCGCCATGTCTTCGGCAACAGGGAACTACGGGCGCTCGCGCTGACCGCGGCCCTCACCAACTTCGGCTACCAGATCATCAACACCATGCTGCCCGTGCTGTTCGTCCGCGAACTCGGCCTCTCCGCCGGCGCGCTGGGTCTGTTCTGGGCCATGGGCGGAGTCGGTCTGCTCCTCGGAGCACGCTGCGCCCGTCCCATCGCCGGACGTCTCGGCTACGGCCGTACTCTGGGCTTCGCCGGGCTGTGCCTGGCGCCCGCCGGATTGCTCATACCACTGATCGACCGTGGTCCCTGGCTGTGGCCGGCGGGATTCGGCTGGCTGCTGGCCATGTTCAAGACGGGCGTGGACAACGTGCTCGGCGTCAGTCTGCGGCAGCGGATGACGTCCGATTCCCTCCTCGGCCGTATGAACGCCACCTTCCGCTTCCTGCTCACCGGCTCACTCGCCATCGGCTCCGCCGTGGCCGGCATGATCGGCCAACTGACCACTGTGCACACCACGCTGTGGGTTGGCGGCGCTGTCGTGGCGACGGCTTTCCTGCCCGTCTTCCTCTCGCCGGTCCGCACACGCCGCGAACTGCCCCAGGAAGGCATTTACCCGGAGGACGGGCCGGAAGTCCCGCTACGCGCGCACGGTGCGGCGCCGCTCTGACAGTCGCGGCCGCTGTCGGCGGTCTTGTCGAATCTGACGCGGGCGGCGATGGGCAGGTGATCGCTGCCCGTCGCAGGCAGCGACCAGACACGAGGCACGGTGCCCGACCGCGCCATGATCTGGTCGATCCGGGCCAGCGGAAAGCCCGCGGGCCAACTGAACGCGAAACCGGACCGTGGCGCGTTCAACCGGGAGCTGAGCGGAGCCAGACCGCGGTCGTCCATGGTGCTGTTGAGGTCCCCGACCAGAATCACCCTGTCCAGCCGCTCAGTGGCTATCGCCGCACCGAGAAGGGCCGCGCTCTCGTCCCGCCTCGCCGAGGTGAGTCCCTCGGCCAAACCGATACGCACCGACGGAAGGTGAGCGACATAGACAGCGACATCGCCTTGTGGAGTCCTGGCCGTCGCTCTCATTCCACGGTCCCAGCCCTCCTCGATGCCCTCCGGTCTGATGTCCACGCGTCGCACATCGACCAGAGGAAACTTCGACCACAGTCCGACCGTTCCCACGGTCGCGTGATGGGGATAGTCCGGCGCCAGAACCGCCGCGAAGTCCGGCAGAGCGGGCGGTGTCAATTCCTCCAAGGCGATGAGCTCGGCTCCGGGCTTGAGCAGCTTTCGCGCGGTGCCCGAAGGATCCCGGTTCTCATCGCTGACATTGTGCTGGAGCACGGTGATGTCGTATTCCGGTCCCGGACGGGAGACCAGCAGGCCGCCGAAGAGACTGAACCAAGCCAGCACAGGCAACAACGACGCACACCAAACGACCACCGAGCGGCGCGGCAAGGCCAGCCCCAGGAGCACCGGGACACTCAGTCCGAGCCAGGGAAGGAATGTCTCCAGGAGACTTCCCAGCCGGCCGACGTCATTCGGCAGAGCGGTATGGAAGACCAGCAGACACGCCACCAGCACGGAGAGCAGGACCAGCACACGGTCCCACATCCGCTCACCGAGGAACCGCGAACGGGACCTCACCACGCCTGTCCCCATGCCGCCCTCTCCGCCTGTCACCGTCCGCGTACGTCCCAGTGCGGCTCGCCGTGTCACAGCCACGAACACGAGCCGCACGATACGACGACGCCAAGATCACTGATCCGGTTCCGGAATCGCACGGCGACCACGGTCGGGCCCGGCATACGGACCCGGCCTACGCCTCGGCGACCGGCCGGTAGGTGCAGACATGCACACCCGTGCCGCTGGTGACGCTGGAGACCAGCTCCAGCGTGCGCAACACACCGTCGTCGAGGAAGATCCGCTTACCGCCGCCGAGAAGCACCGGCATGATCATGAGCCGGAGCTCGTCGACCAGGCCCTCGCGCAGGAGAGCGCGTACGAGCGTGGGGCTGCCCATGACCAGCAGGTCGCCGCCGTCGGTCCCGCGCAGTTCCCGGATGCGGGCGACGGCCTTGTCACCGGGGAGGCGCGTGGTGTTCTGCCAGGTCAGCTCGGCGTCGTCCAGCGTCTCGGACACGACGTACTTCGGGATGGCGTTCATCCGGTCGGCGAACGGGTCACCGGCCCGCTCGGGCCACGCCGCGGCCATCGACTGCCAGGTGCGGCGCCCGAACAGCAGCGCACCGGCCTTGGTCAGCGCGTCGTCGAAAGCACCGCCCACCACCTCCGGGTCGAAGAACGGATGCGACCAGCCGCCGTGGGCAAACCCACCGTCGGTGTCCTCTTCTGGTCCGCCCGGCGCCTGCACCACGCCGTCCAGGCTCATGAACTCACTGATCACCATGCGCATGGAATCGCTCCTGTTCCTCGTTGGGAAGTCACGGTGAAGGAGACCGCCGCGCCGCCTCAAAATCATCGCGCCACTCGATCCCGCGGTGGTGATGTAGAACACATGGTCGCCCGTCTCTCCGACCACGGCCATAGGTGTCGAGCGGCGCGGCCGGCCCGGTGCGTGTCCACCGCTGTCGAGGAGCGAGCCGCCGGCATCCGGTGCGTCCGGCCGACGGCCTGCCCTCGTATCGATACGTTCGGCCAACAGGCCCTCCGTCAGATGATGTTGACGCCATCGAGTCCCCCTGTGACGCTCGTCGCATGAACGGGGATGAACTGTCGGTCCGCCTTGCCCGGAACGCCGTCGCGGAGTTGGCTCCGGGCGAACTGAATCTCTTCGAGGAGACAACCGCCGATTTCTTCACCGTGCCGCACGCGGCACGTCAGGCGCCTGTCCGCGCGGAGCCGCTGGGCATGGGTGTCGAGACCATCGGTGTACTGATCACCACCGTGGCTCTGGCGGCATCGGTCGAAGTGGTAAAGCAACTGTCCGTCCAGGCGGTCGACGCGGCCGGAGAGCGGATGCGGCCGTGGATCACACGGTGGTTCCGGCGCCGCCGGTCAGGTCCCGAACCCGACCCGCTGCCGATTGCGCCCGTGCGGCCCGGCGGCACCGCCGCGAGCGGCCCGCCGACCGCGCTGCCCGCGCTGCCGCCCGAAGAACTGCTGCGGCTGCGCGGGATCGCCGTCGTACGCGCGAAGGCCCTCGGCCTGCCGGAGGAGCGGGCCGAACTTCTCGCGGACGCCATCATCGGCGGGCTGATCACCAGCCCGGGCACCGCCGCCACGCCGCGCACCGAGCCCACAGCGGAGTGACAGCCGACTCAACTGCCCCGGCCGTCCGGCCGAATCCATTCGCCGTGGCGTCCGGGACAACGCTGCGTTTCGGTCTGCTCGTCGTCGCCATGTCCGGGGCCGCCACAACCGTGGGCTCGGCCTATACCGGCTGGCTCGTCATCGGCCTCGACGACATCGATCCGATGGCCTACCGCTCCTGTGTCTTCCGCCTTATCGCGGACATGGACGCCGGCCGCCCCACCCCGCCGTCCGAGGACTGGCGCGAGATCTGCGGGGGCCCCTCGCCACTCGGCTCCACCATGGTCGGCCTGGCGTCGCTGCTGCTGTTCTGGGCCGCCGTACTGGTGCTGTACTGGCTCCAGCCCTCCCTGCGGATCCGCCGTCGCCGACTGCGCCCGTTCCCGGTCGACCGACTGCCCGGACAGGCCCGCGAACTCGCGGAGTTGCGTACCGCCGCAGGCGTCAGGGAACCGGTCCGCTATCTGGTGAACCTGCTGGATCCGGCCGTGACCGGGCTCGCCTTCGGCCGGCGCGGCAGACGCTATGTGATGCTCAGCCGCGGGCTGCTCCAACTCCACGACGAGGATCCGACGGCCTACCGCGCGATCGTCCTCCACGAGCTGGCTCATCTGCGCAACCGCGATGTCGACATCGCCTTCCTCACCGACTCCGCCTGGCGGGTGTTCCTGCTGGGACTGCTCGTTCCCGGCGTAATCGGGATGCCGCTCACCCCGCTGCTGACCCCGTCCCTCTCGGGCCCGCTCTCCTTCTATCTGCTGTCCGCCTGCCAGTTGACACTGCTCGGTGTGCTCATACCGCTCGCCCGGAAGTCCGTGCTGCGCAGCCGTGAACTGCACGCCGACGCGCGGGCCGCGCTGACGTCCGACGGCGCGGCGGGACTGACCTCCGTCCTCTCCGGCGCCGCCACCGACAGCGCCGCCGAGGACGGCACCACATCGACGCAGACGCCGGACATTCTGCGCACCCATCCCACGTCCGGGACGCGACTGCGAGCCCTGGCCGACCCTGGTCTGCTCTTCACGTTCACTCCCCGCATCGCCTTCGCGCTCGGCGTGGCCGCCACCTTCTCGTACGAGCCGGTCACCGATCTGGTCGCCGACATCTCCGGGACCGACCGCTACGGCCCGCTGGCGCTGCTGCCCCTCGCGCTTGTCCTCGGCGTCGGCCTGGCCCTCGGGATCTGGCGCGCCGAATTGGCCGCCTGTCTGACCGGCCGGCCATGGGAGCACGCCGACTCCGTCGGCAGATGGCTCGGGTCCGGGCTGGTGCTCGGGACCATCGGCTCCGAGTCGTACGCGGCGTCACTCGGCTCGGCCGTCGAGATCCCGCTGTCCACGATGTACTTCTCCTGGCTGGTGCTGATGGGCGGTGGCTATCTCGCCGTACGGTGGACCGCCGGCACCGCCCGCGCCTGGGCGCCCGTCGTCGTCTCCGGGAAGCATCCCCGGGCGGTGATCCTGGGCACGGTCGGTGCCCTCGTTGTGCTGCTCAGCGTCTGGCTCAGCTATCTGCTGCAACTGGGCTCCTGGTCCGAGGCACTCGGAGCGAGCGACCGATTCCGTCAGTACTCCGCTGTCACGCGGTTCTTCATCGGAGCCGTGCTTCAGCCGGTCGTCCTGGTGCCACCGCTGGTGATGATCGGTCTGCTGGTGGGTACGGCGCTGATCCCGATGCTTGGCGGCGTTGTGGCCCGCCGTACGGCTGTGCGGCCCCCACATCGTTTCGTCATCGGCGAGGCGCCCGGCGACTGGCGGCCACCACCTCCGGAACCGGGCCCCGGCGTCGCCTTGCGTACCGCGCTGTGGATCTCCGGCGTCGGCGCCGTCTTCTGCTGGTCGGCGCACCTGCTGAGCGCGCTGTTCGCGCCGGAGATCCTGCTGCCGACCAGCTTTACGCAGGGACTGACACTGGCCGGCCTGGTGCAGGTGGTGGTGGCGCTGGTGGTGGAACGCCGGACCCGGGCGGCGGCCCGTGAGCTGCGTCTGCTGCACGCCGTCCTGGCGGCAGCGGTCACCGGCGCCGTACTGCACCTCACGCTGATCGTCAGCCGGGACCATTTCGGCTGTGTGCACTGGGGATTCGCCGCCTCCGAGTACTGCCGGTTCGTGCCGGAGGCCAGCGAGTGGCGGATCGTGCTGTTGACCCAGTCCTGGGGCCTGTTCGCGGCCACGGTGGTGGTCCTGCTGCGTATCGCCCTGGCCCGGGACCCGCGCAAGCGCGGCCGGCGGATGTTCGGGCGGCGGCGTGGGGCGTGAGGAACATCCATGTCGGATCGTGCGCTGAGGGCTGTCCTGTAATTCCAGGTGGATCAGCGCGCGGCGTTGGATGCGGTGGATCGCACGGCGAGGGGCGCTCGCATACGGAATGTATCCGGGCGTTCCGACAACGCGGCGAGGCGCCATAGCTGTCGTCGCGTGCCCGCCAGGGATTACGGGACAGCCCTGAGGCACGGCAGGCGGTCAGCCGGCCAGGTGCTTGCCGAAGAACTCGGTGAGCTGAGCGACGGCGGGGGTGACGTATTCGTCCTTGTCGTACAGGTCGATATGGGTGGCGCCGTCGATGACGACGAGTTCCTTGGGCTCGGCCGCCTTCTCGATCGCTTCCCGGCTGAAGTAGGCGCTCTCCGCCTCCGAACCGGCGATCATCAGCAGGGGACGGGGCGAGATGAGCCGGATCATCGCGTACGAGTCGTACTGGGCGAGCAGGTCGACGCTGCGCAGCACCCATCCCTGGTTCGCGCGGGGGCCCTCGGAACGCTCGGCCCGGTCGGACCTCACCAGCGATCAGATCGAAGCCTCGTCGCTCGGCGAAGGCACGGCGCACGGACGCAGCACCATGAGCGAGTCTTCCAAGGCCGCCGCCATGGCGAAGGAGAACCGGTCGAGCTCAAGACAGAGTGCGACGTCATCAGGATGGACTCCCTGACGCACACCCTCCGCCAGCTCGGCGGCGGCGCGCGACGCGGCAGCGCGGCGGAGGTAGTCAGCGGCGTCCGTCCGGGCCTCGGTGGCTCTCCGAGCGATGTAGTGAGCGCACGCCAGGTCTTCATCGGCGTGCCCATCGTCGCCAGTGACCACGAACGTGACACGGTCACACTCGCGTGTCCGCAAGAGCCGGGCCGTTGCCTCCGCCACCACGAAGCCGGCGCACAGCACCAGCGACGCCTCCTTGACCGCGAGGGCGCCGACCGTGCCTGCCGTGGTCTTCTGGACAACGGTCCGTCCGCCAAGGTCAATGGAGCGCAGCAGGCCCGGCGAGTTGACGGTGTCGAACCCGGGCGCAAGCGGACCGTCTTTGAGCGCCACCCAATCCGGATGGGAAGTCTTGAGCGCCAGGGCTTCGTCCAGCGACTCAGCAAGAACGATCTTTTCCGCGCCCTGGGCGAAGGCCCAGGCAGCCACGGTGAAAGCACGCATCACGTCGACCACGACGGCCACGGACGGCGCTTCGACCAGCTCAGCGGTGCCAAGGAAACGAGCGTCCATCCGGTCATGATCGCGCACGTCCGACCCGAAGCGCCCAGGCAGTGATACGCATCACATCATCGGTCCCGGAATGCGACACCTCCGGCTGCCCGCGTCGCGAAAGCGGTGCGCGACGACGCGTGCGCGGCGACGCGCCTTACGCGGCCGGAGGCCGAATGGCGGTGGATTCACGGACGATGAGGCGGTATCCGGGCCGGGGCCGCCGCGGCTCGGGCATGGCGGACCCCGAGAGCCGTTCGACGAGAATGTCGACGGCGAGCCGGGCGATGGCCTGTTTGTCCGGTGCGATCGTGGTGAGAGTGGTGGCGCCGTAACGGCACTCCTCGATGTCGTCGAATCCGATGACGGCCACGTCCCCGGGAACGCGCAGTCCGCGTTCGGTGAGTGTGCGCATGGCGCCGATGGCGATGAGGTCGTTGTAGGCGAAGACGGCGTCGGGCTGTTCGCCGCGGTCCAGCAGCGCGGCCATGGCCGCGGCGCCGTCCTCACGCCCGTATCCGTCGGTGACCACCACCAGGGCTTCCTCGGGCGTGACACCGGCGGCGGTCAGTTCCTCGCGCCAGCCGCGCAACCGCAGATGCGCGGGCTGGCGTTCGCGGCCGGTGCGTGAGCCCAGGAACGCGATCCTGCGGTGGCCCCGGTCGATGAGATGCCGTACCGCGGTGCGGGCCGCCGCGACATTGTCGATCGCGATGTGGTCGTAAGGAGCCTCGTACTCCCGCTCGCCGAGCAGTACCAGCGGCGCCGTCTCGGTACGGGCCATCAGGTCCTCGGTCTCCAGGTGGATGGGGCTGAGGATGAGTCCGTCGATGACATGGGACCGGAAGCCCTGGCTCACCAGGAGTTCCTTCTCGCGCAGCCCGGCGGTGTGATCGACCAGCACGGTGTAGTCGTGCCGCGCCGCCGCGTCGACGACCGCGCCCGCGAGCTCGGCGAAGTACGGGTTGCCGAACTCCGGGACGGCCAACGCGATAATGCCGGTGCGGCCCTTGCGCAGATGGCGGGCGGTGAGGTTCGGACGGTAGCCGAGTTCGTCGATGGCCTGCTGCACCTTGGCCCGCATCTGAGGCGTGACGTGCTGGTAGTTGTTCACCACGTTCGACACGGTCTTGATGGACACGCCCGCCCGCTGCGCAACGTCCTTGAGGCTGACGCCCACGGCACTCCTTGCTTCGACATGGCTCGGTTCGGCATGACACGGTCGGATCCCGGCCGGATCAGGTGGATTCGCGGCCTCGCGCGAGATAGCGCTGCGCCACAACGACGACAATAAGGAAGCCGCCGCTGACCACCGATTGGTAGGAGGAGTTGAGCGAACCGATCTGGTTGATCAGATTCTGGATGACGGCCAGCAGCAGAACGCCCCAGAGGGTGCCGCTCACCGTACCGGCACCGCCGATGAGCAGTGTGCCGCCGATGACGACGGCCGAGATCGCGTCGAGCTCCATCCCTACGCCGACGATGGTCACGCCGGAGGAGAGCCGCGCCGCGCTGAGCGCTCCGGCCAGTCCGGCCAGCAGCCCGCTCAGGGTGTAGACGAGGATCTTGGTACGGGCGACGGGCAGGCCCATCAGCGTGGCGGCGTCGTCGCTGCCGCCGACGGCGAACAGGGTCTGTCCGAACGAGGTGCGCTGGAGCAGCAGGCCGCCGGCGCCGAACAGCGCCAGCGCGATCAGGACGGGATGGCCGAAGCCGCCCACGCTGCCCTGACCGAGTGCGGCGAAGGCGGAGTCCTTGGGCACCAGATAGGTGGTCGCGCCCTCGTCGGTGACGGCGAGCAGCAGCCCGCGCGCGGCGAGCAGCGTGGCGAGAGTGACGATGAACGGCGCCATTCCGGCGCGTGCGACGAGGAGTCCGTTGATCAGGCCGATGCCACCGCACACCACGAGAGGCACCAGCAACGCGGGCAGCAGTCCCCACTGCGAGGCCCAGGCGGCGAGCACACCACCGAGCGCGAATACGGACCCGACGGACAGGTCGATGCCACCGCTGATGATGACCAGGGTCATTCCGAGAGCGACCACGGCCAGGAAGGACGCCTGTACGGTCACGCCGCGCGCGTTGTCGAGGGTGGCGAAGGTCGGATAGACGTACGAGGCGATGAGCACGACGGCCAGCAGCACGGCGAGGACGCCCTGGCGCTGGACGAGTCCGGCGAGGCGTACGCGGGCCGGCGCGGAGCCGGCCGTCGGGCGTGGTGTGGTGCTTCCGGCCGCGGCGGGTTCCGGGCCGGACACTCGCGTCCCGTCCGTGCGGACGGGTGTGGTTTCGTTCATCGGGACCGACGCTCCCGGGCGACGTAGACGGCGGCGACGATGATGGCCGCCTGGGCGATCTGTGCGGTGGAGTCGGGCAGGTCGTGCTTGACGAGAGTGGCCCGGAGCAGTTGCATCAGCAGCGCTCCGGCGACGGTGCCGAGCACGCGCACGGAGCCACCGTTGAGCGGAGTGCCGCCGACCACGACCGCGGTGATGGCGGAGAGCTCCATCAGGGTGCCGAGCGAGGAGGGATCGCTCGCGGTGAGCCGGGCGGTGGCGAGGATGCCGGCGAGCGCCGCCAGCACACCGCAGAGCACATACACACCTGTCAGGACACGGCGGACGGGCAGTCCGGCCAGCGCGGCGGCGGACCGGTTGCCCCCGACCGCGACGATCTGGCGGCCGAATGTGGTGCGCCGCACCAGCAGGGCGACGGCGACGGCGAGCACGCCGGCGATCAGGACGACCAGAGGGACGCCGAGGAAGGAGCCGGTGCCGAGCGCCAGCACATCGGGGTTGACGATCTGTTTGAGCCGGCCGTCGGCCACGACGAGGGCCAGGCCCCGGCCGCCGACGAACAACGCGAGGGTGGCGACGATGGGTTGCAGCCCGATCACCGAGACCAGCGCGCCGTTGACCGCTCCGACGACCGCGCCCGCGAGCAGCGCGACGGCGAGCGCGGGTATCAGCCCGTAGCCGAGATAGAGCGGCAGGAGCGCGGTGGCGAGCGCCATGGTCGAGCCGACGGAAAGATCGACGCCCTCGGTGCCGATGACCAGGGCCATGCCGAGGGCCACGATGACGACGGGAGCGACCTGGACGAGCTGGGTGCGCAGGTTGTCGGCGGTCATGAAGTGGTCGGTGAACAGCGCGTTGAAGAGCAGCAGCGCCGCCACGGCCACGTACACGCCGTACTCCTGGTACCAGGAGGGATCGCGCAGCCGCGCGAACGCGCTCGCCGGCGCGGACATGGTGGCCTGGGTCATCGCGGGTCCTCCTGAGCGTCCGGTGTCCGCTCCTCGGTCGTCGGCGGTTGGTCGGCGAGCACTTCGAGGAGCCGGTCCTCGCCCACCTCGTCGCCCACCAGCTCGCCCGCCAGGGCGCCGCCGCGCAGTACGAGGATCCGGTCGGCGCCCTCGACGAGTTCCTCGATGTCGGAGGAGATGAGCAGCACGGCGAGGCCCTCACGGGCGAGATCGTCGATGAGGCGCTGCACCTCGGCCTTGGCGCCGACGTCGATGCCGCGGGTGGGTTCGTCCAGCAGGAGCACCTTGGGTTCCAGACAGAGCCAGCGCGCGAGCAGCACCTTCTGCTGGTTGCCGCCGGAGAGTTCGCCGACCTTCTGTTCCGGGCTGGACGCCTTGATCCGCAGGCGTTTCATGAAGATGTCGACGACGCGGTCCTGCCGGGAGCGGGAGACGACTCCGGCGCGGGAGAGACGGGGCAGTGCGGCCAGCACGATGTTCTCGCGTACGGAGAGGCCCGGGACGATGCCTTCGGCCTTGCGGTCCTCGGGCAGCAGGCTGATGCCCGCGCGGACGGCGCCGGCCGAGGTGAGCCGGCGCAGCCGCCGTCCGCCGACGGTGAGTTCTCCGGCGTCCAGGTCGAGGGCGCCCGCGAGTGCCTTCGCCGTCTCGCTGCGGCCGGAGCCCAGAAGCCCGCCGAGGCCGAGTACCTCTCCCGCGTACAGCGACAGCGAGATGTCGTGGAGCCGGTGGCGGCTGGCCAGGCCGGTGGCGGTGAGGACAGGAGTGCGGGCGGCGTCGTGTCCCTCGGCCGCGAAGCTGGTCAGACCGGTGCGCCGGACCTCGGACAGGTCCCGGCCGAGCATCATCGAGACCAGCCGCATCCTGTCGATCCCGGCGAGGTCGCCGGTGTGGATGTGGCGGCCGTCGCGGAGCACGGTGACCCGGTCACAGATCCGGTAGAGCTCGTCCATGCGATGGCTGACATAGAGCACCGCTATGCCTCGGCCGCGTAGCTGTCCGATCACGCGGAAGAGGGTCTCCACCTCGCGGGGTTCCAGTGAGGAGGTGGGTTCGTCCATGACCACGACACGCGCGTCGACCGAGACGGCCCGGGCGAGCGCGACCATCTGCTGGGTGCCGAGTCCGAGCCGGTGCAGAGGACTTCGAGGGTCGACGCGTACGCCGAAACCGTCGAGCAGTCCGACCGCCTCACGGTTCATCCGAGGGAAGTCGATCAGACCCAGCCGGTTCCTCGGTTCGCGGCCGAGGAAGATGTTGCGCGCCACGCTCATCAGCGGGACGAGGTTCACCTCCTGGTAGACGGTGGAGATGCCGGCCCGTTGTGCCTCGGCGGGACGGGCGAACCTCACCGGCTCGCCCGCCATGCGCAGTTCGCCGCCGTCGGGCCGGTATACGCCGGTGAGCACCTTGATGAGAGTGGACTTGCCGGCGCCGTTCTCTCCGACGAGGGCATGGGTCTCGCCGGCGCGCAGGAAGAAGGAGACGTCGTCGAGCGCGCGGACGCCCGGGAACCGTTTGCTGACCGAGCGCGCTTCGAGCACCGTGCCGGTCCCGGCGGGCGCGTCCGGCCGCCGTTCCTGAGGTTCCGCTTCGGGTGGTGCCATGGGTCGTCTGGCCTTCCGCTGTTCCAGAGGGGTGGGGCCGGCAGCCGCCGTGACACGGTGGTGCGGCACGACGGCGGTGAAGGAGCCGGGCGCGTGGGTCAGTAGGCTCCACCGAGCGATGCCTTGGCGTTGGAGTCGTCGTACGCGCGGTCGCTGATGATGACGTTCTCCGGGATCTTCTCGCCGGCGTAGAACTTCTGGGCGGTGGCGAAGGCCAGCGGGCCGAAGCGCGGGTTGGACTCGATGACGGCGTTGTACTCGCCGTTGACGAGTGCCTGGACCGCGTTACGGGTGCCGTCGACGGAGACGATCTTCACATCCTTGCCGGGCTTCTTCCCGGCCGCCTTCAGCGCGGTGACGGCGCCGAGGCCCATCTCGTCGTTCTCGGCGTAGACGGCGGTGATGTCGGGCTTGGACTGGATGAGCTGCTCCATCACCTGCTGGCCCTTGTCGCGGGCGAACTCCCCGGTCTGCTGGGCGACGATCTCCAGCCCGGGAGCCTTGGCCGCGATCTGGTCGACAAAACCCTTGGTGCGATCGGTGGTGACGTTGTTGCCCGAGGCGCCGAGAAGGATGGCGACCTTGCCCTTGCCGTCGGTCGCCTTGATCATCGCGTCGGCCGCGCGCCTGCCCTGCTCCACGAAATCGGAGCCGAGGAAGGCCACATAGTCCTCGCAGGCGGTGGAGTTGACCTTGCGGTCGATCGTGAGGACGGGCACCTTCTTGGCGGCGGCGGCCTTGAACGCGGGCTCCAGACCGTCCGAGTTGAGCGGCGCGACGATCAGGAACTGCGCGCCCTGCGCGAGCATGTCCTGGATGTCGCTGATCTGCTTGGAGAGCTGTGACTGCGCGTTGGTGGTGAGCAGTTTCCTGACGCCGACCCTGGCGGCCTCGTCCTTGATGGACTGGGTCTCGGCGATACGGAAGGGGTTGGCCTCCTTCTCCGACTGGGAGAAGCCGACCACCGCGTCCTTGAGGTCCAGCGCGGGCGCGCCGTATGTCTGGAGCGAGCAGCCGGGACCTGAGGCAGCGTCAGGAGTCTTGGCGGCCTGGGCTTCCTGACCGCTGTCGCCGCTGTCGCCGCCGGTGGTCTCCGACTTGGCACAGCCGGAGGCGGCCAGCGTGGCGGTGGCGGCGAGGAGGCAGGCCACGGCGAAGGTACGGGATCGGCGCTGGGTCATCATGCTCGGGACGCTCCTTGACGGGATGACCGCACGCCGTCCGGCGTGCGTCGGGGCATGGCGGAACGACGTGCCGGCCGGGTCGGCGGCCGGCGTCGCCGCATTCCTCACAGACCCGCTTCGAACTGCGTGAAACCACGGTCGTGAGAGCCTGCGCGGTCTGTCCGCGACTCGGTTTACAACGTTATATATGCGGTGTGACACGGGCGGCAAGAGAGCGGTAAACGCGTTTCCAAAATGTGCCGGCGACCGTGCGACGAGGTCGTTCCCGGCGGCACGGACCCTCGTCCGCGCCGCCGGGGCCGGTTCACACCTACGGCTTGCCGCCGTCGTACAGCGCGGTCACCTCTCCGGCGGTGAGCGCCTTGTCGTACACGCGCACCTGGTCGACCGCGCCGTTCCAGTAGTCGCCCTTCTGCCGGTCGTACTGGGCACGGCCGACCGAGAGCGGTCCGGTACTGACATCGGCCGGGCCCGCGTCGGCGGTGGCCGCGAGCTCACCGTCGACATACAGCGTCAGCCGGTCCGCCTCGCGGACTCCGACGAGGTGGTACCACTGGCCCCGCTCCGGAATCGTCTCCAGACGGGCCCGGTGGCCGCCCGGGGTGCTGAAGGCGAACGCGCCCTGCCCGTACTGGAGATAGAACGGATTCTCGACGCGACGGCCGTCCTGGCTCACCGCCGTCGCGTAGTTGCCCGGGAGTTCGTCGAGGGAGACCCAGGCCGACACCGTGTAGTCCTTCGTGGTGTCGACGACCGGGCCCCGGGTCTCGGCGTACTGTCCCTGACCGTTGAACTTCAGCGCGGAGCCCCGGACTCCAGGCGTCCAGGCCGTGCCCTCGGTGAGAGTGAGATCGCTGTGGTTGGGGCCGCTGTCGCGTGCTGTGGTGCCCTTGCCCTCGTCGAGCGCCCAGTCGCCACCGCCGCGCAGCGCGTCACGCTCACCGGCGGCGGCGCCGGCCGCGATGACCTGCTGGTTGATCCGCCGCACCGCGCGCGCGTCGACCTTGATCTCCCGGCGGTCGTAGGTCCACAGTCCGTTCAGCTCATTCTCCAGGTCGGTGACCTGGGTGTAGACCGAGCCGGACAGTTCGGCGGCAGCGGCGGCGAGATAGTACGTACGCGTGTTGTCGACGTACGTGGCCGTGAGAGCGGCCTTGTCGGCGACCCCGCTGTAGATCGCGGCGGGCGCACCCGGCCACATGTGCCCGGGCGTACGAAGTGTGAATCCGCCGTGCTCGCCGTCCATCGCGGCCCGGAGGTCGTCCGGGAAGGGCGCGTCGTTGTTGAGGTAGTCGTGGTGGTCGATGATCTCGCCCTTCCCCGAGTCACCCTTCGACGAGCAGCAGTTGACACCGCTGTGCGCGTTGACGACACGGGAGGGGTCGGCGGCCTTGACCGACTCGGCGATCCGCCCGGTCTCGGCCCTGTCCCATTCGCCCCAGCCCTCGTTGAAGACGATCCAGCCGCCGATCGAGGGCGCGTTGTGGAGTTGCCTCATCGCCTCCTGGCCCTGGGAGAGGAAGGCCTGCCGGCCCCGCTCGTCGGTGATGTCACTGGAGACGAAGTCCTGCCACACCAACAGGCCGAGCCGGTCCGCGTGGTAGTACCAGCGAGGCGACTCCACCTTGATGTGTTTGCGCACCGCGTTGAAGCCGAGGTCCTTCTGCGCCTTCAGGTCGAAGGCGAGCGCCGCGTCACTGGGCTGCGTGTACAGGCCGTCGGGCCAGAAGCCCTGGTCGAGCATGGCGAGGGAGAAGAACGGTTTTCCGTTCAGTACGAGCTTCTGATAGCCGCCGACCTTTTCGATCCCGAGGGAGCGCATACCGAAATAGCTGCCGACCGTGTCGGTGGACCGGCCGTCCGTCAGCGTCACATCGAGGTCGTAGAGGTACGGCGTGTCAGGAGTCCACAGCCGCTGGTTCCTGACCGGCAGACTCAGCTCGCGGTTGGCCGGGCCGCTGACGGTCCCGACGATGTCACCGCTCTTGTCACGGGCCACGGCCTTGATACGGGCACCGGGCGACGCGGTGGTGGAGTTGACGGTCAGCGCGAGTGCGTGCGCACCGATGTCGGGAGTGGTCGTGAGTGTGTCGATCGACACCGGAGCGACCGGCTCCAGCCACACGGTCTGCCAGATGCCGGAGGACTCGGTGTAGACGATGCCGCCGGGGTTTCGGGACTGTTTGCCCTTCGGCTGGTCCGGGCCGGTGACGTCGGTGACCGCGACGACGATCTCCTGCGGGCCGCTGCCGCGCAGCGCGTCCGTGATGTCGGCGCCGAATCCGGTGTATCCACCGGTATGGTCGGCGACCCGCACTCCGTTGACCCAGACCCGGGCCTGGTAGTCGACGGCACCGAAGTTGAGTTTCAGCCGCCGGCCGCCGTCGTGTCCCTTGCCCACGGACCAGTTCCCGGGGACCGTGACGAGCTTGCGGTAGAACATGTGGTCCTCGTGGCGTTCCAGCCCCGACAGCTGGGACTCCACGGGAAACGGCACGGTGATCCGCTCGCCGAGTTTCGCGCCGAAGACGGGCCGCTCGCCCTCGGCCGCGGCGGCGAACTCCCAGGGGCCGTTGAGGTTCTTCCACTCCTTGCGCACCTGCTGCGGCCGCGGGTACTCGGGCAGCGGACGGTCGCGGTCGAGCCTGTCGCCCCATGGCGTGGTCAGCCGGTGCGTGGAACGGTTCGTGGCCGTACGGCTGATCTCCGGGACCGTCTCACCGCCCGCCCGGAGGCCGCCTTTCCCGTCGTACGCGACGCGGACCCGCTGGTTCTTCTGCACCGGGGCCGCCAGTGTGACGACCAGGGACTTCGGGTCGTCGGACGCCCTGGCGACCGAGGTGACCGGCATCGGCGTGGTGTCGGCCTCGATCGCCAGGTGGTCCTTGACACCACCGAGGTTCGCGACGGTGTCCTGGAACGCGGCCCGGACCTTCAGCCCGTCCTCGGTGACGCTCAGCGCGACCGGATACACCTCGAAGTCCGCCGGCGGAGTGAACGCCTCCGCAGGCACGATCTGCTTCGTGAGCTTCGGGCTCGACCAGCGCAGGAACATATTGGCGCCGCCGGTGTCCTGGAACATCTCCAGCCGGAATTCGTGCTCCTCCCCGGCCCGCAGCGCGACCGGCCCGCTGGTCTGCTCATTGTCCCAGTCCGGTATCCAGTGATCGATGACCGTCTCGCCGTCTATGTACAGCCGGAAGCCGTTGTCACCGCTCGCGGTGAAGGTGTACTCCGCTGTTTCCGGCGCCTCGACAAAGCCGGTCCAACGGGCCGTCGTGTGCTCGGTCCTGCCGGTCATGGACTCGAACGTGCCGGTCAGAGCAGGGAAGTTGATATCGGGTTCGAGTGCGACTCCGCCGAGCTCGGCGAAGTCCCGGGCGCCCGGTGCGGACATGCTGAAGTACTCGCCCTTCAGCCCGTGCGCATCGGGTGCCGGATCATGCGCGGTGGACGAGCTGACGGAGGCGGTACGGGAAGGAGCGGCAGCGGCCGGAACCAGTGTGGCCCCGACGGGAAGCAGCAGCGCGGCGGCACAGGCCAGAGCTCTGAACAGGCCCCGGGGGCTTAACGGTTGTCGATGCAAGGCGTCGTCCTTGTCGGATACCGCGGTGCCCCGTCCCTGTGAGGCCCCGCACATAACCGAACATTGAGCCACAGCGCCAAACACATAACAACGGTCGCGCACCCACAATTTTCAACGATGCAAAATCGCTTCGACCGAGGTGCCGGTGAGGCCCGTCCGCGGTGGACCGTACCTACCGCGCCTTCGGCCCGGAACGACTGCGGAACGGGACTCCGCGCCGTACACACCGGTCGGACTCAGACCCGTACGAGTGGTGTGTCCACGAGGTGCTCGGCCAGGAACCAGCACTGGAGCTCGCCGGTGCGAATCACCTCGGAGACAAGGAGGTCATTGGTGCCGTCGTCGCCGAGTTCCTCCGTGCGCGCCGCGACGTCATGCGCTTCGATGAGGATGATCTCGTGGGCCTCAAGAAGGCGGGACAGCATGGCCGGCACTTCCTCGACACCGTCCGGAGGCCGGGGCACAGAGGTGATCTCCGCGGCGTGCCGCGGATCTCCGACGGCCACACCACCCAGTGTCTGCATGCGTTCGGCGAGGGCGTCGACCAGTTCGAGCTGCTCACTCGCGTGCTTGTCGAGCAGGAGATGGAGCTGGTAGAAAGTCGCGCCCCGCATCAGCCAGTGGTGCTTCTTGTACAGGGCGTAGAGCATTTGCGTGTCGGCCAGAACACGGCCCAGACGCTGGCAGGAGTACATCCGCGCGTCGTGCGACAGCCCGAGCGGAAATTGCTTGACGGTGCCGAACTCCTGGATGACGCCGCTCTTCTGGTGAAGCCAGGGCTGGCTGCTCTGCTGAGACTTCGGCTTCTGCTTCGTTCCTCTGTTCTCACTCATCGCTTTACTCTCCGGAACCGCTTCCGCGGCGGAATCATGGCACAACACCTGGTCGTGCCCGCGGCACCTGAACTCCCGTTTCATGCTACTGAGACGGTCCGCTTCCGGCCTGTCGGGAGAAGCCGCATCCGGGTGACTCGGGCCGAAGTGAGAGGGCGGCCCGCGCCGCGTGGCGTTGGCCTCGGACGGCCCCGGGAGTGGATACGTTCCACCCGGACATACGCGGACCGCTTCTCTTGAGGAGACGACGGACATGACAAGGTCGTGTGGCGCCGGGATCAGCCGGTGGCTGAGCCGCCGGACGCCGCTGTCGCTGCTGGTCACGGCGATCGCGCTAATGACATCTCAGGTTTCGGAGCCGGTGGCGCACGCGGGACCGCTGTCCTGCCGGTCCTCCGTGCCGTACCGCTCCGGCGACGGCGGATATCACACGTTCCGGGTGCCGGCCGCGCTCCAGGTGCCGGACGGCGCGCTGCTGGCCTTCGCCGAGGGGCGGCGAAACTCGGCCGCGGACGACGGAGACATCGACCTGGTGCTGCGGCGTTCCCTGGACCGGGGCTGCACCTGGCAGCCGCTCCAAGTCGTCGCCGACGCCGGGCCCGACACCGTGGGCAACCCGGTGCCGGTGATCGATCCGCGCAGCGGAGACGTGGTGCTGGTCACCTGCGGGACGATCGGCACAGCGACGGAGCGCCAGGTGAGAAACGGAGCCGTGCCCGGCTCGGTGCGCCGGGTGTATGTGCAGCGCAGCACCGACGGCGGCAGTAGCTGGTCGGAGCAGCGGGACATCACCGGCTCGGTCAAGACACCTGAATGGCGCTGGTACGCGGTCGGACCCGGCCACGCGGTGGCCCTGCGGCGAGGACCGCACCCCGGCAGACTGCTGGTGCCGGCGAACCACAGCCTGGCCAGGTCCGGCAAGATCGGAGCACACTCGATCTACAGCGACGACGGCGGGCTCACCTGGCGCGTCGGCTATGTGACTGATTCTTCCGCCGGGCCGCTGGAGCTCAACGAAAGCACCTTGGCGGAGCTGCCGGACGGCAGGGTCTACATCAACACCCGGGAGCACAGCAGCCGTCCTCGGGGAAGCCGCGCGGACGCCTACAGCTCCGACGGCGGCGCGACGCTGTCCGTGCCGTTCCGCGCGCAACCGGGGATCGCGGGTCCGGTGGTGCAGGGCAGCGTGATGTGGGTGCCCGGTCCGTCGTTGACCGGGAGGCTGCTGTACTCCGGTCCCGCGGACCGGACCCGGCGGATCCGTATGCAGGTACGCGCGAGCGACGACGGCGGATTGTCATGGCGTCCGCTGTGGACGGCGTCGGAGGACCCGGCCGGTTACTCGGACCTGGTGCGGATCCGCGCGAGCGTGACCGGTCTGCTGTACGAGACCGGATCGTCCTCCTACCACGAGACGATCCGGTTCACCCTCCTGCCGCCGCCCTTCCTCGGATCCCTCTGAGGCGTGTTGCGAAAGTCCCGCCCCGGTCCTCCGGGCGGACGGTGCCACTTTCGCAACACGCCAAAAGCCCTGCCAGGTTCACGGGTTGAGGCCGCTGACCACCCCGGCCGTGGTGGAGATGCCGTTCGCGATGGTCGGCGCCATGCTGGTGCCCGCGAGAAAGAACCCGAGCAGTACGCAGACCGTGGCATGCGAGAACTTCAGCCCGCCCGTGCGCATGAAGATCACCGCGAGGACCACCATAAGCAGTACCAGTGAGATCGAAATAGCCATGGACAACCTCCTCCGCCGCACTGGAATCGCGGCATTCGGCGGCCAGTGTGGCGGAGGAGAAGGTCCGTACGGCCGACTGGCGTGGCCCCCGTACGGGTGGTTGTCGGCGGCGGCCCCAGTTGTGGACGGCGGTCACACCGGGAAGCGTTCGAGCACCGCAAGACCGTCCGAATCAAGAGGCCGAAAGCACACCGTCCGGCCGGTCTTCATGGACCAGCCGGACGGCGCCACTTCTCAAAAAAGGCCCTACGGCTCCGGCAGCGCGGCCAGTTCCGCCAGTGCCTCCTTGTGCCGGCCCGGTGAACCGAGTGCGATCTCATCGGACTTGGCGCGCTTGAGAAAGAGATGGGCGGGATGCTCCCAGGTCATTCCGATCCCGCCGTGCAACTGGACGCACTCCTCGGCCGCGTGTACGGCCACCCGTCCGCAGTAGGCCTGCGCGACGGCCACGGCGAGCGGCGCCTCGGGGCTGCCGGTGGCGAGCGCGTCGGCCGCGTTACGGGCAGCGGCGCGGGCCGAGACAACCTCCAGCCATAGCTGCGCCATCCGGTGTTTGAGTGCCTGGAACGAGCCGATGGGACGGTTGAACTGATGCCGCTCGCGGGTGTGCCTGACGGTCTCCTCCAGGCACCACTCGGCGATACCGAGTTGTTCGGAGGCGAGCAGCCCGGCCCCGGCCAGCAGCCCGCGCCGTACGGCGGTTTCCGCCGTGGGCCCTTCGGCGATGCGGACTCCGGCGCCCGCGCCGACGGTGACGGCCGCGAGCGGACGGGTCAGATCGAGCGAGGTGAGCGGCTCGACGGCGACCCCGTGGGCCGCCGTCTCGACGGCGTACAGCCCGTCGTCCCTGAGTACGAGCAGGACATCGGCGCGCTCGGCGTCGGCGACACCGCTGACGGTGGCGCCCGTTGTCACACCGACGGGCAGTGGTGCGTGTGGAGCGGTGGTGAGTGGCAGGGCCAGTACGGCGACCCGATGACCGTTGGCGAGCGCGGTGAGCAGCCCGGCGACATCCGTGCTCTCGGTGTCGCAGGCGAGCAGCGTCTCGGTCGCCATCACCGAGCTGGTCAGACAGGGCGCGGGCGTGACGTTCCGTCCCAACTCCTCCAGCACGACGGCGGCCTCGCGATGGCCGGCGCCCTGGCCGCCCAGGATTTCCGGGACCAGCAGACCGGCCGCGCCGATATCGGCGGTGAGCGACGTCCACAGTCCAGGGTCGTACGGATCGCCCGACTCAGCGCGGACGAGCGCCGCCGATACACCGCCGCGGTCGCTGAGCAGGGACCGTACGGCCGACCGCAGCAGCTCCTCGGTGTCGGAGTAGAGCAGATCGGCGGCGGCGCCGGGATGTGGTGTCCGCGTCTTCACCGGGCCAGGTCCTTCCATGCGACGTCCTTGTCGTTGCGCGGTTCGGCGGGCAGTCCCAGGACGCGCTCGGCGACGATGTTCAGCAGCACCTCGCTCGTACCGCCCTCGATGGAGTTGCCCTTCGAGCGCAGATAGCGGTAGCCGGCGTCGCGGCCGGTGAAGTCGACCAGCTCGGGCCGGCGCATGGTCCAGTCGGAGTACAACAGCCCCTCGTCGGCGAGGAGTTCCACCTCCAGACCGCTGATCTCCTGGTTGAGCCGGGCGAAGGCGAGTTTCAGACCGCTGCCCTCGGGACCCGGCTCACCCGCGACGAGCCGCTGACGCAGCCGCTCACCGGTCAGGCGGGCCACCTCGGCCTCCACCCAGAGTGTGAGCAGCCGCTGATGGAGATCGTGGGTGCGCAACTCGGGCCGCTCACGCCAGGTCCGGGCGATCGGGCCGATCATGCCGCCCTCGCGCGGAAGCCGGGCTCCGCCGATGGAGACCCGTTCGTTCATCAGAGTGGTCTGAGCGACCTTCCAGCCCTCGCCGACCTCGCCGAGCCGGTGCGTGTCCGGGATACGCACATCGGTGAGGAACACCTCGTTGAACTCGGCCTCGCCGGTGATCTGGCGCAGCGGACGTACCTCGACGCCCGGGTCGGTCATGTCGCAGAGGAAGTAGCTGATACCACGGTGTTTGGGCAGGTCGGGGTCGGTGCGGGCGATGAGGATGGCCCAGCGGGCGAGATGCGCGCTGGATGTCCAGACCTTCTGTCCGTTGACGATCCAGTCGCCGGAGGCGTCGTCGCGCACCGCGCGGGTGGCGAGCGCCGCCAGGTCGGATCCGGCGCCCGGTTCGCTGAAGAGCTGGCACCACACCTCCTCGCCGACCCACAGAGGCCGCAGAAAGCGTTCCTTCTGTTCCCGCGTACCGAAGCGCAGGATGGTCGGCGCGGCCATGCCGAGGCCGATGCCGATGCGCCGCGGGTCGTTGTCGGGCGCCCCGGCCGCCGCCAACTCGGCGTCCACCACGGCCTGGAGGGAACGCGGCGCGTCGAGTCCGCCGAGCCCGGCCGGATAGTGCACCCAGGCCAGTCCGGCGTCGAAACGCGCCTTGAGGAAGTCGCCGCGGTCCGTGTCGGCCGGCGGGTGAGCGGCCAGCAACTTCCCAGTCAGAGAGTGCAGTTCGGCGGCGTCGGTCATCGGTCGTCTCCCTGCGGAAGGACAACCACACGGCCGGTCGTGACGCCGTCGGCGACCCGCTGGACCGCGTCCGCCCCGCCCTTCATCGGCACGCGTTCGCTGATGAGCGGTTTGATCGCGCCACGGGCCGCGAGTGCGGTCAGTTCCTGGTGGCAGCGCGCGACGGCGGCCGGGTCCTTGGTGGTGTAGAGGCCCCAGTGGAGGCCCATGACCGAGTAGTTCTTCACCAGCGCGTGGTTGAGCGCCGGGCAGGGCACGGTGCCGCTCGCGAAGCCCACGACCACGATGCGGCCCTCGAAGGCCACACACTTGGCGGACTTGGTGTAGGCGTCGCCGCCCACCGGGTCGTAGACAACATCCGCGCCCCGGCCTCCGGTGGCCTCCTTCACGGCCGCGACAAGGTCGTCCGTGCGGCGGTCGACGACCATGTCACAGCCCAGTTCCCGGGCGACTCGGGCTTTCGCCGGTCCTCCGACGACACCAATGACGGTGGCTCCGGCCGCCTTGCCGAGCTGTACGGCGGCGCTGCCGACCCCGCCGGCCGCCGCGTGCACGAGCAGGGTCTCGCCCGCCCGCAGGCCCGCTCGCCGGTGCAGACCGAACCAGCCCGTCTGATAGCCGATGTGCAGAGCGGCCGCCTCGGCGTCGTCCAGCGACTCGGGCGCGGGCAGGACCGCCGCCGCGTCGGCGACGACGTACTCGGCGAGACCGCCGTTCGGCAGCGCGGGCGTCGCGATGACCCGGCGCCCGTCCGCTGTCTCTCCGCAGATCTCCACGCCGGGTGTGAACGGCAGCGGCGGCCGCACCTGGTACTGGCCGCGGCAGAGCAGGGCGTCGGGAAAGTTGATGTTCGCGGCACGGACCAGCAGCCGGATCTGTCCCTCGCCGGGCTCCGGCCGCTCCACCGATTCGAGCCGCATCACCTCGCTCGGCTCGCCGTTCCGGTGCACTCGCCATGCCTGCATTTCGGAGCCTCCACCTGTGGGCCACTACCGCGGTCTCCCGCATACTAAGCGGTCGCTTGTCCACGTGGAACACTTCCGGAGACGACTCCGAGAAGACGCCGCCTCCGGCGGCCGGGCCCGCGCCGGACACGAACAGCGCCACCGCCTTGTATGTCCTGGGAAACGGTCCCAGGACATACAAAGCGGTGGCGTCGTGCTGTGTACGCGGCATCGGTCCGCGCGGAAAACACCGCGGCCCGGCATCCGCCGCGAGCCGCGGTTGTCCGTGTCGCGGCCCGACCGTGGTCACGCTCCGATCAGTCGTGGGCTCCGGGCCCGACACTCTCCGTACCGTCCTGGAAGATCGGGACAGGTCTCGTCCGGCGAAGGTACGCCTCCGCCTTGAGGATCGCCTCGCGTGCGGTCCGCTGGCCCATCAGCACACACAGCGTGTACGCCACGTCCTCGAACCGCCTGCGCGTGGTCTCGTCGAGTGGATCCGCGAGGACCAGCCGCTCCCACTCCCGGTAACGACCCAGCAGATCGGCGACCAGATGTCTGTCCGGTAGCAGCATGTGCACCACTCCCAGCATCGGAGTCCGCCCGTTCGCCGAGGACCCGGTACGCCTGGCTCACGAAGGCGGTGCGGCGAGGACCGGCGCGCACAGCGGGACACCAGTCCCCTGTAGCCAATTCTCCCACCGGCGCGCCGCATCCGCACTCCAGAAGCCCGGCGGCCGGAGACCTCGGCGGTCAGTTCCCGGACATGCGCCCGCGGTGCCCGTGGACGCGCGGGCCGGGTGTCACAGCTCGTCTCTCGCGAGCGCCAGCAGCCGGTCCAGGACCCGCGGTCCGCCCGCCCGTACCCCGTCGTGCTCGTACTCGTCGGTCACCCAGGTGCGCAGCCCCCGGATGGCCCGCGCCGTACGCAGGGAGTGCTCGGTGTCGACATACATGTCGTCGTGGTAGACGGCGGCGGCGACCGGTACCTCGTTGGCGGCCAGCCGGCCGGCGTCGTAGAGCTGGGGCCAGTCGGTACGGGCGGCGAGTATCTCGGCGGTCTCGCGCAGCGGACGCAGCGCCGGGTCGCTGTCGAAGTGCCAGGGATGGACGCTTTCGCCGGTGAAGTACAGCGGCCCCTCTCCCGCCAGGGTCTTGTCCGCGTCGAACCGGGCGAACTCGGCGCGGACCCGCTCGGCGGCCCAGGAGGTGGACCGGTTGTCCTGCGCATAGATCGCCTCATGGAGAACGGCGTAGAGCGGATGGCCCGCGTACGAGAGGGCCGATGCCACGCCCTCCTGGAAGGCGTCCGAAAGGGCCCGGCCTCCCGCCGTACGGACAAAGGCGTTCTCCAGCAGATAGTGGAGCTGATGGCTGCCGTCCCCGGCGCCGAGCATACTGCCGAGGGACTGGAATGCCTCGGGCGTGAGGGTGTATCCGGTGGGAAGGACGGTGCTGTGTTCGGCGAGATGCTCGGCGATTCGGCGGGCCCGGCCGATGTCCTGCGGATAGCGGGCGTAGTGTGCCTCGACCTTGCGAGCGATCCTGGGATAGGCCGCGCGGTAGACCTCGTCGGCCGTGGCGTCCAGGGAGGGCAGACCGCCGGTGATCAGTACCGTACGCAGGCCCTCCGGTGCGGTGGAGAGATAGCGGGTGGCGCAGAAGCCGCCGAAGCTCTGGCCGAGCACGGTCCAGGGAGCGCCGCCGGTGAGCTGCGGCCGGATGGCCTCGCAGTCGCGGACAATGGAGTCGGCGCGGAAGTGCGCCAGGTATTCCGCCTGTTGGCGCGGACCGCCGCGCAGCGGGAGGGTCTGGCGGTTGGCGGGAGTGGAGAGTCCGGTGCCGCGCTGATCGAGTAGGAGCACCCGGAACTCCTGGAGTGCGCGGCCGAGCCAGGCCTGTCGGCCGACGAACCGGCGCGCGCCGAAGCCGGGCCCGCCTTCCAGATACACCAGCCAGGGCAGATCCGCGTCGGCCTTCGCGCCGTCGACGACCTCGCGGGCGTACAGCTCGATCCGCTCCCCCGACGGCTCACCGTGATCCAGCGGGACCGTGAAGCGGTGGTCGGTGAGGACGACGCCGGGCTGGCGATAGCTGGTCAAAGGTGCTCCTGTTCTCGGTCGCCCCCGCCGGGGCAGTCACGCTGAACAGTTCAGCACATGGCGGTCCGCCGTTCGCGCGGAGGGCTGAGCGGCGCCCGGTTGTCCGTGCATCCGGAGCCGGCGCGAGGCCGCTGACGCTGTTCGCGCCGGCACGCGCAGACGGACCGCCGCGACGTCTGTCGATGCCGTCGTGCTCAGTCCTGGTGGTGGCTGGACGAGGTGTCCTCGGGAGGTACGGTGCGTCCGCCGTCGTTGCCGCTGATGACGACAGCGAGGAGCCCCGCGAGCACGGCCGCCGCGGCGAGGCGGCCGCCGAGACGCAGTGTCCAGCCGCTCTTCGAGCCGGCGCCGGCGCCCGGCCGGGACAGCCGTTCGGAGCGCCGCGCGGGACGCAACAGCCGTATCAGCAGGAGCGCCGCGATGGGAAGTTGAAGCAGCCACACGGTGGTGCGGAACCAGCCGTCGTACCAGACGTTCGTCCCGTACAGGAGGGTGTGCCACACGCTCAGGACGTACACGACGATGACGAATCGGTGCAGCACACGCCATGTCCTGGGGCCGATCCGGTGTCTGACGTAGAAGAGCAGGCCGAGCGGGACGGCCAGATAGAGCGCGGCCTGGCCGACGGGTATGGCGATCTGGCCGGTCCCTGAGGTGTAGCCGCCCGGTACGAACGCCTCGACAAAGGCGGTGTACAGCCGGGAGTACCAGCGCGAGGTGTCATGTCGCACCAGCTCGGCCGCGAACAGCAGTGCGTGTGCGGCGATCAGAGCGATCGTGTTGAGACTCGTGGTGCGGTGGAGTCGCTCCAGGCTCTGGCCGGACAGCGGCAGCCGTCGCGGGCGCGGTCCCGAGAGCAGCAGCCCGAGGATGACGGTGGTCCAGGCCCACAGCAGCGCCGCCCAGCCGAACGCCTGGCTCAGGAAGTACATCCAGAAGCCACCGGCGTCGGCCATGAACGGCATGACGGTCACGGTGGACGAGGTCTTCGCCTTGATACGGGCATAGAGCAGGGCGAACACGGCGGCGGTCACGACGAGGGCGGTCAGGCCGTCGGGGATGGACGCTCTGAGGTCCGATCGGAGTGTGATCCGGCCGGGCTGCCGGCTCGTGGTGTTCGAGGGCCGACTGTCCGGCTCGGGTGCGGCGGGCGCGGGTGGCTGCTTCATCTCTGCGGCCTCTTCGATGGCGTCGGCGGGTCGGGTCGCGTTGCCCTGTGTCGTGGGCGGTTGAACAGGTGCGTCACCCGAGGAGTCGGGTGACGCACGGGAAAAGTTCCCGGCTCTTTCATGTGACATGGATCACACAATGTGAGTGTCGGCCTATAGCGGTCGAACCAGCGACGTATCCGGATCGCCGGCTCTTTTCCGGTGCTCCGTCACGGGTGACACGATGACGGCCATGAGAGCCGGGGCCTTATTCCGCCTCACACGTGCCGTGGTCTTCGCGGCCGTGTGTGTTGTGGTGTCCGGCCTCGGTCACGCGCTCCAGTCCGGTACGCCGCTGCCGCTGCCGGCCCTCGCTCCGGCCTTCGTCGCGATGAGCGGCGTCGGCTGGTGGCTGGCCGCGAGGGAGCGCGGTGTGCTTCTTGTCGCGGGCGTGAGCGCGGCCGGTCAGGTGGTGATGCACGGCCTGTTCAGCCGGCTGCATCCCTGTCTGTCCCCGCACGGTGTGCCGGGCGCGAACGGCCCCTCCGGAAAGGGCCGTTCGACGGCCGGGCCGGTTCACTCGCATCATGGGAGCGCGGGCGAGGCGTCCATGGATCTGGCCGGTCTGCCAGCATCGCTGATGGTCCCTGACGTTCCCGCGCTGACCTCCGGCATGGCCGCGGCGCATGTGGTGGCCGGGCTGCTGTGCGGCTGGTGGCTGTGGCGAGGCGAGGCGGCGATCCGCCAACTCGGGCGCTCGCTGGCCTTGTTCGTCCGCGCGCCGTTGCGACTGGCCTGGTCCTTGCTGTCCAGGACCGGACATCACCTGCCACGGCCACTGAGCCGTGCGCCGCGCCGACCGTCCCGACGTCCGAGCCGTCTTGTGGTGCTCCATGGCATCTCCCGGCGTGGACCACCTCTTGGCCCGCTCCCCGGCTGACCCTTCGCCCGACCGTTCACCGGCCGGAGGGTCCGCACAGTCATGCCGGTCGCCGGCGCGTCGCGGCGGACCGGTCCACTGCGGGAGCCGCGCCGTGTCCCGGTACGGCTCCGCGAGGAGCGAAGGACCTTGCGTGATGTTTTCTCCACCGACCACCACGACAGCACGGGCGACCGGCGCGGGCCATGCCGGATCCGGATACCGCGCCGGGCGGCGCGACGCCGGATCAGCCCTCCGCGACCGGCAGATCACCGCGTGGGCGATGGCCGCGGGACGCGGTGACCAGGAGGCCGCCGAGCGTTTCGTACGGGCCACGTACGACGACGTACGACGGTTTGTCGCCCATCTCAGCGCCGATGTTCCCGGAGCCGACGACTTGGCGCAGGAAACCTATCTGCGGGCGCTGACCAGTCTGGCGAGGTTCGCCGGCCGGTCCTGCGCCCGCACATGGCTGCTGTCGATCGCGCGTTGCGTTGTGATCGACCGATACCGCGGCGCCGCGGCCCGGCCCCGGCTCGCCGACACCGCGGACTGGCAGACGGCGGCTGAACGCGCCCAGCCACGTCATGTGCCTGGTTTTGACGAAGCCGTGGCGGTGTTCGATGTCCTCGGCACGATGGACGGGCCACGGCGGCAGGCCTTTGTGCTGACGCAGATACTGGGACTGTCGTACGCGGAGGCGGCGGTCGCCGCGGACTGTCCTGTCGGTACGGTCCGCTCTCGCGTCGCACGGGCGAGACGCGACCTCACCTCGGTGTGGCGGGCGGACGAGGCGCTCCGTCCGATGACCGGCCCCACCGCCTGACCACGGCCGCTTCGCGGCGGGCGCACGCCGAGCGGCCAGTCTTTTCCTGAGCGTCCTCCGGAACACCGGTGCGCGCCGTCGTCGCCAACGGCGCGCACCGGGCACCGCGGCGGATCAGGAGGACGACGACCGTGCGGATCGGGTGCGCCGCGCCATGACACCGGCACAACCGCGACGCACGGCCGAGGTCAGCGACAGCGGCAGCACAACACACTGAAGCGACACCGCCAGCCAGAACGCCTCCGTCCTGCCCGCCTCTTCAGCCATCCCGTAAAGCTGCCCTCCGACCACACCACTGGCGAACGCGCCGATGCCCGCCGCCAGCCGCTGGCGTCCGAACACCACGGCCGGCGCGGCGGACGACCTGGCCAGCGCCTCCAGATCGTTCTTCAGGAAGAGGACGATCTCGCCGAGGCAGATCAGCGCCGCGCCCGCGCCGATCCCCGTACGCCCGCCCCAGGCGATGGCCGCGGTCCCGGCCGCCATCGCCGAGAAACCCACCCGCGTCGCACTCTCATAGGTGAGTCCGGCGATCCAGCGCGAAAGCAGCGGCTGCGCGATCACGATGAGGCCCGCGTAGGCCATCAGCACGACGCCGTAGAACGACGCGGAGGTGCGCGGGACGGCGTACAGGGCCAGATAGTGCTGGAAGAACATGAACGCGTACACACTGACGACGGTCACCGCGAAGGGCAGCAGCGCGCCGTCGGGACGTCCCGCCGACGCCCGGGAGCCGGACGGCACACCGCCGGGGCCGTCCGTACGGGGCAGCGCGGCGTGCCCGAATCCGACGGCGGCGAACAGCGCGGTCACCACGGCGAACAGGACACCCGGCGAGCTCAATACGAACGGCGCCGCCGCCGGTGGTCCGAGCGCGATGCCCGCGTTGAACGCCGCACCGCTCATGGACAGCAGCCGCGGCCGCTCCGCCTCCCGGGCCCCTTCCACGAGATACGCCTTGTTCGCGGGCAGATACAGAGCCGCGCCGCACGAGACCAGTAATAGGGCGCCGACCGCGACCACCGGACTGCCGAGGCCGGGCACGAACGCGCCGAACCCGGCGGTGCGTACGGCCAGCGCCACCAGCATCGTGCCCCGCAGCCCGATCCGCCGTGCCAGCGCGGCTCCCACCACGCCGCCGGAGAACTGCACCAGCGACGCGACCGCGAGCACGACGCCGACCGTGCCGAGACCGAGCCCGAGCCGGTCGTGCAGCAGCACCGACATGTACGGCAGCACGGCGAAGCTGCCCAGGGTGATCAGGAAGGAGGCCGCCAGCAGGAACGCCCGCGGACCGGTCGGCCGTCCCCGGCCCGCCCGTGGCTCACGGTTCACCGTCGGCCACTGGGCCTTCGGGCACAGGACCGTCGGCCGTGGCGGCGCCGGTGGCGAGGACGGGACACACACTCCCGGCGGCGCTCAGTGCCCGGTGCAGAGCCAGCTCCGCCGTGGCCGCCTCCGCCAGGACCATCCCGGTGCAGCCGCGCTGGTCGTCCACGTGCTGTACGGCGTCTCCGGGCGCCTTTGTCGGGTACCAGCGCACCTCGCCCGGATAGCCCGCCAGTTCATCGAGCCCGCGCCAGCCCGCCAGGACGCCCCGCCGCTCCGCGTAGACAAGGACGAATCCGCTGGCGGGACCCGTATGGCCGAGCGGCCCGCCCATGAGCCCGGGACGGTGCCCGAGCGCGACGCTGATCATCGCCTCGTACACATTCGTACGCAGAGAGCGGCAGAGTGCCTCTCCGACCAGCGCTCCGCCGATCCTGCGGTTGATCTCCACCAGTTCCGGGCCTTCGGCGGTGAGGATGAACTCCACATGGGCGAAGCCGCTGTGATGACCTGCCGTGTACAGCACACGGCCGACCCAGTCCTCGATCGCGGTCAGCTCACCGTGCGGCACGGCGACCGGGAACGCCGCGGCCTCCTCACGCACGAGCGGTTCACGTGAGGTCTGCCGGCTGAGCACACCGAGCAGCCGGGTGTCGCCGGCCCAGCTCAGTGTCTCCGCGCTGTAGAGCGGTCCGGCCAGGAACGGCTCCGCGAACAGCTCTCCGGCGAGCGTCTGTTGAGCGGCCGCCAGGAGTGCGGCGCGCAGTGTGTCCTTGTCCCTGACCACCCAGACATCGCGGGAGGAGGTGCCGGCGGAATCCTTGAGGACGGCCGGCAGACCGGTCCCGCGAAGCACCGCGGCGGTCGCGTCCTCCGGGTCCGGTGGCAGCCGCACCGCGCCACTTCTGCTCAGGCCCTGGCCATGCAGAAGATCACGCACCCGGGACTTGTCGCGCAGCAGCCGTACCGTCGCGGGATCGGGACCCGGCAGTCCGAACTCGGCCGCGAGATCGGCGGCCGGCACACTCCAGGTGTCCGTGGTGTTGATGAGACCGGCGAGATCGGGCAGGGCCGCCAGCGCACTCCGGGTCGCTGCCTCGTCGAAGGTGTCGACGTCGACCACGGAGAGAGCGCCGTCCGGCAGTGTGGCGAGCTCATGCCGGTACACGGACCGGTCGCGGGTGAGCAGATACAGCCGGTGCCCGGCGGCGGTGGCGGCGGCCGCCGTCCGGGCGAGTCCGAAGGAGAGCGATTCCAGCGCGGCGATGGTCACGACGGCTCCGTTTCCGTTGTGCCGGGCATCGGATGGGAGCGGCGTGCCCAATCCATCACCGACCACGGTGGCGAGAGTTCGTCCAGTGTCCGGATGCGGCGCGGTCGCAGAGCGCGGCGGTCGAGGGCCTCGCGGTGCCGGGCGAAGACCCGTTCCGTATAACGGTGTCCGGTGTCGGCGCCGATGACGAGATGCAGCCGTCCGGGATCGTGGGCCGCTTCCCAGGAGGCGACCAGATGCGCGGCTCCGGCGGAGAGTCCGGCGAAGACGGCGTGCTCCCGCAGGAGGCCGACCGCACCGGCCATGGCATGGCGGAAGTCCACCCAGTGCAGGGTGTCGTAGAGAGCGTGCCGGACGTTCCCGAAAGGAATGGAGCTCCCGATACCGGCGATGATCGCGTCCGGATCGCTGAAGCGTTCGCTGCCGAAGGTCACACTGCCGAACGGCTGGATACCGACGAGGCGCACCTCCCGTCCCGCGCCCCGCAGCGCCCGCGCCAAGCCTCCGGTGGACGCGCCGGTGCCCACGGCGCCGACGACGGTGAGAGCGGCGGCGCCGGGCAGTGCCGCGGTGACCAGGTCGGCGAACTCGCGGTATCCCGCGTAGTGCACCGCGTCGTGGTACTGCCGCATCCAGTGGTAGTCCGGCCGGCGGGCCAGCAGTTCGTGTATGTGGCGCACGCGCCGTTCCTGGTCGAGCCGGAGGCTCTGCGACGGAGGCATCTGGTCGACCGTCGCGCCCAGGACTTCCAGTTGCGCTCGCATCACCGCGTCGACGGTGGTGGAGGCCACGATGTGACAGCGCAGCCCGTAGCGGTGGCAGGCCATCGCGAGGGCCAGGGCGTAGATGCCGCTGGAACTGTCGACGAGTGTCTGGCCCGGCACGATGCTGCCGCGCCGCAGAAGCGTACGGACGGCGCCGAGCGCCGCGTAGACCTTCATCGTCTCGAAGCGCGCGAACACCACGCCGGCGCCGAGCCGGACAAGATCGGGCGCCTTCATCGCGTCGGTGATGTGCTCGTGGACAGGTGCGGCGGCCATGGTCGGAGTGGACGGGGCGGTCATCGCACGGCACCTCGCCTCGTGCGAGGCCGGCTGGTGTATTCGTGGTGCGGCGGCATGACGTACGGATCCTCCTGGGCTGCGGGTGCCGATGTCGGTGATCCACGCGCGAAAGCCCGGCGGGCCGCGGCAGGCGTGCCGCACCACGTTCACTTCTTGCTTCCCCGGACGATCAGGCGCCGGGAGTTCTGGTCGTACGCGGTGCCGTCGAAGCCTCCGAAGCACTCGACGCCGGTGAACCCGGCAGCCACGAAGAGATCGTGCAGTTCGGCTCCGCTGTAGAGGAAGGAGGTGAGGGAGGCCGTACGCGCGGTCGCGTCGCGCACCAGCGTCCAGTCGGTCCTCAGCCGGCGCCAGCCGTCGAGCACGGTGTCGCGCTGGACGACATACGAACCGTCGGGCAGCTCCACCACCTGCGGACGTCCGATCCAGCCGGCCAGGACCTCCTTGCCCATCACATCCACCAGGAGCCGCCCACCCGGCGCGAGGCTCTCGTACGCGTTGCGCAGCACCTGGAGGTTGTCGTCCGGCTCGTCGAAGTAACCGAACGAGGTGAACACGTTGAGCACCACGTCGAAGAAGTGCGGCTCGGCATACGAGGCCATGTCCGCCCTGACCAGCCGCACATCGGCCCCGGCCCGCGCACACGCGGTCCGCGCACGGTCGAGCATGGCGGGACTGAGATCGACCCCGGTGACGTCGTATCCGCGTCGTGCCAGCGGAACGAGGAAGAGACCGGGCCCGCAGCACAGGTCGAGCACCCGGGAGCCCGGCGGAAAGTCCAGCAGCGGAGAAGACGCCACCAGATCGGCGACCGCCTCACCACGGTCGGCGGAGAACATCGTGGGAGCGAAGTCGGACCAGAGGGATTCGTCCTCGTACCACTTCACGGCCACAGCCTCCCTCGGAGCCTCAACGACCCCTGATCCACGCCAAGTTGACGTCCGGAGCATGAGCTCCGTCCGGCCTTCGCCTCAGTAGTCGGACGGCACCGGGCCACAGTTCCCGCCGACCGGAAACCGCGGCGGGCCGAGCGTCCTGGCCGGGCCCGGCGAGCGCGTTTGGCCGACTATGAAAAAAACCTTGGCCAAATCTTGAATTGGCTGATCGGACCGGCTGCCTGAACACTGGGCTCTTCACATGGGGGGAGTCGGAATGGCGGTGGAGTTCAGCTTGCTCGGCGGCGTCGAGGCGCGCGTTGACGGCCGACCGGTGGAGCTGGGTCACGCGCGGCAGCGGTGGGTGCTCGGGGCTCTGCTGGTCGATGCCAACAGAGTGGTGCCGGTCGCCCAGCTCCTCCACCGCGTATGGGGAGACCGGTCGCCCCAGCGGGCTCCCGGGACGCTCTACAGCTATCTGTCCCGGCTGCGCCAGGCCCTGGCGTGCGCCCAGGAAGAGGTACGTATCACACGGCAGTCCGGCGGCTATGTCGTTGAGGTCGACGCGTCCGCCGTGGACCTGCACCGCTTCCGGCGCCTGGTCGAGCAGGCCCGGACGACCGACGACGGCGAGCGAGCCGCGGCCCTGTTCGAGCAGGCCCTCGGACTGTGGCAGGGCGAAGCTCTGCACACCCCGGACACCCCGTACTTCAACGCCTTGCGGGAGACGCTCTGCCAGGAGAAGTTCGCGGCCGAACTGGACCTGAGCGACACCGGACTGCGACTCGGCCGCCACACCACACTGCTGGCCGAACTCTCCGCACGCGCCGAGACGCATCCGCTCGACGAGCGCCTGGCCAACCAGCTCATGCTCGCGCTGTACCGCAGCGGGCGGCCGACCGACGCTCTGCACCACTACCACCAGATGCGCGTACGCCTGTCCGAGGAGTTGGGCACCGACCCCGGCGTGGTGCTGCAGCGGTTGCACCAGCAGATCCTCACCGCCGACGCGGCCCTGGCCGTCTCCGCCGGCACCGGATCCGCACCGGGGCCGGCAGCGACGGCGGTGCCGCGCCAACTTCCCTCGTCGCCACCGGTGTTCACCGGCCGGAGCCAGGAGCTCGAACAGCTCACCGACGCCCTGGACGCCCAGCGGAGCGGGCGGAGCGTCGCCGTGGTGATCTCGGCGATAGGCGGGATCGGCGGAGTCGGCAAGAGCTGGCTGGCGCTGCGGTGGGCGCATGAGAACGTGGCACGATTCCCCGACGGCCAGCTCTATGTGAACCTGCGCGGCTTCGATCCGTCCTCGGAGCCCTTGCCCACCTCGGTCGCTCTGCGCGGATTCCTCGACGCGCTGGGAGTCGACCCCGACGCCGTCCCGATGGATCCGCAGGCACAGTCCGGGCTCTACCGCAGCCTGCTCGCGGACAAGCGCATGGTGGTCGTGCTGGATGACGCCCGCGACGCCGATCAGGTCCGCCCACTGCTGCCGGGCAGCCCCTCATGCACGGTACTGATCACCAGCCGCGACCGCCTCACCTCCTTGGTCACCACCCATGGTGCCGAACCTCTCACCCTCGATGTCTTCCACGCGGACGAGGCGCGCGAGCTGTTCGACCGCCGCCTCGGTACGCACCGGATCGCCGCCGAACCCGACGCCGTCAGCGCGCTGTTGGAGCACTGCGCGGGCCTCCCGCTCGCCCTGGGCGTGGTGGCGGCCCGGGCCGCCACCCACCCCGGCTTCCCACTCGCCGTACTGGCCGACGAACTGCGCGAAGCCACCAGTCGCCTCGACGTACTGGACGTCGGCGATGTGACCGTGAATCTGCGCGCGGTCTTCTCCACCTCTCACCGTGCCCTCACGCCCCGGGCACAGCGCCTGTTCGCTCTGCTGGGGCTGGTGGCGGGTCCCGACATCAGCCTGGCCGCCGTCGCGAGCCTGGCCGGACTCACTCCGGCCCGCGCGCGGGTGCCGCTCGGCGAGCTGGAAGCCGCCCATCTGATTCAGCAACTCCGTCCTGGCCGCTATCGCATGCACGATCTCATCCGGCTGTTCGCCGCCGAACTCGGCGACCGTGAGGAGGACGCCGCCGCCGCGCTGACCCGGCTGATCGACTTCTATCTGCACACCGCCTTCGCCGCCAACGAGTTGCTCGACGGTCCGCACAGCCCGTTCCAGCCCGAGCTGCTGCCGCCGGCCCCGGGCTGCTCCCCGCTCCGGCCCGCGGACACGGCCGACGCTCTGGAGTGGTTCGACGCGGAGCGTCCCTGCCTGCTGGCGGCCCAGGGCCTCGCTCTGGCGCAGGGCCAGTACGCCCAGGTGTGGCGACTGGCCTGGACACTGGTCTCCTACCATGTGGGCGGCCACCACCTCCAGGACTACTTCACCGTCTGGCGCACCGCCCTCACCGCCGCCGAGCGGCACGGAGACTCTCCGGCGCCCAGAGCCCTCGCCCACTGGCGGCTGGGACACGCCCGCACGCAGAAGGGAGAGCACACCGAGGCCCTCGACCATCTGAACCTCGCGCTCAGCCTCTCCGAGCAGACCGATGACATCGCGGGCCAGGCGCATGTCTACCGCACACTCGGCTGGGCCTGGGAACAGTGCGGCGACGACGAGCGCGCCCTCCACCACGCCATCCAGGCGCTGCGCCTGTACCAGACGCTGGACAACCCCGTGTGGCAGGCCAATCAGCTCAACGCGGTGGGCTGGATGCATGCCCAGCTCGGCCGCTATCCGGAGGCGCTTTCCCACTGCGAGCAGGCCCTCGCGCTCTTCCGCAAGGACGGACGGCCCGGTGACGAGGCGTCAACTCTGGACAGCCTCGGCTACATCGCCCACCACACGGGCCGATACACCGACGCACTGGACCACTACCAGCAGGCCATGAACCTCGTCCGGGGCCTCGGCAACGCCCACGACGAGGCCGACACCCTCGCCAACCTCGGTGAGACGTACCACGCCATGGGCCGGTCCGCAGAGGCCCGCGACGCCTGGCGGGAGGCCCTGTCCCTGTATGAGGACCAGCGTCGTACGGCGGCGGCACAACGCCTCAAGGAGCGGATGGAGCTCGCTCCGGAAGTCTGAGGCGCCAGGTCAGTCACGGCCCGGTACGGGATCTCGGATCGTCAGAGGTCTCGCCGTGGCCGCGTCGCGCACCATGACGCCCATGGGACCGAGCCGTTCCTCCACGGTGGTGAGAATCCTCGACACCGCGCCGGGATCGGACGGGTCGCCCACTGACGATGTCGCACGCCGGACCATGTCTACTCCTCGATGGCCCCGCCGATCCGCCGGAGATGCCGCCGGAAGGTGTACGCCGGATCGGCCGCGCGCCGCGCCAGATAGTCGTCGAAGGCAGTCTGCCGGCGCAGTGTCTCACCAGCCCTGATCCGGCGGGCCTGTTCGCGCTCGGTCTCCCGGATCCGGTGTGCCGTCGCCAGCACCTCTTCGGCGCGCTGCGCGGCCACGAACAACACGCCGTCCTCGTCGCCGAAAACGATGTCGTCCGCGCTCACCAGGTGCGGCCCGAACCGCGCCGAGTCCAGTGCCTCCGGCTCTCGTTCGTCGAGCCGAACCGGGCCGGGCGGGTAACTGCCGTAGCTGAACACCGGCAGGCCGATCTCCGCCAGCTCCGGTGTGTCCCGGTGCAGCCCCCAGACCACCAGGCCCGCCAGTCCCGTCGCCCGCGCCTCCAGTACCGCGAGGTCGCCGACGCACGCCTCGTCCTGTCGCCCGCCGTTGTCGATGACCAGTACATCGCCCGGCTCGGCCCGGCCGAACGCCTCCAGGAATACGTCCACACTGCCGTAGTGACGTACCGGCAGCACACGCCCGGCGATCCGGTGTCCGCCGACGACCGCGCCGATGCCGTGTGGTGCGGCTCGCAGCGGCACCTCGGCGCGGACGCAGGCATCGGCCACCAGCGGTGTGGAAAGGTCGGCGAAGCTCTTCAGCACGGCGGTCTCCCTGGCTCGGTACGTCAGCGCCGGACGCGATGGGCGGCGCCGAGATCCTCACGGCGATCGGACCGGTGCGGCCACGCCGGCGGAACAGCCGAAGGCGTGCGGCATGACCGAGGCACGTCGCTTGACAACCTGGTTAGTCAACCATGACGAACACCTCGCCCGCTCGCCGATACGACCGTGATCGGCGGCTGAACAGGACGCACTCATTGGCTTCCTCGTACATCAGGTGGCAAGTCCGCCTCGATCATTCTCGACGACGCCGACCTGGAGCAGGTCGCGGCGGCGGTTCCCTTCCTCGCCTTCGGCAACAACGGCGAGTCGTGCGCCGCCCACACCAGGCTGCTCGCTCCCCGCAGCCGTTACGAAGAGGTCGTCGGCCTTCGGTGGCTACAAAGCCAGCGGCATCGGCCGGGAATTCGGCCCTGTCGGCCTCAGCACGTACCTCGAACACAAGACGATCGGCATGTGACGCCGGGAAGCAGGTGACGGTACGGGTGGGGGCCTGGGCTCCCCCGAGCGGCCAAGGCCCCCACCCAGCTCTTAGGGCGTGTTTCGAAAGTCCCGCCTGGCTCGCGACGCCTGGCACGCACGCTCGCCGCGTTGTCGGAGTCGTCCCAGTACATCCAGTACGCGAACGATC
>NZ_JARBAE010000027.1:0-108788 GCF_033795305.1 Streptomyces sp. AK02-01A
AGCGGGCCCACGCCTTCTTCACCGCCGCGGGAATCACCGTCCAGCGCGTCCTGACCGACAACGGCGCCCGCTACAAATCCCACCACTGGCGCGACACCCGTGCCGCACACGGCATTTCACACAAGCGCACCCGGCCCTACCGGCCCCAGACCAACGGGAAAGTCGAACGCTCAACCGGACCCTGCTGGACGAGTGGGCCTACGCCAAGACCTACCGCACCGAGACCGAACGACGCGACGCCTACCCCGCATGGCTCCACACCTACAATCACCACCGCGGACACACCGCGCTCAAAGGCCAACCACCCGCCAGCCGCGTCCCCAACCTCACGGGTCAATACAGCTAGTGACAGATTGAACGACCAAATGGTGACAACCACAGAGACCAGAACCGCTCAAAGCCCCAGCTCGACTACCGCTTCGAGTGACAACTATCTCGATCAATCACACCGCTTCAGGCCGGCTCAGGGCCTTCAGGGCGCGACCGGCGCCAGGTCCTCAGCCGGTGTCACGTCGTCACCGGATATCGAATCGCCGTCGCGTGCTCCGACGCCCTCGGATGCCGGAGCGCCGGCGCCGGCCGGCCGGCTGTCCCTGCGGACCAGGGCGGCATAGCGGCCGTCCTGCCGGAGCAGCTCGTCATGGGTGCCCCGCTCGGCGATCCGCCCCGCGTCAAGGACCACGATCTGGTCCGCGTCCCTGACGGTGGAGAGCCGGTGCGCGATGGTGATCGTGGTGCGCCCCTGCGAGAGCGCGTCGATGGCCTGTTGCACGGCATGCTCGGTACGGGTGTCCAGCGCGCTGGTCGCCTCGTCGAGGATCAGGACGGGCGGGTCACGCAGGATGGTCCTGGCGATGGCCAGCCGCTGCTTCTCGCCTCCGGAGAACCGGTATCCGCGCTCGCCGACCAGCGTGTCGTAGCCGTCGGGAAGTGAGGCTATGTGGTCGTGGATCTGGGCGGCGCGGGCCGCCGTCCGGATCTCCTCGTCGGTGGCTTCCGGCTTGGCGAAGCGCAGATTCTCCGCCACGGACGCATGGAAGAGATAGGTCTCCTGCGACACGACACCGACGGCGCGGGCGAGGGTGTCGAACTCCAGCTCCCGCACGTCGACGCCGTCGAGCAGGACCCGGCCGCCGGTCACGTCGTACAGCCGGGGCACGAGATAGCTGAGGGTCGACTTGCCGGAGCCGGTGGGCCCCACGACGGCGAGGCTGCCGCCTGCCGGGACGGTCAGATCGATGCCCTTGAGCGTCTGCGCGTCCTTGTCGTCGTAGCTGAAGTCGACACCTTCGAACCGCACTTCACCGCGGACCTTGCCGAGCTTGACCGGCCGCCGGGACTCGGTGATCGTGACGGGAAGATCGAGGTACTCGAAGATGCGCTGGAAGAGCGCGAGCGAGGTCTGCATCTGCACTCCGGTGGAGAGCAGGCTCACGGCGGGCCGGAAGAGGCCCTGCTGGAGCGAGACGAACGCGACGAGCGTACCGATGGAGACAGCGCTGCCACTGGCGTGCAGCGCGATGCCCGCGGCCCAGTAGATGACGGCGGGCATGGCGGCCATGACGATCCCGATCGTCGACATCCGCCACCGCCCCGCCATGTTGGAGCGCACCTCCAGGTCGACGAGCCGCTCGGACTCGTTCGAGAAGGATGTGGTGAGTGAGTCGGCCCGTCCCATCGTGCGGCCGAGGAGGATGCCGCTCACCGAGAGCGATTCCGTGACGGTGGCGGCCATCGTGGCCATCTGCCGCTGCCGGTCCGTGGTGATCTTCTTACGCTCCCGGCCGACCCTGCGGCTGATCCAGACGAACAGCGGAAGCAGGATCATCGAGACGGCGGTGAGCCGCCAGTCCAGCGCGAGCATCGCGACGACCGAGGCGACGACGGCCGTGAAGTTGGAGACCAGGGAGGTCGCGGTGGAGGTCACGGTCGCCTGCATGCCGCCGATGTCGTTGGCTATGCGGGACTGGACCTCTCCCGTCCTGGTACGGGTGAAGAAGGCGAGCGGCATGCGCTGGAGCTGGGTGTATACGCCGGTGCGCAGATCGTGCATGACCCGCTGGCCGACTGTCGTCGAGATCAGTGTCTGCAGTACGCCGAAGACACTGTTGACGACCGCGGTGAGGATCATGCCGAGGGCGAGCAGACTGAGCAGTCCGGTACGGCCCTGCGGTATCGCGGTGTCGAGGACCTCGCGCAGCATGAACGGCGAGGCGACCGAGACCAGCGACGAAGCGCCCACGAGCAGTCCGACGACGGCGAGCCGGCCGCGGTAAGGGCGGAAGAGACCGAAGATGCGCCGCAACTGGGCGGGCGGCTCCGGTTGCCCCGGACCGTCCGGCCGGGGCGACGGTGTCCAGGTGGATGGTTCGCGTTTCATGGGCTCCTTCGAGAGGTTCGAGAGGTTCGACGGATTCGGCACCGTCAACGGGTTCGACGGATGCGATGGACTCGACTGAGCGATGAACTCGGCGGAGAGAACGCATTCGGCGGAGGCGGCGGACGAGTGCCCTGGGCTGAGGTGCGGAAGGGCTGACACCCCGGAGACCTCAGAGAGCCTAGCCCATTGTTACCTATGTTCACAATGACCCTTGTCCTGATATTATTCCGGCATGGACACCCCCGACGCCGACGGTCTGCTGGCGGAGCAACTGCTCAGGCTGACCCGCAGGCTCCACCGCATCCAGAAGCGGCAGATGGAGCCGATCGGCATCACCCCGGCGCAGGCCCGGCTGCTGCGTACCGTCGCGTTCTACGACCGGCCGCCGCGCATGGCCGATCTGGCGGAGCGTCTCGAAGTGGTGCCCCGCGCCGTGACCAGCCTGGTCGACGGGCTGGAGGGAAGCGGCGCGGTGCGGCGCGTCCCCGATCCCACCAATCGCAGGGTCGTGCGGATCGAACTCACCGACACCGGCCGGGCGACTCTGCGAGCGCTGCGCGGTGCGCGCAGGTCAGCCGCTGAGGACATCCTGGCTCCCTTGACCACGGAACAGCGCGAGGTGCTGGGCGGACTACTTTCGACTCTGGTCGACGGAGGTCATGAACGCCACTGCGCACCGGGCCGGCGCCAAGAGGAGCGAGAAGGCCAGGAGGAGCGAGAGGACCGGGCCGGCCACGAGGACGCCGACGGCGACAGCGGTGCCGAGGGACGTGCCACGCCGCCGCCGGGGCCGGCGCGCGCGGCTCTCCCCGGCGACTGATCATCCACCGGCACCGAGCGGTCCGGCGCCCGCTCCACGGTCGGCGAGGTGAGGTCCGGAGTGAGGCCGTACGCGAGGCGCACGCGCCGCGCACCGTGTGAATCCTCTCTGCCGTCCGGATCATTCCGGCTGGCTCGATCTGGATCCTCGCGGAGAAAATCGATTGCCCCTGGCGGTCCGTGAAGGTGAACCTTGCACGGTTTGGGCCACTCCACGAGTCATGGGACATCATGCAGATTCGCGACCTTCCCTATCCCGATCCAGGGATCCCCGACGCTCGGTCAGGCCCACGGTTCCTGCTGTGGCTCGGACGCAACCAGCTCGGCGGCCAGCTCAAGGCACTCGCCTGGGGCCTGCTGCACTTCACCGGCATCGCGGGACTCTCGGTGGGCGCCGGGCTCGCCGTCCAGGCGGTCGTCGACCGCTCCGGCGGCCGGCTCGCGCTCTCCGGCGGCCTCATCGCGCTGTTCGGCGCCGCCATCTCCGTAGGCGACACCATGCTGCACCGCTCCGCCGTCACCAACTGGATCACCGCCGCCGCGCGTGTCCAGCAACTGCTGGCCCGCAAGACCGCCGAGCTGGGCTCGGCGCTGACCCGCCGGGTGGCCGCCGGCGAGGTCGTCGCCGTCTCCACCGGCGACGTCGAGAAGATCGGCTGGTTCGTGGAGGCGCTCTCGCGTTTCCTCGCCGCCGCCATCGCCATCGTGATGATCTGCGTCGGCCTGGTCATCTATCTGCCCGAGCTCGGGCGGCTGGTCGCTCTTGGTGTGCCGGTGCTCGCGCTCGCCGTACTGCCGCTGCTCCCGCGCGCCACCCAGCGGGCCGACATCCAGCGCGAGAAGGCCGGCAAGGCCACCGAACTCGCCTCCGACACCGTCGCCGGACTGCGGGTCCTGCGCGGCATCGGCGGCGAGGAGCTGTTCCTCGGCCGCTACCGCGCCGCCTCGCAGGAGGTACGCGAGGCCGCCGTCCGCAGCGCCCGGATGTGGTCGCTGATCTCCGCGATCCAGGTCCTGCTGCCGGGCGTCCTGCTGATCACGGTCGTCTGGTACGGCGCCACTCTGGCCCTGGACGGACGTATCGAGGTCGGCGGGCTGGTGACCGTGTACAGCGCGGTGACCCTGCTGCTCTTCCCGCTGCGGCACTTCGAGGAGATCGCCATGGCGTACTCCTTCTCACGGCCGTCGGCCAAGCGCGCCGCCCGGGTGCTGTCGCTGGAGCGGACCTCGTACGAGAGCGAGCGCGGCGGCCTCGACGACGCCCGGCCGACCGGGGATCTGTACGACCCCGCCACCGGACTGCTCGCGCCGTCCGGCCTGCTGACCGCCGTGGTGTGCGGCGATCCGGACGCGGCGGGACGGCTCGCCGAGCGTCTGGGAGGCCATGCGGCCGAGGAGGAGAAGTCTCCGTCCGTGCTGCTCGGCGGGGTCGCGCTGGACGATCTGCCACTGGACGCGGCCCGCGCGAGCGTGCTCGTCCAGGACAAGGACCCGGTGCTGCTGTCGGGCACGCTGGCGGAGCTGCTGGATGTGCCGGCCTCCGGCGCGGTCGACGCGCCGAAGGCGCTGGCCGCCGCCCAGTGCGGGGATGTCCTCGACGCGCTCGCGCAGGCGTCGGTGGACGGCACCGGTGACCCGATGCGGTCCCGGATCACGGAACGCGGCCGCTCGCTGTCCGGCGGACAGCGGCAGCGGCTGGCGCTGGCCCGTTCGCTGGTCACCGACCCGGAGGTGCTGGTCCTCGACGAGCCGACGTCCGCCGTCGACTCGCACACGGAGGCCCGGATCGCGGAGAGCGTGAAGGCGCTGCGGACCGGACGTACGACGGTGGTGTTCGCCTCCTCGCCGCTGCTGCTGGACCGCGCGGACCGCGTGGTGTTCGTGCACGAGGGCCAGGTCTCGGCGGTCGGTTCGCACCGTGAGCTGGTGCGGAGCGACGCCGGCTACCGGGCGGTCGTGACACGTGAGACCGAGCCGGAACAGACGGTGAGACAAGAGGAATTGATGGCGCCGGCCGCGGTGCGGGCACGGGAAGAGATCGAGGAATCAGCATGATCGGCGTCGCGCCACCGGCCTACGACCCGGCGGCTCCGGTGTCGGCCACGACCCTGCCCGTCGGTACTCCCGCGACCGTACGGGCCTATGTGGGCGGACTGCTGCGCCGGCACCGCAAGGCGTTCGCGCTGCTCGTCACCGTCAACGCCGTCTCGGTCGTCGCCTCGATGGCCGGCCCGTATCTGCTCGGCGGCATCGTCGAGGACCTCTCCGACGGAGCGCGCGAGCTGCATCTGGAACGCATCGCCGCGGTGTTCGCGGTCGCGCTCGTCATCCAGACGGTGTTCACACGGCTGGTACGGCTGCGCGGTGCGATGCTCGGCGAGGAGATGCTCGCGGATCTGCGCGAGGACTTCCTCGTCAGGGCCGTCGGGCTGCCGCCCGGCGTGCTGGAGCGGGCCGGCACCGGCGATCTGCTGTCCCGGATCACCACCGACATCGACCGGCTGGCGAACGCCATGCGCGAGGCGGTACCACAGCTCGCGATCGGCCTCGTATGGGCGCTGTTGCTGCTCGGCGCGCTGACCGTCACCGCGCCGCCGCTGGCGCTCGCGGTGCTGCTGGCGCTGCCGGTCCTGATCATCGGATGCCGCTGGTACTTCAAGCGGGCGTCGTCGGCGTACCGCTCGGAGGCCGCCGGATACGCGGCGGTCGCGGCCATGCTCGCCGAGACGGTCGACGCCGGACGGACCGTGGAGGCGCACCGTCTCGGCGGGCGCCGGGTCGCGCTGTCGGAGCAGCGTGTCAAGGAGTGGACCGCGTGGGAGCGGTACACGCTGTGGCTCCGTTCGGTGTTGTTCCCGACCGTCAACCTCACCCATACGACGATCTTCCTGGCCGTGCTGGTGATGGGCGGCTCCTTCGCCCTCCAGGGCTGGATCACGGTCGGTCAGCTCACCACGGGCGCGCTGTTCGCCCAGATGCTGGTGGATCCGGTCGGTCTCATCCTGCGCTGGTACGACGAGCTCCAGGTGGCCCAGGTGTCCATCGCGCGGCTGGTCGGAGTACGGGACATCGAGCCCGCCGCGGGCGACGAGTCGGTCGTCCCGGACGGCCGGGACGTCAGCGCGGACCGGGTGCGTTTCGGCTATCGCGAGGGCGTCGACGTGCTGCACCGGGTGACGCTGGACGTGAGTCCCGGTACCCGGCTCGCGCTGGTCGGTCCTTCGGGTGCCGGAAAGTCGACACTGGGCCGGCTGCTCGCGGGCATCTACGGCCCGCGACAGGGCCATGTCACTCTCGGCCGCGCGGAGCTGTCCCGGATGCCGGCGGAGCGAGTGCGGGAGCATGTCGCTCTGGTCAATCAGGAGCACCATGTGTTCGTGGGCTCGCTGCGTGACAATCTGCTGCTGGCCCGCGCGGGCGCGGCGGACGCCGAGCTGTGGGCGGCGCTGGGCGCCGTCGACGCGGAAGGCTGGGCGCGGGCCATGGACAAGGGGCTGGACACCGAGGTCGGCTCCGGCGGTGCGGCGCTGACTCCGGCGCAGGCTCAGCAGATCGCGCTGGCCCGGCTGGTTCTCGCGGATCCGCACACCCTGGTGCTGGACGAGGCGACCTCCCTGCTGGACCCGCGCGCGGCCCGGCATCTGGAGCGCTCGCTGGCCCGGGTGCTGGACGGCCGTACGGTGGTGGCGATCGCGCACCGGCTGCACACCGCGCATGACGCGGATGTGATCGCGGTGGTCGAGGACGGCAGGATCAGCGAGCTGGGCAGCCACGACGAACTGGTGGCGGCGGACGGCGCGTACGCGGCGCTGTGGCGGTCCTGGCACGACTGAGCACGACTGAGCACGACGGGGCACGGACAGAGCCCGGACGGGTACGGGGGTCTCGTCCGGGCTCATGGGGGCCGGGGCCGGTGACGCGGAAACCGTCACCGGCCCCGGCCCGTCAGGCGGCGCGGCGCCGCGTTCAGATGAAGCCGAGAGCGGCCGCTCCGCCCACTCCGCCGAGCAGCATGAACGCCGGCATCAGCACCTTCAGCTCCACCCAGGCACCGGCCCGGAAGCGCATCGCCTTCGGCGGGCCGAGCGGGTACCAGCGCTTGCGGCCCAGCGGTATGGGCCACAGGATCGGGCAGCCGGAGACGGTCAGGGCGTCGCCGATGTCATGGACCAGAGCGCCCAGGACGATCGGCAGGCCCAGCCAGAGGTACTCCTGGCCGGGGCCGGTGAACAGCCAGGCCGCGCCGTTGCCCGGCTCGTCCAGGACGCCGGCCAGGATCCAGGCGCTGGTCGCTCCGAGCAGCCAGACAAGAACATCGCTGGAGACTCGCGCGGCCCGCCACAGCAGTCCCTCCACCGCGAGCACGAGATGCACGAAGAGAATGCCGAGCACCGCCCAGCGCCCGCCGGTGATCGCCAGCAGCGACGCGCCGCCGCCGACCGCGACCGCCCAGAGCCAGGTGTGCGTCAGTGTGCGGTGGCCGCCGCTCCGGCGTGGGTCGCCGGGCTTTCTGGTCGCCTTGTAGACGGCGTACGACAGTTTGTCGACGATCTCGCACATCCGCTTCGACACCGGGCCGAACGCCCGCGAGATCGTCGCCGCCTTGTGATCGAGGTCGGGAGCGAGTGCGGCGCCCGCACAGATCAGGGCCCCGACGACCAGGACCGGCCATGGCATGGCGTGGTCGGCGGCGGCCGCCGCGGCGCCCACCCCCAGCCAGGCCGCTGCCCCAGACAGAGAGTGTGCCGGTCCCATCATGGTCGTACCCGCCCCATTGCAGTTGTGGTGAAGCCCAGTTGACGAGGCAGCGTATCGTCCGTGATCTTCGGCCGGTCGTCCGGTTCCCGGATCCATGGGGAAGACAGGCAAGATGGGGGCGTGACCCTTATCGATCAGCTGCCGCCGGACGCCGACCCCGATGCCCTCTTCGAGGCTTTCTCCTCCTGGACCGAGGGCCAGGGCATCACGCTCTATCCGGCTCAGGAGGAGGCGCTGATCGAGGTGGTCTCCGGGGCCAATGTGATTCTGTCCACGCCCACCGGCTCGGGAAAGAGCCTGGTCGCGGCGGGTGCGCACTTTACGGCGCTGGCACAGGACAAGGTCACCTTCTACACCGCTCCGATCAAGGCACTGGTCTCGGAGAAGTTCTTCGACCTGTGCAAGCTCTTCGGCACGGAGAACGTCGGCATGCTGACCGGCGACGCCTCCGTCAACGCCGACGCACCGGTGATCTGCTGCACCGCGGAGGTGCTGGCGTCCATCGCGCTGCGTGACGGCAAGTACGCCGATATCGGCCAGGTCGTGATGGACGAGTTCCATTTCTACGCGGAGCCGGACCGCGGCTGGGCCTGGCAGATCCCCATCCTGGAGCTGCCGCAGGCCCAGTTCGTGCTGATGTCGGCGACCCTCGGTGATGTCTCCCGCTTCGAAGAGGACCTGACCCGCCGCACGGGCCGGCCGACGTCCGTCGTACGGTCCGCGACGCGTCCTGTCCCGCTGTCGTACGAGTACCGCCTCACGCCGATCACCGAGACGCTGACCGAGTTGCTGGAGACGAAACAGGCGCCGGTCTACATCGTGCACTTCACTCAGGCCGCGGCCGTCGAGCGGGCGCAGTCCCTGATGAGCATCAACATGTGCACGCGCGAGGAGAAGGACCGGATCGCCGATCTGATCGGCAGCTTCCGTTTCACCACCAAGTTCGGCCGCAATCTCTCCCGTTATGTACGGCACGGTATCGGTGTGCATCACGCGGGCATGCTGCCCAAGTACCGCCGGCTGGTGGAGAAGCTCGCACAGGCCGGTCTGCTGAAGGTCATCTGCGGCACGGACACACTCGGCGTCGGCGTCAACGTGCCTATCCGTACCGTGCTGTTCACCGCGCTCACCAAGTACGACGGCAACCGGGTACGCACCCTGCGCGCGCGGGAGTTCCACCAGATCGCGGGCCGCGCGGGACGTGCCGGATTCGACACGGCCGGTCTGGTCGTCGCACAGGCGCCGGAACATGTCGTCGAGAACGAGAAGGCGCTCGCGAAGGCCGGCGACGATCCCAAGAAGCGCCGCAAGGTGGTGCGCAAGAAGGCGCCCGAAGGTTTTGTCGCCTGGTCGGACACGACCTTCGAGAAGCTCATCGCCTCCGATCCCGAGCCGCTGACCTCCCGCTTCCGGGTCACCCACACCATGCTGCTGTCGGTCATCGCGCGGCCGGGCAACGCCTTCGAGGCGATGCGCCATCTGCTGGAGGACAATCACGAGCCGCGCAGGCAGCAGCTACGGCACATCCGGCGGGCCATCGCGATCTACCGTTCGCTGCTGGACGGCGGAGTGGTGGAGCGCCTGGAGACCCCTGACGCGGAGGGCCGTATCGTCCGGCTCACCGTCGATCTCCAGCAGGACTTCGCGCTGAACCAGCCGCTGTCCACCTTCGCCCTGGCCTCCTTCGAGCTGCTGGACCCCGAATCGCCGTCGTACGCGCTGGACATGGTCTCGGTCGTGGAATCCACACTGGACGATCCACGGCAGATTCTCGCCGCGCAGCAGAACAAGGCGCGCGGCGAGGCCGTCGCGGCGATGAAGGCGGACGGTGTCGAGTACGAGGAGCGGATGGAGCGGCTCCAGGACGTCTCGTATCCGAAGCCTCTCGAAGAGCTGCTGGTGCACGCCTACAACACGTACCGCACCAGCCATCCATGGGTCGGTGACCATCCGGTCTCTCCCAAGTCGGTGATCCGCGACATGTACGAACGGGCGCTGTCCTTCACCGAGTTCACGTCCTTCTACGAGCTGGCTCGTACCGAGGGCATTGTGCTGCGCTATCTGGCGGGCGCCTACAAGGCGCTGGAACACACCATTCCGGACGACCTCAAATCCGAGGACCTGGAGGATCTCACCGCCTGGCTCGGTGAGATGGTCCGTCAGGTCGACTCCAGTCTGCTCGACGAGTGGGAGCAGCTCGCCAATCCGGAGGTGGAGACCGCCGAGCAGGCTCAGGAGAAGGCCGACCAGGTCAGGCCGGTCACGGCCAATGCCCGCGCCTTCCGGGTGCTGGTCCGCAACGCGATGTTCCGCCGGGTCGAGCTGGCCGCACTGGACAAGGTCGGCGAACTGGGCGAGATGGACGCCGAGTCGGGCTGGGACGCGGACGCCTGGGGCGAGGCGATGGACGCGTACTGGGACGAGTACGAGGACCTGGGCACCGGTCCCGATGCCCGTGGCCCGAAGCTGCTCGCCATCGAGGAGGACCCGGAGCACGGCCTGTGGCGGGTCCGGCAGACCTTCGCCGATCCTCATGGCGACCACGACTGGGGCATCGGCGCGGAGGTCGATCTCGCGGCCTCCGACGAGGAGGGCCGCGCCGTCGTGCGGGTCACGGCCGTCGGCCAGCTCTGACATCCGCCAGGACGTTCCGAGACAGGAGGACACCGAACCATGACCAACCCCGCCGAGCGGCTGGTCGATCTGCTCGACCTGGAGCGGATCGAGGTCGACATCTTCCGCGGCCGCAGTCCCGACGAGTCACTGCAACGGGTCTTCGGCGGTCAGGTGGCGGGCCAGGCCCTGGTCGCGGCCGGCCGCACCACCGACGGCGACCGCCCGGTCAACTCGCTGCACGCGTACTTCCTGCGGCCAGGACGGCCGGGTGTCCCGATCGTCTATCAGGTGGAGCGGGTCAGGGACGGACGGTCGTTCACCACTCGCCGGGTCAGCGCCGTCCAGCAGGGCCGCACGATCTTCAATCTGACGGCCTCCTTCCACCGTCCGGAGGGCGGCGGCATAGAACACCAGCTCCCGCCGCGGCTCGACTTCCCGGACCCCGAGACGCTGCCCACGGTCGCCGACGAGGTACGTGAGCATCTCGGTCTGCTGCCGCAGTCCCTGGAGCGAATGGCCAGACGCCAGCCCTTCGACATCAGATACGTGGACCGGCTGCGCTGGACCCAGGAGGAGATCAAGGACGCGGACGCGCGCAGCGCGGTGTGGATGCGCGCGGTGGGCCCGCTGGGCGACGATCCGCTGGTGCACACCTGCGCGCTGACGTACGCGAGCGACATGACGCTGCTGGACGCGGTCCGTATCCCGGTCGAACCGCTGTGGGGACCGCGGGGCTTCGACATGGCGTCGCTCGACCACGCCATGTGGTTCCACCGCCCGTTCCGTACGGACGAGTGGTTCCTGTACGACCAGGAGTCGCCGATCGCGACCGGCGGCCGTGGTCTGGCGCGTGGCCGGATCTACGACCGGGAGGGCCGGCTGCTGGTCTCGGTGGTGCAGGAGGGACTCTTCCGGCGGCACGGCGACCGGACATAGGACCTCCGACCACCTGTCGGCCGGCCGGGCCCACGGGTCCACAATGGGCCTGAGAGCGTCGTCACCGAGGAGACCTTGATGAGCCTGTACGACATTCCGCTGCGCACCCTCACCGGTGAGCCCGCCTCCCTGGCCGCGTACCGGGGCAAGGCCGTGCTACTGGTCAACGTCGCGTCCAAGTGCGGCCTCACTCCGCAGTACGCCGCTCTGGAGCGGCTTCAGCAGAAGTACGGCGACCGGGGCTTCACCGTTCTCGGCGTGCCCTGCAATCAGTTCGCGGGCCAGGAGCCCGGCAGCGCGGAAGAGATCCAGACATTCTGCTCGGCGACCTACGGCGTCAGCTTCCCGCTGCTGGAGAAGACGGATGTGAACGGGGAGAGCCGGCATCCGCTGTACACGGAGCTCGTCAAGACCGCCGACGCCGGAGGCACGGCCGGTGACGTGGAGTGGAACTTCGAGAAGTTCCTGCTCTCCCCGGAAGGCGAGGTGGTCGCCCGGATCCGGCCGCGTACGGAGCCGGAGGCGCCCGAGGTCGTCGCGGCGATCGAGGCACAGCTTCCCGGCTGACCGGGAAGCGCCAGGACCGGTACGGAGCGCGCCCGCCCCTCGACAGGGCGGGCGCGTCGATTTTCGTGGCCGGGCCCGGGTCACCCGTCGAACGTCTGAGTCTCTGTCAGTGCCGCGCCGCCGAGTGCCGCTATCGAATGGGCATGCCCGACAGGGTGCGGGCGATCACCAGCCGCTGGATCTCGCTGGTGCCCTCGAAGATCGTGTAGATCGCGGCATCCCTGTGCATGCGTTCGACCGGGTATTCACGGGTGAAGCCGTTGCCGCCGAGTATCTGCACCGCCTGAGCGGTGACCTTCTTCGCGGTCTCACTGGCGTACAGCTTGGACATGGAGCCCTCCGCCGAGGTGAACGGCTTGCCCGTCGCCGCCATCCAGGAGGCCCGCCACACCAGCAGCCGGGCCGCGTCGATCCGCGTACGCATGTCGGCGAGCTGGAAGGCGATGCCCTGGTTGTCGATGATCGGCCGGCCGAACTGGCTACGGGTCCTGGCGTAGTCGAGCGCGACCTCGTACGCCGCGCGGGCGGTGCCGACCGCCATCGCGCCGACCGCCGGCCGGGACGCCTCGAAGGTGGCCATGGCCGCGTTCTTCACTCGCTCGCCGCCGGGAGCCGCCGCGCGCTCGCGGGCGCGGGCGAGGCGTTCGTCGAGCTTCTCCTTGCCGCCGAGCAGGCAGTGGCCGGGAACACGGACGTCCTCCAGGACGACCTCGGCCGTGTGCGAGGCGCGGATGCCGTGCTTCTTGAACTTCTGGCCCTGCGCGAGACCGGGAGTGGACGGCGGGACGATGAAGGAGGCGTGGCCCTTCGAGCCCAGCGCGGCGTCGACGACGGCGACCACGACATGGACATTGGCGATACCGCCGTTGGTCGCCCAGGTCTTGGTGCCGTTGAGCACCCACTCGTCCTTCGCCTCGTCGTACACCGCGCGGGTACGCATGGCCGCCACGTCGGAGCCCGCGTCGGGTTCGGAGGAGCAGAAGGCCGCGACCAGCACATTGTCGTCGTCGCCGTACATCTGCGGTATCCAGGTGCCGATCTGCTCGTCGGTGCCGTTGGCGAGGACGCCGACGGCCGCGAGGCCCGTACCGACGATCGACAGGGCGATGCCCGCGTCACCCCAGAACAGTTCCTCCATCGCCATCGGGATTCCGAGGCCCGTCGGGTCGAAGAACTGCTGGGCGTAGAAGTCGAGGGAGTAGATGCCGACCTTCGCGGCCTCCTGGATGACCGGCCACGGGGTCTCCTCGCGCTCGTCCCATTCGGCGGCGGCCGGGCGGATGACGTCGGCGGCAAAACCGTGGAGCCAGTCACGGATCTGCTTCTGGTCGTCGTTGAGATCGAGCGTGAACTCGGTCATGTTCCCCTCCAGCACTACGTCACATACATGTGTTACTTACGGTAACGGCAGTCTGTTACTCGCAAGTAGGAGATGTCAACCGGCCACGGGCTGATCAGCATTGGCAGCGGGCAGGGTGTTACGTTGCCCAGGCGTCACGCAATCGCACGGGCGGGGAGACACTCCATGGAGACGACACAGCAGGCCGAGCAGCAGAGATCGGCGCGGCAGCGGCGGCGCCAGCTCCTGGAAGCCGCGGACCGGGTGGTCCTGCGGGACGGCCCGCACGCCTCCATGAACGCCATCGCCGCCGAGGCGGGCATCACCAAGCCGATTCTCTACCGTCACTTCGGCGACAAGGGCGGGCTGTACCGGGCGCTCGCCAAGCGCCACACCGACGCGCTGCTCGACGCGCTGCGGGCCGCGCTCGACGCGCCGGCCGAGCGGCGCGAGCGGGTCGAGGCGACGCTCGACACCTATCTCGCCGCGATCGAGGCGAGCCCACAGGTCTACCGGTTTCTGATGCATCCGGCCGAAGACACCCAACTGCCTGAACAGGGCTTCGATGTGGGCCGCCATTCGGCCCCGCTGCTGCGCCGTCTCGGAGAGGAACTCGCCAAAGTCATCGAGGAGCGGGTCGACCTCGGCCCGGGCAGTGAGCAGCTCGCCCGGGTCTGGGGCCACGGCATTGTCGGCATGATGCACGCCGCCGGTGACTGGTGGCTCGGTGAACGTCCCTGCCCACGTGAGCAGTTGGTGCGCAGCCTGGCGGATCTGCTGTGGGGCCGGCTGGCCGGAGTCAGCGACCGGGCCGGCGGGCCGGGATTCTGAACGGCCCGCCGCCGCGCCAGGGGCCGGGACGGCCCGCGCACCGGCGGTCCCGGTCCGGTCTACGGCACGGCCGCGGACCAGGGCGCCCGGCGCGCGGCCCGCAGCGCTCTGGACCGGCGCCATCCGGTCAGTCGGTCGGGATAGACCAGGCCCTCCAGGTGGTCGCACTCGTGCTGGAGGCAGCGCGCGAAGAAGCCCGAGCCGTCGACCCGTACCGGCTCTCCGTCCGCCGTGAGGCCCTCCACCGCGGCACGGTCGAACCGCTCGGTCCCGGCCTCGATGCCCGGCAGCGAGAGACAGCCCTCGGGGCCACGCAGCGTGATGCCGTCCGCCTCGGTCAGCCGCGCGTTGACGAGGTGTCCGAGATGACGGACGTCCTCGTCGTCGGGACAGTCGTATACGAAGACCCGCAGCGGCACGCCGATCTGGTTCGCGGCGAGACCCACACCCCGATTGGCGTACATGGTCGCGAACAGATCTTCGACCAGTGCGGCGAGCTCGGGACCGAAGTCCGTGACGGGCTCGGCCGGGGCGTGGAGCACCGGATCACCAAGCATTCTCATGGCTCGTACTCGCCCGGTACTGCCGGGGATCGGACGGTTTCGCATGACGGTCAGGGTACGGTCCGAGGTGACCTCCGCCTTCTGCCCGGTGCCGCGGTTCGGGCCGCTGGCCGGATCTCGATAGGCTGACCCCGGACCGATGCGAGGAGGACCAAGGACGATGTCAGGCAACACGGAGCCGCTGTCGCCGCGAGCGAAGCTGGCCGTGACGGCGGGCAAGGCCGCGGCGGCGGTGTCCCGCGCCGCCGGGCGCGGCAGCGGATCGGTGATCGGCGGCAAGGTGGCGCTCAGACTCGACCCCGATCTGCTGGGGCGGCTGGCGCAGCATCTTGACGTCATCCTGGTCTCGGCGACAAACGGCAAAACGACCACGACGCGGCTGATCGCCGAGGCCCTGCGGGCCGCCGGCCCCGTGGTGTCCAACGCTCTCGGCGCCAATATGCCGGCCGGCATCACCTCGGCCCTCGCGGGCGGTTCCGACGCCAAGTACGGCGTCATCGAGGTGGACGAGAAGTACCTCGCCGGTGTGGCACGCGACACGACACCCAAGGCGATCGCGCTCCTCAATCTCTCCCGCGACCAGCTCGACCGCGCCGCGGAGACCCGCATGCTCGCGGAGAAGTGGCGCGAGGGTCTGGCCGGCACGAAGGCCGTCGTCATCGCCAACGCCGACGACCCGCTGATCGTCTGGGCCGCCTCCTCCTCGCCCAATGTGGTCTGGGTGGCGGCGGGCCAGGAGTGGAAGGACGACGCCTGGTCCTGCCCCTCCTGCGGCGGTGTGATGCAGCGCCCCGGCGACGACTGGTTCTGCGGCGAGTGCGGCTTCCGCAGACCCGCACCGAGCTGGGCCCTGCACGGCGACCATGTCCTCGACCCGCACGGCTCGGCCTGGCCGATCCATCTCCAGCTTCCCGGCCGCGCCAACAAGGCGAACGCGGCCACCTCCGCCGCCGTCGCGGCGACCTTCGGGGTGCCACCGCAGGTGGCGCTGGAGCGGATGTACCAGGTGCAGGCCGTGGCCGGCCGGTACGACGTGGTGTCCTTCCTCGGCCGTGATCTGCGGCTGCTGCTCGCCAAGAACCCGGCGGGCTGGCTGGAGACGTTCTCGCTCATCGATCCGCCGCCGACCCCGGTCATCCTCGCGGTCAACGCCCGAGGCGCGGACGGCACGGACACCTCATGGCTGTGGGACGTCGACTACACCCGGCTGGCCGGCCATCCGATCTTCGTCATCGGCGACCGCAAGCTGGACCTCGCCGTGCGTCTCGAAGTCGCCGGGCTGGACTTCCGGGTCTGCGAGACGCCCGACGAAGCGGTTCAGATGGCGCCGCCCGGACGGATCGAGGCGATCGCCAACTACACGTCATTCCAGGACCTGCGCCGTCGCGTGGGCAACTGAGAGCGCACGGACCCATGACGAACACCTCTGAAAGACGAGCGAGCATGAGCGACAACGGTCTGCGTCTGGTGTGGATCTATCCGGACCTGCTGAGCACTTACGGAGACCAGGGCAACGCTCTGGTGGTGGAGCGCCGGGCCCGGCAGCGCGGCCTGAACGTCACCCGGGTGGATGTGCGCAGCGACCAGCCGGTGCCGACCTCCGGCGACATCTATCTGATCGGCGGCGGCGAGGACCGGCCGCAGCGGCTGGCCGCGGAGCGGCTGCGCCGTGACGGCGGGCTCAGCCGGGCCGTCTCCAACGGCGCGATCGTGTTCTCGGTCTGCGCCGGATACCAGATCCTCGGCCACGAGTTCATCAATGACCTGGGCGAGCGCGAGGCGGGCCTCGGACTGCTCGATGTGGTCTCCACGCGCGGCGAGGGCGAGCGGTGCGTCGGTGACGTACTGGCCGACATCGACCCGCGGCTGAACCTGCCGCAGCTCACCGGCTTCGAGAACCACCAGGGCATCACTCATCTCGGCCCGACGGCGCGGCCGTTCGCCAAGGTCAAGCTGGGCCGCGGCAACGGCACGGGCGACGGCACGGAGGGCGCGTACAACGACACCGTCTTCGGTACGTACATGCACGGCCCGGTGATGGCCCGCAATCCACAGATCGCGGACCTGCTGCTGAAGCTGGCCCTCGATGTGAACGCGCTGCCGCCGACGGACGACCGCTGGTACGAGGCGCTGCGCGCCGAGCGGGTCGCCGCGGCGGTCCAGCCCGCCTGACGCCCTCCGGGGCGTGTCCAGCAGTCGGACGCCGGGTTCGGTCCCGCCGCCACACGCCGGTAGGGTGGCGGCGATCTGGCCGGACGACGGTGTCCGGCCGTCGGCCCACTTTGCAAAGGTATTCCGGGCAATGCGAATTGGTGTGCTCACCTCAGGCGGCGACTGCCCCGGCCTCAACGCCGTGATCAGGTCCGTCGTACACCGCGCCGTCGTCGACCACGGCGACGAGGTGATCGGCTTCCACGACGGCTGGAAGGGCCTCCTGGAGTGCGACTACCGCAAGCTCGACCTGGACGCGGTCGCCGGCATCCTCGCCCGCGGCGGCACCATTCTCGGCTCGTCCCGGGTGCAGCCCGCGCATCTGCGGGACGGCGTGGAGCGTGCCAGAGGTCATGTGGCCGATCTGGGTCTTGACGCGATCATCCCGATCGGCGGCGAGGGCACGCTCAAGGCCGCTCATCTCCTCTCCGAGGCCGGCCTGCCGATCGTCGGCGTACCGAAGACCATCGACAACGACATCCCGTCGACCGACGTGACGTTCGGATTCGACACGGCCGTCGGTGTCGCGACCGACGCGCTCGACCGGCTGAAGACGACCGCCGAGTCCCATCAGCGGGTGCTGATCGTCGAGGTCATGGGCCGGCACACCGGCTGGATCGCGCTGCACTCCGGCATGGCCGCCGGCGCCCACGCCATCGTCGTGCCGGAGCGGCCCTTCGACATCGGTGAGCTGGCGACGCTGGTCGGCAAGCGCTTCTCCGCCGGCAAGCGGTTCGCGATCGTGGTGGTGGCGGAGGGCGCCAAGCCGCGCGAGGGCTCGATGGACTTCGACGAGGGCGGCAAGGACATGTACGGCCACGAGCGCTTCGCGGGCGTGGCCCGGCAGCTCTCGGTCGAGCTGGAGGAGCGGCTCGGCAAGGAGGCCAGGCCGGTGATACTCGGCCATGTCCAGCGCGGCGGCACTCCGACGGCGTACGACCGGGTCCTCGCCACCCGCTTCGGCTGGCACGCCGTCGAGGCGGCGCACCGCGGCGAGTTCGGCATGCTGACGGCGCTGCGCGGCACGGACATCGTGATGGTTCCGCTGGCCGAGGCCGTGGAGACGCTCAAGACGGTGCCCGCCGAGCGTTACGCCGAGGCGGAGTGCGTGCTCTGATCCTCACGGGTCTCCGGCCCCCGGACGCTGCCGCGACCGGCGAACCGCCCCCGGTCGCGGCAGCGTCCGGGGGCGGTTCTAGTCTGGTGCGGACAACACGGCATGAATCATGCCGGTACACCTCAGGACGTCCCCGGGAGCGCACGGATGGATCACAGCGGGCACGGCATGACGATGGATCTGCCGCCGTTCACGCTGGGACGGGCGCTGGAATACTCTCCGGACGCCTTCTTCCTGTTCGGCTCTCTGCTCGGGCTCGCCCTCTACGGCTGGGGTGTGGTGCGGCTGCGCAGACGCGGTGACGGCTGGCCGGCCGGCCGCACCGTCGCGTTCACGCTCGGTGTGCTGACCGTGGCCCTGGTGATGTGCACCGGGCTGAACGACTACGGCATGGTCATGTTCAGCGTGCACATGGTCCAGCACATGGTGATCAGCATGGTCTCTCCCATCCTGCTGCTGCTCGGCGCGCCGGTAACGCTGGCCCTGCGTGCGCTGCCGGTCGCCGGCCGTGGCCGCAAGGGCCCGCGTGAACTGCTGCTCGCGCTGCTGCACAGCCGGTACGTACGGATCGTCACGCATCCCGCCTTCACCATTCCGCTGTTCATCGCGAGTCTGTACGGGCTGTACTTCTCGCCGCTCTTCGACTTCCTCATGGGGTCGAAGACCGGGCATGTCGCGATGATGGTGCACTTCCTCGCGGTCGGCCTGATCTTCTTCTGGCCGATCATGGGCGTCGACCCGGGACCGCACCGGCCCGGCTATGTGATGCGGATGCTGGAGCTCTTCGCCGGAATGCCGTTCCACGCCTTCTTCGGCATCGCGCTGATGATGGCGAGCGAGCCGATGGTCGACACGTACCGGAATCCTCCGGCCTCGCTCGGTATCGACGCCCTGACGGACCAGAACGCGGCCGGCGGCATCGCCTGGGCGTTCAGTGAGATCCCGTCCGTGCTGGTCCTGATCGCCCTGGTCTATCAGTGGTACCGCTCGGAGCAGCGGCAGGCGAAGCGCTCGGACCGGGCGGCCGACCGGGACGGTGACAAGGAGCTGGCGGCGTACAACGACTATCTCGCCTCGCTCCAGGCCCGGAGCCGGTAGCGCGAACCGGCCGTCACGGGCGAGTATGGCCTTCACGGGCGACGACGGCCTTCACCGCCCCGGCCGGGAGGAGGACAGTCATGTCCGGATCCACGAAGACCATGGGTGTGGTGACCGTCGGTGCGCTGGTGTTGGTGACGGCCTACACGGCGGCGCTCGGCAGCAACGGCTGGCTCTGGTTCGGATGGGTGGTGCTGAGCCTGATCACCATCGGGATGATCGCCTCGCGCGGCAACTGACCGGAGCGCCGTCGGCGCGGTGACGCCGCGGCGTCCCTGTCCTGGGACCGGCGGGCGTGCGGTCACGTGGACTCGGTGACGCGGAGCGCCGCCTTTCCGTTCACGTTCGGGGGCGTACCGGCCGCGCCCGTCCCGTGTTTGAGCGAATCGAGTATGGCCATGCCCTGGCCCACCAGACCCGCCGCCACGTCGTTCACGCCGTCGGTGCCGTTGAGGACCGTCAGATTCGCACCGGACATGCCCCGGGCCGCCGCCTCCGCCAGCGCCGGCAGGTTCTCCACGATGCGGTTGGCCGCGATGAGTTCCTGGTTGCCGTCCTTCAGGGACGCGGCACGGGCGGTGTTCGCGTCGGCCTGTGCCTGGGCGATGGCACGCTCCTTGTACGCGCCGCCGTCCGCCTCGAACTTCGCCCGGTCACGGGCCGCTTCCGCCAGCGTGCGCTGCCGGTACGCCTCGGCGTCCGCCGGACGCCTGACCTCGGCCTCCAGCCGCTGCGCGGCGAGCAGTGCCTGACGCCGCGCCAGCGCGGTCCGCTCCTCGATGGTCTCCTGCGAGGCCCTGGCCTCGGCCAGCGGTCCCGCCTGCGCGGCGCGCGCGTTGACCTGCTCCGTCTCGGCGTGGAAGCCGGCCCGCTTGATCGAGGTGTCCCGCTCGTATTCCGCCTTGAGCGCGGCTGCCTGCTGCTCGCGCTCGGCGGCTTCCTGGTCCGCCTTGGCCTGCGCGATGCGCGCCTGGCTCGCGACCGCGGCCGCGTGCGGCGCCGCCAGATTGTCGATGTAGCCGGTCGCGTCGTCGATCTCCTGGATCTGCAGCGCGTCCACGACGATGCCGAGCTTCTCCATCTCGCTGTGGCTGCCCTGTTTCACTTCCTGGGCGACCCGGTCGCGCTCGCGGATGATCTGTTCGACGGTCAGACCGCCGATGATGGAACGGAGGTGACCGGCGAAGATGCGGCCCACCAGCTCTTCCATGTGTTCTTGCTCCGCGAGGAATCGCCGGGCGGCGTTGGCGATCGACACGGCGTCGTCGCCGACCTTGAACACGGATACCGCACGGACCCTGAGCCGGATGCCCTGCTGTGTGACGCAGTCCTCGACGATCTCCGCCTCCCGCAGAGCCAGGGACAGCATGCGGGCCTTCTGCTTCACGGGAAGGACAAAGCTTCCGTGTCCGGTGACGATCCGGAACTGGGTGTCCTGGGCCTGACGTTTGGAGCCGGATATGAGCATTGCCTCGTTGGGCGCGGGAACATGCCAGAACAGCATGACGGACTCCTGTCGTACTACGTGGTTCTCGTGGTTCAGGCGGGAAACGGCTCCACGATCACCGAACGCGCCGAAATCGATTCGACGACGATCACGCGGAGATTCCTGCCGATCGGGCGGTCCGCCCAGGCCGCGTACGCCTCGGACCCGCCCCGTACGGACACCAGGACCTCACCGGGCCCGTCGGCCGGGATCGGAACGGTGACTCTGCCGATTGCTCCGACCGGGGTCTGCGAGGACTCATCTGCCACGGACATACGTCGTTGCTCCACCCGTTTCCCTCGTGACGACGCTCCTGGCCCGGGGCCGACGCTCCACGGACTCACCGGCGCGAGCCGCGCGGGACAATGCCGCCGAGGCCGCGCATGCGTGGGTCTGGGTCCGTACTGCCGGTTCATCAGCCGCGATCATGTGTGATCACGCCTCCCAGAAGGCCGTGACGACGACCTCGTCAGCCGTCGAGGTGACCCCCGGGCAGAGCAGCCGACGGCGGCATGCCCGCATTACTTTCACAGTACTCCGCGAGGCGCCGGGAGAGCGTGACCGCCGGACCCGACCGGGCACTCACTCACCGGAGTGGCGCGATGACGCCTCGCGCCTATATTTCTCTCTGTCGGGACTTTTCCCCCGGCCGGCGGGCGCCGTTCCAGCGGCTGCCGGCCATGAACGGTGCGACCGCCGGCGGCCGGGCCACGGCACGCGCGTACAGACAGGTCACCGGGCTCCTTCCGAGAGGGAAACCATGACTGAGGAAAGACGCCTGGCCCAGGACGAAGAGTGGAGCGGCGGCGGGTGTCCGGCGGGCTCCCTCGGCCGCCGGTCTTTTCTGCACGGCACGGCGGCCGGAGTCGCCGGAGCGGTCGGCGGCAGCGTCCTGGGCGGCGAGGCGTCCCGGGCGGAAGCCGCGGGCGCGCGCCGGGCGGGCACCAACACGATCCCGTTCTTCGGCCACCACCAGGCCGGAATCGCCACGCCTCCGCAGCAGGACGCGATCTTCGTGTCCTGTGACGTGACCGTCTCGAACCGGGCCGAACTCACCAAGCTCTTCGTCACGCTGACCGAGCGAGCCCGCTTCCTCACCTCGGGAGGAACGCCACCGGCCGTGTCCGCCAACGCGGCGCCTTCCGACAGCGGCATCCTCGGGCCCAGGATCCAGGCCAACCATCTGACCGTGACGGTCGGAGCCGGGGCCTCTCTCTTCGACGGGCGCTACGGACTGAGCGGGCGCAAGCCGGTCCAGCTCATCACCATGCGGCCCTTCCGTCACGATGATCTCGACCCCGCTCTGAGCAACGGCGATCTGCTCATCCAGTTGTGCGCCGACCACCGAGACAACACCGTGCACGCGCTGATCGACCTGCTGACCCACACCAAAGGCGCGATGAAGCTGCGCTGGCGTATCGACGGCCAGCGCAATCCGCCGCGCCCGGACGGCGTCCGGCGCGACTGGTTCGGCTTCAAGGACGGCATCGCCAACCCGGACCTCAATGACACCGCCCAGGTGAACCAAGTGGTCTGGACCCAGCCGGGCACCGATGAGCCCGCCTGGGCGGCCGGCGGCACCTATCACGTCGTCCGTATCGTCCACTTCCAGGTCGAGGCCTGGCAGAAGGTGCCCGTCGCCCAGCAGGAGCGGATCTTCGGCCGCCGCAAGGCGAGCGGCGCACCGATGTACGCGGTGTCCGCGAACGCGTCGGATCTCCTCGACCCCGTCTACACCAATGACCCGCAAGGCCTGATCACCCCGCTGAACTCCCATATCCGGCTCGCCAATCCTCAGACTCCGGAGACCGCGTCGACCAGCAGCATCCTGCGTCGCAGCTACGACTACGACCGCAGTCCCAATGTGCCGGAGCTCGACATGGGGCACGCGTTCGTCTGCTTCCAGCGCGAGCTCGACACGTATATCGCCATGCAGACCCGGCTGGAGACGGAGGCTCTGGTGCCGTACATCAGCCCTCGGGGCGGTGGTTACTTCTTCGCCCTGCCCGGCGTACGGGACAAGAACGACTACTACGCGCGCGGCCTCCTCGCCTGATGTCCGTCCGCCGGTGATCGACAGCGGGCGGCCCGCCCGGCACAGCGACCGAACCATCGCGATGTACGCAGGAGGCGAGATGCGTCACCCTCTGGAGAGCCGGGCCGGTGCCGGCCGAAGGCGACGGCCCAGGCGGCTGCGGCCGGTACTCGCGGTCGGCGCGGCGGTCCTGCTGGCGTCGTGTACGAGGTCGGCCCCGGCGCCGTCGGCGGCGGCCGGTCCTGCCGACACCGGCCGTGTGTATGTCACCAACCAGCTCGACAACACGCTCTCGGTCATCAACGCCCGCAGTAACAAGGTCATCGCGACCGTGCCGGCGGGCACCGCGCCCGAGGGCGTCGCCGTCGCCCGCGACGGCAAGCGCGTGTACATCGCCAATAACGGCTCCGCACGGGTCTCGGTGCTCGACACCCGGACCAACAAGATCGTCAAGACGGTGGCGGTCGGCAAGGAGCCCACCGGCGTCGCTCTGAGTCCTGACGGCAGACGTCTCTATGTCACCAACGGCGGCTCCAACAGCGTGTCGGTGATCGACACCGGAACCAACCGCGTGGCGGCGACCGTCAAGGTGGGCGTCTCTCCGGTGAGCGTGGCGGTCAGCCCGGACGGTGCCAGGGCGTACGTCGCGAACGCCGGGTCGGGCACGCTGTCCGTCATCGACACCCGCGAGCCCCGGGTCACCCGCGAACTCGCCGCCGGCCGCACCCCGGTGAGCGTCGCCATCAGCCCGGACGGCAGAACGGCGTATGTCGCCAACGAGGCGGCGGCGAGTGTCTCCGTCGTCGGAACCGGCAATGGCAAGGTACGGACCGTACGGGTCGGCGAAGGCCCGTTCGACGTGGCGGTCAGCCCCGACGGCGGGACCGCCTACGTCGCCGTTCTCGGGCCCGGAAAGCTGTCCGTGATCGACAGCGGTGCCTCCCGGGTCTCGGCGAACATCTCCATCGGCTCGACGGGCACCGACCCGTTCAACGTCGAGGTCACCAGGAACGCCGTTTATGTGACGGACCAGGGCGTGGACGCGCTCACGGTCATCGACCCCAGGACCCGCGAGATCGTCGCGACCGTCACCGTCGGCGACAGCCCGTACGGCATCGCGGTGAGCCCGTGACCGCGCACCGGGACAAGCGGATCCGACGCCGGCCGGGCCTTTCGTTCGCCGGGCTGCGAGGGTCCAGCCCCGGTGGGAAACTTGCAGGTGAGGGCGCCCGTACCGACACTCGGCCGTGGCGGAGAAGAGGATAAGGAAATGCTCATGTCAGACGTCCGGTCGGACCTGGTTCTTTCCCAGTCCGCCTACGCTCACGTGATCAACGCGCCCGTGGGAAAGGTGGACATCGCGCGGTGGCTGTTCAGCCTTCCCGAAGCCGAATATCAGCGCTGCGCGCCGCCGGACCACATCGCCGCCGGCGCCACCTCGACCGACGACGGCCGTCCGATGTCGATCAACGTCGAGATGATCGGCACCGCTCTGATGATCCAGCACTACGTGGGCGAGATCACCGGGCGGGACCACTGCCGGATGGTGTCCCTGTCCGATGTCTTCTCTCCGGCAGGTCGTACCAAGGTGCAGGTGATCTGGGACCTGAGCGTGCGGTCCGTGGACGACGCTCGCTGTATGTACCTCAACTCGGTGACCGCGCATCCCACGGAGGAGTTCCTCGCCTTCATCAAGGAGCACGACATCCCGTTCGAGCAGGCCGCGCACGACCGGCAGACGGCGTCGAGCGATCACAACAGTCGTGAGACCCCGCTCTACGCGGCGAGCATCGAGCGCGCGGCGCTCGCGAGCGACTGAGAGCATCGGACCTCAGTCGCCGGTGTGCGAGTCCTCGGTCAGAGGCGTGGACAGTTCGAGCCAGACGGTCTTGCCCCGGCCGTTGGGCACGGTCCCGAACGCGGAGGCGAGCGCGTCGACGATGACAAGGCCGCGACCGTGCTCGGCCTGCCGGCTCTCCTCTTCGGAGGTGACCACGAAGGAAGGGACCGGCGGCGCCGTGTCGTAGTCCTTCACCTCCAGCCTGATGCGGTCCGCGAATTCACGCAGCCGCAGTTCGACATCGCTGTCGGCATGAATCAGAGCATTGGTGGTCAGCTCGGACACGATGAGCTCCAGATTCTCCGCCGCTTCTTCCTGATCCCAGCTTCTGAGCTGCGACCGTACGAATCTACGGGCGGCCGCCACGCCACGGAGGTCTCGCTGCTGGATTCCCAGGCGGCAGATCCGCCGCTGCCGGCCGAGCAGTGCTCCTTCGTAGCACGCGAGGAGCACCACGGCGTCGTCATGCCGCGCGTCGGCCCTCGGAGCGGTGGTGATGATCCGGTCCGCTTTCTCCTCAAGATCCTGATCGACATCACGGGCCAGGGAGGAGAGTTGCTTCTGCGCGTAGGTGACAGGATCGGAAAGCTGCCCACTGGCGAGTCCGTCCGTGTACAGGAGCAGCAGGGAGCCGGGTTCGATCGCGGTCTCATAGCTCTGATAGGGAGGCACCGGGTGCATTCCCAGCGGGAAGCCGGGGATCGCGTCCAGCGCGTAGATGTGCCCGTTCGGTCCGCGTGACACGGGAGGCGGATGTCCGGCCAGACAGCAGGTGGCGGCGCCGGTCGTGGCGTCCAGGGAAACGACACAGCAGGTCGCGAGGAGTTCGGTGTCCAGCTCGTTGAGGAGTCTGCTGGCGCGCTCCATTATCGCCGAGGGCTCGTGGCCTTCATAGGCGTAGGCGAGGATCGCGGTGCGCACCTGGCCCATGACCACCGCGCTTTCGATGCTGTGGCCTTCCACATCGCCCACGATGAACGCGATCCGGTCGTCGGCCAGCTTGATGACGTCGTACCAGTCGCCTCCCGCCCTGCTGGAGGAATCCGCGGGCAAGTACCGGGCGGCCACGGTGACTTCCGGCAGTTCCGACACCGTGCGCGGAAGCAGCCGTTTCTGCAGGCTTTGTGCGAGCGCGTGTTCGTTCTCGTTCATGCGGACACGTTCGAGAGCCGACCCGAGCATGTCGGCCATCATCATCATCACGGATGTCTCATCAGCCGTGAGGCGGCGTGTTTCGCCGAAACTCAGACCGCAGACACCGATGCACCGTTTGCTCCCTCTGAGAGGGAGATACACCCAGGATGCCCAGCCGTCATCAGGCATATCGGGGTAGAGGGCGCGTTTACTGGTGCTGTCCTGAAGGAACATGGGCCGCGCGCAGAGCGTGTCCGCCGTCGGACTCTTCTCGTTCACACTGGAGCCGTGCAAGCGCCGCACGGGCTCGGACAGTCGGCCGCCGTGGCCGACGACCCAGAGACGGCCGTCGTTCACGACGGTGAGTGTCATCTCCTCGGCCTCGAAGGGCTCCATGATGTGCGTTCTGGCGGCGCTGGTGACGTCTTCGGTGGTCAGTGCCCGGTTCAGTACCATGGCGAGCTTGCGTACCTGGTACATGAGGGTCAGGCCGGCCGATCCGGGTGCGTCGGTCAGACCCCACTCCGACTTCCGGGAAGCGGATGCCGGCGGATTCTTCCCGTACAACGGCACGAGCGTGGGCCGCAGGTCGGCGACAAGCGGAACGCCGCGCTCGGCGAACGGCACCAAGTCGCGTGCGAGCCCGTCGGCCTGGTCCTTCAGCCAGGTCCTCTCGGTGGCCCTGGGCAGTATGCCTTCGCGTGACGGTCTGCTGAGGACGGTCAGCACACCGAACTGGTCACCTTCGCTCGTGATCGGCATGGCCGCCACGGAGTAGGAGAAGAGTCCGACCGCCTGTTCGTCGGCGAGGCTGAGCCGCGGCTGGTCGTTCACCGCCAGGTTCTGGTTCTGGAAGGCATGGGACGTGGCATAGCAAGAGCCGGCCGGGATCCGTTCCGGCATCGAGAAAATCGCCGGTGGAGTGCCGACGATCATCATCGCGCCGAGCCCCTGGAGGTCCTCTTCCGGGAAGTACACGATGCCCATCACGGCGTCGAGGTGTGTCACCGTCTCGCGCACAGTGCGATGCAACAGCCGCTGCAGCGCCGCTCGGCCGCCCGGCCCGTCGGTGTCGGACCTCCCACTCCGCGAGCCGTGCTGATCGGCGTCTCTCATCGCGTCGCGACCTCACCTCGAATTTTCCGCGGCGCAGTCCGGCCTTCCGCTGGATGGCTCAGGTAACTGGCCTGTAGTGCGGATTTCCGAATTCCACGGTACCCCGTTCATCTCCTCGACGCGTAGTGGGCGCAGACTGCGGACGCCCCCGAGAGCGGGGCCGCGGCGACTGCTGCGTACGATCGCGAAGCGGCGGATCGTCCTCGTACGAGCCACTCGTCACACCCGGATTCCTTGTGCCAGGGATCACCGGAACGGCTCGAAGTGGCCGGACAGTCCATGACGTGAGAAGCGTTCCGTCGGCTCTGGAGAGACTCCTTGAAGACCCCGTCCCATGGCCAGTTGGTGGAGGCACCGCCTCTCACCGGCGTACACACTCCGCCGCGCGACGCAAGCGTCACAAAACATCCGGTGCGACTCGACATCCAGGGGCTGCGCGCTCTGGCGGTCACACTGGTCATCCTCTCGCACGCCGGGGTCAAACGGTTCAGCGGTGGTTATGTCGGTGTCGATGTCTTCTTCGTGATCTCGGGCTTTCTCATCACCTCGCTGTTGATGCGCGAGCTCTCGACCACGGGCGGCATATCGATCCGGAAGTTCTACGCCCGCAGGGCGTTGCGCCTGCTTCCCGCCTCGACACTCGTCGTCGTCACCACTCTCGGCGGCGCCTGGCTGTTCCTGTCGAAGGTTCGGTTCACCGAGTATGTGGGCGACGCGCTCAGCAGCTCTCTCTACGCGGTGAACTTCCGGCTGGCGCTCAGTGGTACGGACTATCTCGCGCAGGGCAGTCCGCCGTCGCCGTTCCAGCATTTCTGGTCGCTGGCCGTCGAGGAACAGTTCTATCTGCTGTGGCCGCTCCTCCTTCTTCTCAGTTGGCGGCCGGGCCGGCGACGCCGGCTGGTGGCGGTGCCGCTTGTCGTGCTCTGCCTGGTCTCGTTCGGACTGAGCGTATTCACGACGGAGAGCTCGGCCTCCTGGGCGTACTTCGGATCGCACACCCGTATCTGGGAACTGGGCGTCGGATCCCTGCTGGCGCTGTCCGTCACACGGCTGCAGCGGCTTTCCACCACGGTCGCGGCGCCGGCCACCTGGATCGGCCTGGCCTGCGTGCTGCTGTCGGCGGTCTGGTTCAACGACGACACACCGTTTCCCGGGTACTACGCGGCCCTGCCCGTCCTCGGAGCCGCGCTCGTCCTGGCCGGCGGCTGTTCTCCTTCTCGGCTCGGTGCCCAGTGGCTGCTCGCGAGACGGCCGGTGGCGTGGCTCGGCGGGTTGTCCTACGGCTGGTACCTGTGGCACTGGCCGCTTCTGGTCATCGGCCCGATGACGCTGGGCAGACCCGCCACCGTGCCGCTCGCGCTCGCACTCTGTGCGATCGGCCTGCTGCTGGCATGGGCGACTCTCCATCTCGTCGAGAATCCGGTGCGCTTTCACAGCGCGTTCCGCGGGAGGCCCAACCGGGCACTGGGACTTGGCCTCGGCCTGTCGGCGGGCGCCGCGGTGGCGGCCCTGGTCGCGGCGGCTTTCCCGCCGCCGATCAGCTCCGGTGTGCCCGCGCCCTCGCTGAAGAACACTCTCGCGACAGCGCCGGATCCGGAGGCGCGTCTGACGCGTCTGCTGGAATCGCCCGGTACGAGCCTGCCGAGCAACCTCACACCGGCACTCACCAAGACGAAGGACACCAAGTCCGCCGTCTACAGGGACGGATGTCATGTGAATTACGCGAGCACGGAGACACCTCCGTGCGTGTACGGAGACCGCTCCTCGGACAAAGTCGTTGTGCTTTTCGGTGATTCCCACGCGGCCCAGTGGTTTCCGGCGCTTGACCGGCTCGCACAGGAGAACCGATGGAAACTGATTTCACTGACGAAGGCATCGTGCAAAGTAGCGGCGGTGACCATCGTCAGCAGCGGCAAGCCCTACGAGTCCTGTGACACCTGGCGCAGCAAGGCGGTCGCCAGGATCAATGAGCTCCACCCCTCCCTGGTGATCGTCTCCTCTTCGGACGCGGGCACCCCGGTGCGCGCCATGGATGATCCGCTGCAAGGGTGGACCGATGGATTCCGGGAAACCTTTCAGGCACTCGCGAAAAGCGGTGCCCGAGTGACGGCCATCCTGGACACTCCATGGCCGAAGGTCGATGCCGTCGACTGCGCGGCTTCGCATCCGCTGCGACTGGAACGCTGCGCGAATCATGCGCCCGACGCGATTCAGGACCAGACCCGGAGAAACGCGACCAGGGACGCGGCGAAGTCCGCCGGCACCTCGGTGATCGACCCGGAACCCTGGCTGTGCACTCCTGCCGGAGAATGTCCCGTGGTCGTGGGAAATACCATCGCCTATCGCGACGACAGCCATATGACGGAAGCCTATTCCGAGGCCATGGCTCCTGTTCTCGGCAATCGGCTGACCGCTCTCTTCGGCACGGACCTGAACCACGGAACCGCCCGCCGGACGGAATAGGAAAACATCTGGTCAAGAGGCTGTCCCGTAGACTCGACCTCGGTGTCCGATTGGAAGCTGGTGACTGACCCGGCGCGGCTGGCGGCCGTGAACCGGGTCCTTCCGATGGCCCACTCCGTACGGGAGTCCCTGGACCGGCTGGCGGAGCTGGCGGCGACGGTGCTGGACTCCGCGGCGGGCGCCGTGATCATGGTCGGCGACAGACGTGAATATGTGGTCGGCCGTTTCGGAGCGGTGGAGTGGCTCGCCTCGGAACGGGCTCAGTCGTTCGAGGCCGGATTCTTCTTGGAGTCATTCACGGCCGGAGTGCCTCTCTACATCGATGACACGGCGAGCAATCCCGCGTTCGCGGCGCGTTTCGCCTACCGGGCGTACGCCGAGTGCCCGCTGCGTGATCCCGAAGGGCAACTGCTCGGAACATTGAGTGTGGCCGACACCCGGCCGCACCAGTGGCGGCCGATGGACCGGCGGGCCCTCGAAGCCCTCGCGGAGTCCGTGATCAGCGAGATCGTCCTGTACCTGGACATCGACCGGCGCCAGCAGTTGCTCACCGCTCTGGACGCCGCGCCCGCGGCGATCGCACTGGCCCGCGGTCCGAAACACATCATCGAGTACTTCAACGCCGGCTTCCGGAACATCTTCGGTGACCTTCCGCTGGGAGTGCCCTGGGCCGAGGCACTGGCCGAACTGCCGGAAGAAGTGAACGCCCGGTTGGACATGGTGCTCAAGACCGGCGAGGTGATCCAAAAATACGATGACCCAATGACCCTGCGCTGGCCCGGTGAGCTACAGGCCCGGAAGCGGTACTTCGACTTCTCCTACGCCCCCATCCACCGCGACCTGGGGAGCTGGGGCGTGCTGATGGCCGGTGTGGAAGTCACCGACCGGGTGCAGGTCCGGGTGGAGAGCGAGCGCCGCGCCCAGCGGCGTGAGCTGCTGGCGCAGGCCGGCGCCGCGCTGTACCGAAGTCTGGATCCGGCCGCCGAACTTCAAGAACTGGCCCGCGTCGCCGTCCCCGGCCTCGCGGACTTCTCGACGGTGCACCTGCTGAGTCAGCCGCTCCCGCCGGGCCGGACGCCGCCGCTGCCGCTGATCACCGAGCGGGTCGCTGTCGCCGCCGATGCCGGGTTGAGCCGGTTGCCCGTCCCCGCCGCGCGTGTGCGCTGGAGCCGCGCGGACGATCCGCTCGTGCAGGCGATCAGCCGCGGCGAGATGTTCTGTGCGTACATAGACGCGTCGTCGCCTCCCGACTGGTCGTACCGGTCCGACATGGTCAAGGCGTTCGCGGACGGGCTCTGTCAGTTGGCCCTCGCCCCGGTCGTCGTCGAACACCAGGTGGTCGCGATGGTGGCGTTCGGCACCTACTACCGGCGGCCGCGGTGGGACGAGGACGATTTCGCCGCGCTGAACGAGATCACCCGGTACGCCGGCTTCGCGCTGGACAGGAGCATGTCCTACCAGCGCACCCGCCACTCCGCGCTGGTCCTGCAACGCAGCCTGCTCACCGCGCCGCCGACGGTGCCGGGGCTGCGGATCTGCGCCCGCTACCAGCCGGCCGGCCACGACGAGGTCGGCGGCGACTGGTACGACGTGTTCGACCACAAGGACAGGGACGGACTGTCCGTGGTCATCGGCGATGTCATGGGCCACGACATCAACGCCGCCGCCTCGATGGGACAGATGAGGGCCACCTTGCGCGCGCTCGCGCTGGACCGGCCCGACGGCCCGGCCGCCACTCTGCGGCGTCTGGCCGCGGTCAATACCCAGTTGGCGATCACCGCGTTCACCACGCTCGTCTACGGGCAGCTCACTCGCGGCCCCGACGGCTGGCGGCTGCGCTGGGCCAGCGCCGGGCACGTACCGCCGCTGCTCCTCGACCCCGTCAACGGTGCCCGAGTACTGCCCCAGATCGCCGGAACAGCGATCATCGAATCGATGGACGGGCTCTACTACGCCGAGGGCCAGGCCGAGCTGCCGGCCGGCTCCACGCTCCTCCTCTATACCGACGGCCTTGTCGAACGGCCCGGGACGGACATCGGCGACAACATCGACGCTCTCGCGCGCAGCGCCGCCACCGGCGCCCGGCACTCCGTCGAACTTCTCTGCGACGAGATCCTGAGCGGTTCGCCGACCGACGACGACATCGCGCTGCTGGCCCTCCGTATCCCGTTCTGAGCGTGCCGTCCGGCCGTGCGCGTGCCCGTCGCGCGGACCCTCGCGGGCAACCGCCCACGCACCAAAGGCATGGCACGCCGAACCGGAGGCATGATCCTTGACGGGCAGCCAATACGACCGCCGGGGGGAGCGCCGTGACTGCGGGGACATGGGTAACGGTGGCAGCCGTCGCGGTGGCGGTGGTGACACTCGCGCTGAACGGGATCTGGGCCCGCAAGCATCATGTGAAGCAGACGGAACAGTTCTATCTCGCCCGCTACTGGAACATCATCGACCGGTTTCCCAAGGAAGCGATGGTCAACGGACCTTCGGGCGAGCTCAACGACGCACAGCAGCACGCCGTCCTGCTCTACCTCCGGCTCTGTGAGGACGAGGCCGATCTCCGGTCGATGTGCATGGTCTCGGACGCGGTCTGGCAGGCGTGGGAGAAGGGCATCCGCTCCCAGCTCTGCCACTGGCCGGTCGCCGGCCAGTGGCAGCGGATCAGCGGCGGCGACCTCGCCGTAAGGAACAAGGGCCAGTTCAAGCATCTGCGCGCGCTTATGGCGACGGACGCCTATGACCCCTGTCAGCGAAACCGGCCGGGAAGATGGCGCCGTGGCCTCTGAATCCGGGATCCCGCCACGAGGACCTCGGCCGGGCGGCGCCGAGGCGCGTGGCGCTTTCAGCCGCCGGCGACCGGCTGCTCCTGTATGCGCGCGGCGGCCTCGGCGGCACGTGCGGTGACCTCGGCGGCGGCACGGGCCGCGCGACCGGAGACGCGCCAGGCGAGCATGCGCGCGACGGTGGCGGGAGCCGGAGGGAAGACGCCGAGCTGGCCGAGCATGGTGATGTCGTCCCGCAGCGCCTCATGACCGGCCACTTGACCATTCCGGATATTCAGCATATGCACCTGTTCGAAATCAATGTCCCGGCCGGTGGGCGGAATGGCCTGGTCGAGCTTTCCTTCCCGGAATCGGACGAATGGCCCCGTGTGCCGCCCCTGCATACGCAGCCGTACCCATACCTGGTCCGTCCCTTCCGCGATTCCGAGAATGGGAAAACGCAAATCGCTGAAGGCGTAGCGCATCCACGCGCTCGACGCGAGGGTGCCCGCCGGACCCGGTATCCGGCAAGCCGCCGGCGATACAGTCGCTTCTCGATTGTGATTGCTTTCCGACACGACCTCGGCCGCCAGCGCGGGATCGCCTGTCTCAAGAATCCGGAAGAGCCCGGAGGCCAGTGCACTCGCGTCCATAGGTACTCCTGTGTCGATGCGTCGCGCGGAAGTCGCGCGGAAAATGGGAAGTCGGAGGCTTTCCACCGTAGCCGCCCGCGACGGCCGGGGCCCGGTCCGGGCCGTCGCGTCCTACGCACCGCGGAGGAGCACCACGCGTCATGGACACACGGCAAGGCACCGGCGGCGGTATCCGGATCGAATCGGTGGGTGGGCCCACCGCCATCCTGGAGATCGGCGGTGTCCGTCTGATCACGGACCCCACTTTCGACGAACCGCGGGAGTACGACCTCGGGCCGGGCCGGGTGCTCGCCAAGACCGCGCCGTCCGCGCTCGGACCGGACGAGGTCGGCCCGGTCGACGCTGTGCGGCGACAACGCCTCACTCGACGTGGTGCGCGCCGTGTCGGAGCGCTTCCGCCGGATCGATGTCGCGGTGCTGTTCGCCGGCGCGGGCCGGACGGGACTGATCGACGGCTACCTCACTCTGACCGGCCGCCAGACCGCGCGGGCCGCGCTGATTCTCGACGCGGCGCATGTCGTGCCGGTGCATTTCGACATGTGGCGGCATTTCACCGAGGGTGCGCCGGAGTTGGCCGAGGCGTTCGCCGAGGCCGGGCTCCATGACCGGCTGACCCTGCTGGCTCCCGGCGAGAGCGTCGTCGCCGCCACGCCGGTTGGCTGACCCGGCCGATTCCCGGGGATTACGGGACAGCCCTTGGATTCGCAACACCCATTGTGCTGTTCGACAACGAGCGCGCGGAACGGGTCGTTGTCGATAACACGCTGACCGCCGTAGCGGCCGCCTGACTTACGGACCGCCGTAAAGCCCACGACCCGACCGACCCGACCGAAGCGACGCCACATCAGCAACTCGGCATTGGGCCGGCGTCGGCCTGCCCGGAGACGGTTACAGCGGACGACACCTGCACATACACTTGCGTCCACCGGAGCCCCGGTTGACCTGGGACAACGCCGCCCTGGAGCCGGTCGGGCCAGTGAGGAGCGCTCCCCCGTGTTCTATTACGTCCTCAAATACGTCCTGCTGGGACCTCTGTTGCGACTGCTGTTCCGGCCTCGGATCGAGGGCCTGGAGCATATTCCGGCGGACGGCGCGGCCATCGTCGCGGGGAATCATCTGTCCTTCTCGGACCACTTTCTGATGCCGGCGATCCTCAAGCGGCGCATCACCTTTCTCGCGAAGGCCGAGTACTTCACCGGGCCCGGTGTCAAGGGCCGGCTGACCGCCTTCTTCTTCCGCGGTGCCGGACAGATCCCGGTGGACCGGTCGGGCAAGGAGGCCGGACGGACGGCGATCCGGGAGGGGCTGGGCGTGCTGGCCAAGGACGAGCTCCTGGGCATCTATCCGGAGGGCACCCGCTCGCACGACGGCCGGCTCTACAAGGGCAAGGTCGGAGTCGCGGTGATGGCGATCAGGGCCCAGGTGCCGGTGGTGCCGTGCGCCATGGTCGGCACCTTCGAGATCCAGCCTCCCGGGCAGGTCGTCCCGCGTATCAAGCGAGTGACGATCCGCTTCGGTGAGCCGCTGGAGTTCTCGCGCTACGCCGGCCTGGAGAACGAGAAGGCGGCCGTCCGCGCGGTCACCGACGAGATCATGTACGCGATCCTCGGACTGTCCGGGCAGGAGTATGTGGACCGCTACGCGGCCGAGGTCAAGGCCGAGCAGGCGAAGAAGTTCCCTCGGCGCCACCGCTGAGAGCGGATCCGCCATCGGCGAAAGGCCCTGGGCGCGGCGCTCTGCCCGGCCCCGGGGCGTGTTTCGAAAGTCCCGCCTGGCACGCGACGCCTGGCACGCGCGCTCGCGGCGTTGTCGGAGTCGTCGGAGTCGTCGGAGTACGTCCAGTACGACGCCGATCCTCCGCCTTGCGCCCGCACGCACCAGACGCCGCGGGCCCCGCCCTCCGGGCGGACGGCGCTACTTCCGAAACACGCCCTAGCATCACTCCTATGAGCAGGGGAAACGCCGTAGTGATCGGCGCGACAGGACAGACAGGGCGGGTCGCGGTACGGGCTCTCGCCGAGGACGGCTGGGAGGTGCGCGCCGCCTCGCGCGGCGGCGGCAGGGACGAGCGCTGGCCCGAGGAGGTGCGGGCGCTGCGGCTGGACCGGGAGGACGACAAGGCGCTGGCCGCGGTGGTGGGCGACGGCTGCGATGTGATCGTGGACCTGGTGGCCTACGGACGGCCGCACGCACGGCAGTTGACCGGGCTCGCGGACCGGATCGGTTCGGCGGTCGTCATGTCCAGCGGCGCGGTGTACGAGGACGATCAGGGCCGCAATTTCGACACCCAGGGTGCACCGGACGGCTTTCCGCGCTATCCGGTGCCGATCCCGGAGACCCAGCACACGGTGGCGCCGGGCGAGGCGACGTACGGTACGAGAAAGGTGCGGCTGGAGCGTGACCTCCTGGCGGCGGGCGACACACTGCCCGTGACGCTGCTGCGGGCCGGCGCGATCCATGGGCCGTACAGCCGTACGCCGCGCGAGCTGTACTTCGTCAAGCGGGCACTGGACGGCCGCCGCCGGCGGGTGCTGGCGTACGGCGGCCGGAGCGTCTTTCATCCGGTCCATGTGGCCAACCTCGCCGAGCTGATCAGACTGGCGGCGGCCCGGCCCGGCTCCCGGGTGCTCAACGCGGCCGACCCGGAGGCGCCTGCCGTCGCCGCGATCGGCGAGGCCATCGACGCGGTGATGGGAGTGGAGAGCGAGACCGTGCTGGTGGACGGTCCGCCTCCGGACGGGATCATCGGCGGCACTCCCTGGGGGACCGGTCATCCTGTCGTCTACGACATGACGGCCGCCGAACGGGAGCTGGGCTACCGGGCCGTCACCGGCTATACCGAGTCTCTGCCCGAGACCGTCGCATGGCTCACCGGACGGCTGCGCGGCCGCCGGTGGGAGGACGCCTTCCCGGAGATGGCCCGGAACTACGGCGCGCACGGCGACCTCTTCGGCTACGCGGCGGAGGACGACTGGCTGGAGCGGCACGGCCATTGAGCGAGGTGATGTCGCGGCCGGCCGGACCGGCATGCCGAAGGGAGGGGCCGACCGGTCCGACCGGTCGGCCCCTCCCCTTGTCCGGCTCCTACCGCTTCAGCCTCACGGCTTGGGTGTGGCGTGCGGGCCGCAGGTCACATCGCGGCTGTCCAGCGCGCCGGTCAGCAGGTACGACTTCACCCGGTCGTTGATGCACGGGTTCGTCAGATTGGTGATGCCGTGCGATCCCGCGTCCTGCTCGGTGATCAGACGCGAGCCCTTGAAGCGCTTGTGCAGCTCGACAGCGCCCGCGTACGGCGTGGCGGCGTCACGCGTGGACTGCGTGATCAGCACCGGCGGCAGGCCCTTGCCGGTCTTGACCTCGACCGGGGTCTGCTGCTTGACGCCCCAGGTGGCGCACGGCAGGTTCAGCCAGGCGTTGCCCCAGGTGAGGAAGGGATAGTCCCGGTTGAGGCGGGTGTTGTCCCGGTCCCACTTCTGCCAGCTCGTGGGCCACTGCGCGTCGGTGCACTCCACGGCGGTGTAGACCGCGTTGCCGTTCTCCGAGGCGATGTTGCCCTGGATGTCGGACAGGTCCGGCGCCGCCGCGTCGACGAGCGCCTGGGTGTCACCGGCGAGGTACTTGCTCCAGGTGCTGGCGACCGGCACCCAGCTTGAGTCGTAGTACGCGGCGCTCTGGAACAGCCCGTCGAGCTCGGCCGGGCCCACGAGGCCGCCGAACGGCGCCTTCTTGGCGGCGGCGCGGAGCTTGTCGTAATTCCGCTGGACCTTGTCGGCCGTGGTGCCGATGTGGAAGGTCGCGTCGTTCTGCGCCACCCACTTCTTCCAGTCCAGGAAGCGGCCTTCGAAGGCGATGTCCTGGTCGAGGTTGGCCTCGTACCAGATCTTCTCCTTCGACGGGTTGACCACGCTGTCCACGATCATGCGCCGTACGTGCGACGGGAAGAGGGTGCCGTAGACGGCGCCGAGGTAGGTGCCGTAGGAGACGCCCAGGTAGTTGAGCTTCTTCTCACCGAGCGCGGCCCGGATGACATCCAGGTCCCGTGCGGTGTTGGGCGTCGTCATCTGCGGCAGCATCCAGCCGCTGCGCTCCTTGCAGCCGTCCGCGTACTCGGCCGCCAGCTTGCGCTGGGCGCGCTTGTCGGCCTCGCTGTGCGGGACCGGGTCGAGCTTCGGCGCCTTGACGAACTCCTGAGGATCGACGCAGGAGATGGGGGACGAGTGGCCGACTCCACGCGGGTCGAAGCCGACGAAGTCGTATGCCTTCGCCGCGTCGGCCCAGATCGCGTTCTTGGTGACGACCCGGCGCGGGAACGCCATGCCGGAGCCGCCGGGGCCGCCCGGGTTGTAGATCAGCGCGCCCTGGCGTTCGCTCGTGCTGCCGGTGTTGCCGATACGGTCGACGGCTATCTTGATCTGCCGGCCGTTGGGCTTCGCGTAGTCGAGCGGGACGCTCACCCAGCCGCACTGGATGGGCTTCTCCAATGCCCAGTCGGCCGGGCAGTCCTGCCAGTCGATGCCCTTCTTGGCGGCCCGTTCGGCGGCCACCGTGGCGCCGTACGCCGCGGAGTCGCCGTGGTGACGGCCTTCGGCGGTGGCCGCCGGAGCGGCGATCGCGCCCGCTATGAGCGCGCCGGCGAGCAGAGTACCGGCCGAGCCGAGCACTGCTGTGCGTCTCAAGTGGAACCTCCCCCAATGTGGTGCGCTGCGCTGGGCAACGCTGTTCGGTGGTGCTTCCCGGGATCCTCCCGCCCGAGAGGTTCCTGAGAACAGATCACTTCGGTGTTTCTTTACCCGATCGATAACCGGAACCCGTGGTCCCGTTCAGCGGTACGCGGCTACTCCGGCCATGACGGCCCGTCAGCGGCCCTCGGTGAGCAGCGCCTCGTCCAGTACGCGCCGCAGGCCCAGGGCGTCCGGCGCGACCGCGGTGACGAGTACGCCGGGTCCGGCGAGCGGAGTGAGCACCGCGGTGTCGCTCAGCACCCGGGGCAAGGCCGGTTTCTCCTCGAACTCCGGTCCCGCGATCAGAAGCTGGCCGACCGCGCGGTGTCCGCCGAGGACCGCTCCGCCGTCCCAGCCGCCCGGTGCGCCGGGGCCGTAGGCAAGTTCCTGGTCGAACAGCGGGCGTCCGGCGCGGCGGACGGTGAGCCGGGTGAGAAGGGTGCCGGGCGGCTCGCCGTGGCGGCCGAGGATCTGCTCCTCACGGAGCACCAGGCGGCCGGTGGCGGCGAGTTCGACGCTGGTACGCATCCGCAGGTCGCTGCCGTACGCCGAGATGAGCTGCTCCGGGAGCCAGCGCAGCTCGGCTCCCTCACCGACCGACAACCGCACGTCGTAGCGGGCGTGACCGGGCGCGTCACCGGCCCGGGCCGGGCGACCGGGCAGCGCGACGGTCGCCGCGGCGGCGTCCACGGTCAGCCGGGCCCCGTCGCGTACCTCGGCCTCGATCGCGAGCCGGTCGCCGCCCAGCGGCGCGCTCATCGCGCCCACGACGGTCACCCGGGCGCCGGGTCCGGCGGCCCGGGTGCGGCGCAGCGCGAGAGGTCCGTCGCCGGTCAGTACGGGCAGCCCGGCCGGGGTCGCGACGATACGTGCGGTGGCGCGGACGCTCATGCGGTCCAGGCGGCGAGCCGCGCCAGCACCCAGTCCATGACCGGCGCCACTCCCGGCTCGCCGGATCCGTTCCGCAACGAGGTGAAGACGACCGGGAGATCACCGCGCTGCTCCTTGGCGTCGCGGGCCATCCGGCCGAGGTCGGAGCCCACATGAGGAGCGAGGTCAGTTTTGTTGATCACCAGCAGATCGGCGGTGGTGACGCCGGGACCGCCCTTGCGCGGGATGTCGTCACCGCCCGCCACGTCGATCACGAAGATCTGGGCGTCCACCAGCCCTCGGGAGAAGGTGGCGGTGAGATTGTCGCCGCCGGACTCGACGAGGATCAGATCGAGCGGTCCGACGGCGTCCTCCAGATCCTCGACGGCTTCGAGGTTGGCGGAGATGTCGTCGCGGATCGCGGTGTGCGGGCATGCTCCGGTCTCGACGGCCTGGATGCGCTCGGGCGGCAGAACGGCGTGCCGGAGGAGGAATTCGGCGTCCTCACGGGTGTAGATGTCGTTGGTGACGACGGCGAGGGACAGCCGGTCGCGCAGGGCGCCGCAGAGCGCGGCGACGGTCGCGGTCTTGCCGGAGCCGACGGGCCCGCCCAGGCCGATGCGCAGGGCGCGCCGCCTGCCGTCGGGACGTACGGCGTCGGCGCTGACGGCCGCCGGGCCGGCGGGTGTGTGGTCGAGGTGCATGGTGCGGCTCCTGTCTGGGCGGTACGAGTCGGTGGCGGATGTCGGATCAGGAGGCGAACAGCCGTACGGGCCAGGCCGCATGTGTCTCGGCCATGATGTCGAGCAACGGAGCGGAGGCGGCGGGCAGCGCGTCGATTCCTTCCCTGGCCGCGAGCGCGGCCCGCTCGGCGACCTGGTCGAGTTCCGGGGCGAGCCGGGCGAGGACGGCGGTGGCGTCGAAGGGGTCGAGGCTGAGGAGCCGTACGGCCGCGGTGGCCGGTCCGCTGACCGTCTCGTAGGCCGCGCAGTGCGCCGCGTCCTCGGGTGCGAGTCCGGCGGAGCGTGCGGTGAGGCCGAGCACGACCGGCTGGTGCGCACCGCGTGGACGGGCCGCGGCGAGCGCGTCCAGTTCCTGGCCCGGCCAGGTGGCGCGGGCGGCGCGCATGAGCTGCCGGCCGAGTCTGCGGGCGGTCGCCCGCAGCGCGGCGGACGGTGTGCGGGCGTCCGCCGCCTCGTCGAGTTCGAGTGGGTCCAGGCCCGCGGCCGCCGCGGCGGCGAGCGCCGCGGCGGTGAGCCCGGTGGTGTGCAGCCGGCCCCGGCAGAAGGCCGCCAGGTCCTGGACATCACGGATCCGCGCCGCTCTGACGGCCGCTTCGGCGCCGCCCGAGTGGGCGTGACCGCCGGCCGGGAACCGGCCGTCGGCGAGGACGAGCAGCGCCGCACGGCTCATCGGTGACCTCTGGAAATCGGGCGCATCAGAAGAGGAAGTACCGCTGGGCCAGCGGGAGTTCGGCGGCGGGCTCCGGCTCGACCGGTTCGCCGTCGATGGTCACGGTGAAGGTGTCGGCGTCGACCTGGACACGGGGCCGCGCGTCGTTCTCCCGCATATCGGCCTTGGTGATCCGGCGGGTGTTCCCGATCGGCTCGAATCTCTTGGCCAGGCCCAGGCGTTCGGGCAGCCCGTCCTCGATCGCGGCTTCCGCGACGAAGTTGACCGAGCCGGCCGCCGCGGCCCTGCCGAGCGCGCCGAACATCGGGCGTGGCAGCACCGGTTGCGGGGTCGGGATGGACGCGTTGGCGTCACCCATCTGCGCGTACGCGATCTGTCCGCCCTTGATGACAAGCTGCGGCTTGACACCGAAGAAGGCCGGATCCCAGAGGACCAGATCGGCGAGCTTGCCGGTCTCGACCGAGCCGATCTCCCGGTCGAGTCCCTGGGCGACGGCCGGATTGATGGTGTATTTGGCGACGTAGCGGCGGGCGCGGTGGTTGTCGGCGCGGCCGTCGCCGGGCAGTGCGCCGCGGCGTTTCTTCATGACGTGCGCGGTCTGCCAGGTACGCATGATCACCTCGCCGACACGTCCCATGGCCTGGGCGTCGGACGAGATGATCGAGATGGCGCCGAGGTCGTGCAGGATGTCCTCGGCCGCGATGGTGGAGGGCCGGATCCGGGACTCCGCGAAGGCGAGATCCTCCGGCACCGCCGGGTTGAGGTGGTGGCAGACCATCAGCATGTCGAGATGTTCCTCGATGGTGTTGACGGTGTACGGCCGGGTCGGGTTGGTGGAGCTGGGCAGGACATGGGGCTCGGAGACCACGGTGATGATGTCAGGAGCGTGCCCGCCGCCCGCGCCTTCGGTGTGGTAGGCGTGGATGGTGCGCCCGGCGACGGCCGCGAGGGTGTCGCCCACAAAGCCCGCCTCGTTCAAGGTGTCCGTGTGGATGGCGAGCTGGACACCGGTCTCCTCGCAGACGCTCAGACAGGCGTCGATCACGGCGGGTGTGGCGCCCCAGTCCTCGTGGATCTTGAATCCGAGTGCGCCGCCGCGCAGTTGGGCGCGCATCGCGTCGCGCGACATCGTGTTGCCCTTGCCGAGCAGGCCGATATTGACCGGGAACGTCTCCAGCGCCTCGAACATCCTGGCGAGATGCCAGGAGCCCGGTGTGACGGTGGTGGCCTTGGTGCCCTCCGCGGGTCCGGTGCCTCCGCCGACGAGCGTGGTCACTCCGGTGGCGAGTGCCTGCTCGACGACGGTCGGCGAGATGAAGTGGACATGCGCGTCGATCGCGCCCGCGGTGACGATCTTCCCGTTGCCCGCGACGACTTCGGTCTCGGGGCCGATGACCAGGTCCGGGTGGACGCCGTCCATGGTGTCGGGGTTGCCGGCCTTGCCGATTCCGGTGATCCGGCCGTCCCGTACACCGATGTCGGCCTTGACGATCCCCCAGTGGTCGATGATCAGCGCGCCGGTGATCACGGTGTCGGGCGCGCCTTCGGCCCGGGTCGTACGGGACTGGCCCATCGACTCCCGGATCACCTTGCCGCCGCCGAAGACCGCCTCGTCGCCGGCGAGTCCGGGTCCGCCCGAGCGGTCTTCCTCGATCTCGACGAACAGATCGGTGTCGGCGAGGCGGATCCGGTCGCCGGTGGTGGGGCCGAAGAGGTCGGCGTAGGCGGCGCGGGAGAGCTCAGTCATCGAGAGGTCCTCCGGTCTCTCCCCGCAGGCCCGGCACGGTGCGGAGACCGGCGAGGGGAACGAGTGCGATGTCGACGGGGATTCCGGGTTCGAACCGCACGGCGGTGCCGGCGGCGATGTGCAGGCGTTTGCCGCGGGCCGCCGCCCGGTCGAATTCGAGTCCGGGGTTGGCCTCGGCGAAGTGGTAGTGCGAGCCGACCTGGACGGGCCGGTCGGCTGTATTGAGGACGGTGAGCCGCGTGACCTCGCGGCCCTCGTTGAGGGCGATCGCACCCTCGGCGTAGACGATCTCTCCGGGAATCATCGGGGTCGCTCTCCCGTCAGACGATCGGGTCATGGACGGTGACGAGTTTGGTGCCGTCCGGGAAGGTGGCCTCCACCTGCACGTCGTGGATCATCTCGGGGATGCCTTCCATGACTTCCTCGCGGCCGAGCACCTGACGTCCCGATGCCATGAGTTCGGCGACGGTACGGCCGTCCCTGGCGCCTTCGAGGATGTGCGAGGTGATCAGGGCGACCGCCTCGGGATGGTTGAGCCGCAGTCCACGCGCCCGGCGCCTGGCCGCCACGTCCGCGGCCACATGGATGAGCAGCCGTTCCTGTTCGTGCGGGGTCAGTTGCACGCTTCCACCTCATCGTCTCCGGCCCGGTGGCGGCCGGGCACAGCGGTAGTCGAGCCGGCTTCGACACTCCGTCGGGCCGCGAGCGGGCAGCTTACGGCCGGACGTCGCACGTTAGGGCGGAAGTTTTTCCGGCGCGTTAACTGATCTCGCGCTCACCTGCGGCGGCACTGGGTCGTATACGGAGCGGAAGGACGCGTCCGTACGGCGTCACCGTCCGTGGCCGGCGGGACGCTCACCGTTCTCGGGGCCGTGGCGTTCCGAGCGGTGATCCGGTCCCCGGTGTTCCTCGCGCCGCTCCGAACGGTGCTCGGCCGCGATACCGAAGCGGCGGCGTTCGCCGGGAGCGGACGGCATGGAGCGGATCGCCGAGACGGAACTGATCACCTGCTCCTCGGCCGCTTCCTGTTCCTTTTCGAGTCGTTCCAGGTCAGCGGCGGAGACCAGCGCGACGAGCGGCTTGCCGTGCCGGGTCACAACCACTCGCTCACCGCCGTAGACCACGCGGTTGATCAGATCGGCGAGCTCTGCCCGGGCTTGCGTCACCGGAATCTCGTAGGCCATGCTCCCCATCATAACGGCCTGTACGTCCTGTACATTTTTTACAGAGACCGCGCATGAGGAGAGGTACGCCATGAACGGCCCTTCGGCCCGCTACGTCCTGCCCGAGTTCACGGAGCGCACAAGCCACGGCACCCGCACCCTCGATCCGTACTCCAAGCTGCTGGCGGAGCGGATCATCTTTCTCGGCACCGCCGTCGACGACACCGCGGCCAATGATGTGATCGCGCAGTTCCTGCATCTGGAGTACGCCGCGCCGGACCAGGACATCTGCCTGTACATCAACTCTCCGGGCGGTTCGGTCAGCGCCATGTCCGCGATCTACGACACGATGCGGCTCGTCACCTGCGACGTGGAGACGACCTGCCTCGGCCAGGCCACCTCGACCGCCGCCGCGCTGCTGGCCGCCGGCACTCCGGGAAAGCGGATGGCGCTGCCCGGCGCCCGTGTCGTCCTCCAGCAGCCCGCCGTCGAGGAGCCGGTCATGGGCCAGCCGTCCGATCTGATGATCCAGGCCGAGGAGATCCTGCGGCAGCGCTCGCTGCTCGGATCGCTGCTGGTACGCCACACCGGCCGGAGCGCGGAGCGGATCAGCGAGGACATCGAGCGGGACAAGATCTTCGACGCGGTGGACGCCAAGGCGTACGGCCTGGTCGATCATGTGGTGCGGAACCGGAAGACGTCCGCGGCCTTCCCCGGTCCCGCCGGCTCTCCAGGCGGGCGGTAATCGCCGATGCCGCCACCGGAACTGCCGCCGCTGCCCGCGCTGACCCGCGCCGAGGGCGACGTCGTGGACAGCTATCTCCAGGTCGTCGACCTGCTGGGACGGATCAATCCGGCCCGTGGCTCGGACACCTACAGTGCGCTGCGCGCGGCGCAGGCGCTGCCCGCACGGGTGGCCGAGCTGCGGGACGCACTGACGGCGATGCACGCCAGAGGCGAGACCGAGCTGCACACGGCGACTCTGGCCCGCGCGCTGCGCGTACTGGACGGAGAGCGGCGGGCCGGGAGGGTCACCATGCCTCCCGGACACGCGACTTGACGGCGTGTCCCTCCCATACGGACGCGCCCGTACGGGAACGGCTCCCTCATTCGGCGTATCACGGCGCGGGCCGAGATCGGGCGCTCAAGTTGCGCGAAGCGGCCGGACGCGCGAGGCGGCGCCGGTTTCCTTGCAGCTACAGGCCCTGACGAACCCCGACACTCCGTCATCAACCGTTGACTGACCACCCGTATGGGTCAGACGTGATGAGACTCACATATCGTCGTTTCGTCACCGAAACGCACCGGTTCCGCGTCAAGATCCCTGAGACGACAAGCCCCCGCCACCACGGCGAGGCGGTCCGGGCGGACGCTGAGTCCTGCCGCCGTACCGGATGACTGGTCGACAGGAGTGGATCGGCAGGAGTGGAGGACCCAAGCGTGACGGGACGACCGGGTTGTGGCCGTTCCTCGGGGTGAAGCCGCTTGCGCGGCCGGGCATCTTCGCCTGTCCGAACCCGACAGGTCATCCTTCACAAGCGGCTGACGAAGGGTTGAGCATGACCGCGCAGACGCATGTCCCGTCTTTGCTCTCACGGACCCGTGCCGTATCGGTCCTTACACTCGCCGCCGTCGGCGGCACCATGCTGGTGCCGAGCGCCGCCGACGAGGCCAACGCGGTCCCCGGCCACGCGACCAAGGCACTGCGGATCGCCGCCTCCAAACAGGGGTCGCCGTATCAGTACGGCGCCACCGGGCCGTATCGCTTCGACTGTTCGGGGCTGACGCTCTACTCCTACAAGAGAGTAGGGAAGAGACTCCCGCGCACGGCGCAGCAGCAGTACAACCGGACCCGCCACATCTCACCCTCCCACCGGCGCAAGGGTGATCTGGTGTTCTTCCACTACGGAAGCAACATCTACCACGTCGGCATCTACGCGGGCCGGGGCAAGATCTGGCATTCGCCCAAGACCGGCGCCGTGGTGCGGCTGGAACGGATCTGGTCCCGAAGCGTCTGGTACGGCCGGGTGAACTGAGGGCGCGGGGGAGCCCCCCGCAGCCGAGCGCCCGCTGACGACGCGTCGGATCCACGCGCCGCCTCCACGGGCGCTCCCTCCCGTCCTGGCGGCTCCGGGCCGGTCCTCGGATCAGCTCTGGGCTGGGGCCGCCGTCCACGGCAGGGTGATCCAGATCGTCTTGCCGCCTTCCGCGGTCGGGGTCACGACCAGCCGGCCGCCGTACTCGGCGGTCAGCGAACGGATGATGGCCATGCCTCGGCCGTTGTCCTGCTGCACCGGCGCGGGAAGCCGCTGCGGCCAGCCCGGATGGCTGTCGGTGACGCCGAGGCGCAGCTCCTCATGACGGTCGAGCCGGATTTCCACCGTGAAGGTGGGCGACTGGCCGAACGTGTGCTGAACGGCGTTGGTCGCCAGCTCCGAGACGATCAGCCGGACCGTGTCGGCGGTCTCCGCGTCAGCGGGCAGTCCCCACTCGGTGAGCAGGTCCGCGACATATCTTCGCGCCGCCGGTACGGCCGCGGGGTCGCTCGGAAGGGTGATGGATGCTTCTTGCCGGTCTGCCATGAAGTCGCCGTCCCTTTCCCGCCGGGCCGGTCTCCGGCACAGAGCGGATGACTGCGCGGACGGCCTCGGACTGTGCTCCGCGTCAGACTGCCACTTGTCGGGCCGTTCGCAGAGCCGATCCACCGAGATCTGCATATATCTGTCGCTCGTAGCGGTGAACTCTGCTACGCGAGACCGTATTTGAGCCCCGAAAAGATAGCTTCTCCGCCGCGTCTCCGAATGGCGCGAGCGAGGACAGGCGGCACGGGGAAGAGGAAGTGATTCGGTCATGCGGCATATTCCGGCGGTGCGCCGACGCAGGCTCGGAGACGAATTGCGCAGGCTGCGCCGGAGCGCGGGGCTGACGAGCGGGGAGACGGCGCGGCTGCTCGGCTGGCACCAGTCGAAGGTGAGCCGTATCGAGACGGGTGTCAGCGGGCTGAAGGAGACGGACCTGACCGGCCTGCTCGACGCGCTGCGGATCGCCGATCCGCGACTGCGGACGCTGCTGGGTGCTCTGGCGGGCATACCGGGCAGCGGGCCGGGATGGTGGAAGGCCTACGACGGTGTGATCCCGCCCGGTTACCGGGACTTCCTCAGCCTGGAGTCCCAGGCCCGCGCCGTGCGCACACTGGAGACCTCTGTGGTGCCCGGCCTGCTGCAGACGCCCGGCTATGCCCGTGCCATGACACTGGCCGCGCTGGAAGGTCTGCCGGCCGCGACGGTCGACTCCCTGGTGGAGGTACGGCTCGCCCGCCAGGAGGCGCTGCGCGCCGCGAGACCGCTGGAGCTGAACGCCGTGCTCGACGAGGCCGTACTGCTGCGCGAGGTGGGCGGCCGCGAGGTGATGCGGGAGCAGCTACGGCGGCTGGTGGAGCTGGCCCGTCTCCCTCATGTGCGCCTGCAGGTACTGCCGTTCACCGCCGGCGGCTACATCGGACTCACCGGACCTTTCGTTATCTTCTCCTTTCCGGGCATTACTGATCTGGATTTGGTCGTTCTCGACCACTTGACGAATAGCATCTATCTGGAGCGGAAAGAAGAACTGGAGGCGTACGACGCGGCATTCCGCACGATGCAGGCGCGTGCCCTCTCGCCCGAGGACTCTTTGGATCTCATCGCCGGGATCGGTGACGGCGCGTAGGGAGCATCATGACCGCTCGCCCCGATGGGCCTTCCGCCCAGAACTCAGACTCCATTCCTTCCACAACTCCCCCGGTCCTGACGACCAGTTGGCGGCGCAGTAGCCGCAGTACCGGGATGAACAACTGCGTGGAGACCGCCCGCACCGGCGCGGCCGGCCTCGCCGTACGTGACTCCAAGAACGTGAGCCGCGCCCCGCTGTCCTTCTCCGCGGGCGCCTGGACCTCTTTCCTGTCCGCACTGCGCGAGGAGGTGCTCGCCGATTAGCGCGTGTCCGTGAGACTCAGCCCGCGGGTGCGGACGCCACGACCGTCCGCACCGCCGCGTCGATCTGCTGGTCCGTCAGATCGGCGCGGGCGGTGAGCCTGATCCGGGAGATGCCGTCCGGCACCGACGGCGGACGGAAACATCCCACGGCCAGGCCCGCGGCGCGGCAGTCCGCGGCCCAGCGCACGGCCGCCTCCGGTGACGGGGCCTGTACGGAGACCACGGCGGCGTCCGGCCGTACGGCGGTGAGCCCTTCTCCGGTCAGCCGCGCGTGCAGGGTGCGGGCGACGGCGCGCACCCGGTCCGCCCGGGCGGGCTCGCGGCGCAGCAGCCGCAGGCTCTCCAGGGCGCCGCCCACGGCCGCCGGTGCCAGGCCCGTGTCGAAGATGAAGGTCCTGGCCGCGTTGACCAGGTGGCTGATGACCCTCGCCGGGCCGAGGACCGCGCCGCCCTGGCTGCCCAGGGACTTGGAGAGCGTGACGGTGGCCACCACACCGCCGGCTCCCGCGATGCCCGCCGCGTCCAGGGCGCCCCGGCCTCCCGTGCCGAGCACACCGAGGCCGTGCGCGTCGTCGACGAGCAGTGCGGCGCCCCGTGTACGGCAGACCTCGGCCAGTTCCCGCAGCGGCGCCGCGTCACCGTCCACCGAGAACACCGCGTCGCTCACCACCAGAGCCCGCCGCCCGGCGTGCGCGTCGAGCGTCTTGCGTACGACAACCGGCTCCGCGTGCGGCACGACCACGGTCTCGGCGCGCGAGAGCCGGCAGCCGTCCACGATCGAGGCGTGGTTTCCCGCGTCCGACACGATCAGAGAGCCCCGGGCCGTCAGCGCGGTGAGAGCGGCGAGATTGGCCGCGTATCCGGAGGAGAGGACGAGCGCTGCCTCGAATCCGCAGAAATCGGCCAGTTCACGCTCCAGTTCGGCGTGCAGCGCGGTACTTCCGGTGACCAGCCGGGAGCCGGTGGCGCCCGCGCCCCAGCGGCGGACGGCCGCCGCCGCGGCGCCGGTCACCGCCGGATGGCGGGCCAGTCCCAGATAGTCGTTGCTCGCCAGATCCAGCAGGACGGAGTCGGCCTCGCGCGGCCGGAGCGTACGGACCAGACCGGAACGCTCGCGGTGCCGCGCCTCGTCGTCGGTCCACGCGAACGGATCGTCGGTCCAGCCGGAGAAGTCCCGCTCCATGGGTCCCGTCCTTTTGTAGGCAGCGCACAGACCCTAACCGGGGCCGGACCGGGGCAGGGTGTGGTCATACACACACGTCGATCCGGCCGTGTTGTGGAGTTCCTCCTTTGCCGCGAGCTGTCAGGTAGGCGAGGATCAGCGCCATGGATCTGCTGAAGACGCTGGTGGAGAAGGGCCTGCGGCGCGAGCTGCCGACCCGCGAAGAAGCGCTCGCCGTGCTGGCGACCTCCGACGACGAGCTGCTCGACGTGGTGGCCGCGGCAGGGAAGGTGCGCCGCGAGTGGTTCGGGCGGCGGGTGAAGCTCAACTATCTGGTCAACCTCAAGTCCGGGCTGTGTCCCGAGGACTGCTCGTACTGCTCTCAGCGGCTCGGTTCCACGGCTGAGATCCTCAAGTACACCTGGCTGAAGCCCGACGAGGCGTCGAAGGCCGCGGCCGCCGGTGTGGCGGGCGGCGCGAAGCGGGTCTGTCTGGTCGCGAGCGGCCGCGGACCGACGGACCGGGACGTCGACCGGGTCTCGCGCACGATCGAAGCGATCAAGGAGCAGAACGAAGGCGTCGAGGTGTGCGCCTGCCTCGGACTGCTCTCGGACGGACAGGCGGAGCGGCTGCGGGCCGCGGGCGCCGACGCGTACAACCACAATCTCAATACGTCCGAAGGGACATACGGGGACATCACCACCACGCACACCTACGCCGACCGGGTCGAGACCGTGCGGCAGGCCCAGACGGCGGGCCTGTCCGCCTGCTCCGGACTCATCGCCGGGATGGGCGAGAGCGACGCGGATCTCGTCGATGTGGTCTTCTCCCTGCGCGAGCTGGACCCGGACTCGGTGCCGGTCAACTTCCTGATCCCGTTCGAGGGAACGCCGCTCGCCAAGGAGTGGAACCTCACTCCGCAGCGCTGCCTGCGCATCCTGGCGATGACGCGGTTCGTCTGTCCGGATGTGGAGGTCAGGCTCGCGGGCGGACGCGAGGTGCATCTGCGCTCGATGCAGCCGCTCGCACTCCACCTGGTCAACTCGATCTTCCTCGGTGACTATCTGACCAGCGAGGGCCAGGAGGGCAGGGCGGACCTGGAGATGATCGCGGACGCCGGCTTCGAGGTGGAGGGCGCGGACACGACGACCCTGCCGGAACACCGCGGCGGCTGCGCCCCGTGCGGCGGCGGCGAGACCGCTCCGGCGGCCGGCGCCGAGATCCCGCCGGCCCGTACGGATCTGGTGGCGGTACGCCGCCGGGGCGCCGGTACGGATCTGGCACCCAATGCCTGAGCTGCCGCCCGCCGAACTGCTGGCCCTGGACCGGGCCCATGTCTGGCATCCGTACGGGCCCATGCCCGGCCGTACGGCACCGCTGGTCGTGGAGTCCGCGTCCGGGGTACGGCTGCGGCTCGCCGAACCGGCCCACGGACAGCGCGAATTGGTCGACGGCATGTCGTCCTGGTGGTCGGCGATCCACGGCTACAACCACCCGGTGCTCAATGAGGCGGCGCGCGGCCAGCTCGACAGGATGAGCCATGTGATGTTCGGCGGGCTCACCCATGAGCCCGCCGTGCGGCTCGCGGCCACGCTCGTCGACATCACGCCGGAGCCGCTGCGCCATGTCTTCCTCGCCGACTCGGGCTCCGTGTCGGTCGAGGTCGCCGTGAAGATGTGTCTGCAGTACTGGCGCTCCGCCGGCCGGCCGGCCAAGCAGCGGCTGCTGACCTGGCGAGGCGGCTATCACGGCGACACCTGGCAGCCGATGTCGGTGTGCGACCCCGACGGCGGGATGCACGGACTGTGGCAGGGCGTGCTGCCGCGTCAGATCTTCGCGGAGGCACCGCCGACGGAGTACGAGGAGACCTACGCCGAGGGCCTGCGCGCGCTGATCGGCCGTCACGCGCGGGAACTGGCGGCGGTCGTCGTCGAGCCGGTGGTACAGGGCGCGGGCGGCATGCGCTTCCACTCCCCCGCGTATCTGCGGGTCCTGCGGGAAGCGTGCGACGAGCACGACGTGCTGCTGATCCTCGACGAGATCGCCACCGGCTTCGGCCGTACGGGCACGCTCTTCGCCGCCGGACAGGCCGGGATCTCGCCCGATGTGATGTGCGTGGGCAAGGCGCTGACAGGCGGTTATCTCACCATGGCGGCGACGCTGTGTACCTCACGGGTGGCCGAGGGCATCTCCCGCGGCGAGGTCCCGGTCCTGGCACACGGCCCCACCTTCATGGGCAATCCGCTGGCCTCGGCGGTCGCCAACGCCTCGATCGGACTGCTGCTCGGCCAGGACTGGGAGCGGGAGGTCAAGCGGATCGGTACGGGTCTGGACGAGGGGCTCGCGGAGGCGGCGGCCCTCCCCGGCGTACGGGACGTACGGGTGCTGGGCGCCATCGGTGTGGTCCAGCTCGACCACGAGGTGAACATGGCGGCCGCGACCCGGGCGGCGGTGCGTGAGGGTGTCTGGCTGCGGCCGTTCCGCGATCTGGTGTACACGATGCCGCCGTATGTGACGGACGACGACGATGTCGCACGGATCTGCCGCGCGGTGACCGCGGCGGCACGGGAGGGCTGACATGCCAGTAGTGATTGTGACAGGGACCGGGACGGAGATCGGCAAGACCGTCGTCACGGCCGCGGTCGCCGCCGCGGCGCTGGCGCGCGGACATACGGTCGCGGTGCTCAAGCCCGCCCAGACCGGAGTCGGTCCCACGGCGGCCGGCGACGCGGACGAGGTGGTCAGGCTGGCCGGTCCCGTCACCGCGGTCGAGCTGGCCCGCTATCCCGAGCCGTTGGCACCGGCGACCGCCGCGCGGCGGGCCGGAGCGCCGCCGGTGCGGCCGTCCGAGATCGCCGTCGCGGCCGAGAAGCTCGCCGCGGAGCACGATCTGGTGCTCGTCGAAGGCGCGGGCGGACTGCTCGTACGGTTCGACGAGACGGGCGCCACGCTCGCGGACGCCGCCAGGCTGCTGCGGGCACCGGTACTGGTGGTCGCGCCCGCCGGGCTCGGCACTCTGAACGCGACCGCGCTGACCGTGGAGGCGCTGCGCGCACGGGAACTCGATCCGCTCGGAGTGGTCGTCGGTAGCTGGCCGGCCGCGCCCGATCTCGCGGCCCGCTGCAATCTGGCGGATCTGCCGGAGGCGGCGGGAGCCCCGCTGCTGGGAGCCGTACCGGAGGGAGTGGGCGCGCTGGCGCCGAGGGAATTCCGGGCGAGCGCCGCGCGGTGGCTGGCGCCACGGCTGTACGGCGGATGGGACGCGGCGGCGTTCAGCGCGGAGTTCGGCCGGGAACCGGCCACCGCTCACCGGCCGGAGCGCGGAATCCGGCAGGGCCTACGCTGACCGGCCTACGCTGACCGGCATGCGCGCACGTGCCGGGGGCGGGACGGTCAGGACACATACGGACGGTTCCAGGTCCTGCGGGATCCGGAGGGCGATGAGGTCTGCTTCGGGGCGAGCGCGAACGCCTGAGTGACGGCCCGGCACGGAGTCCGGAGCGGCGCGGCGGCGCGCTCAGCGGCTCCAGACACGCAGTTCGTCGGCGATGGTGCGGACATCGGCCGTGCCGTCCTTGACCAGCTTGGCCAGATCCCGCACTCGCTCCGGCGAGGTGACGACCTTCAGCCCGCTCGCGACGAGATAGCCGTAGGCCACGGCGGAGGCGAACAGCGCGTTGGACCGCTCCAGGGCCGGGACGTGCAGCAGAAGCTGGAGCAGTGCGGCGGCGCGGGCGTGCGGGTCGCGGTAGACGGGGATGCCGAATATCTCCGCCTCATGGCGGCTGACGGCGGCGACCAGCGCGCCCCAGTCGGCGACCTGCGGGTCTCCGGGAGTGTTGTGCTCCGCGACCATGAGGAGCCAAGCCAGTTCGATCCGCAGGGTCACCGCGCGCCTTCACGCTCCGTGCCGAACTCCTCGGTGAAGACCGATTCGTACTGCTTCATGAAGTCGGCCGCCGCCTCGACGAACGCGCGGCCGGCCTCGCCCTCGTCATGTCTGACCAGCTCCTCGATATAGCGATTCACACTCATCCCACGCTGGGAGGCCCGTCGGCGTGCGGCCTCGGCGGTGGTCTCGTCCACGCGTACGTTGAGCTGGGTCTTCGCCATCCCACCAAGCTAGCGTGACGGCGCTAGCACCGGCAAGGGCGCACAAGGCCGGGCAGGCGTCCGAGCGGCGGACGGACGGTGCCGGACGGCAACCACCACCCGTGAAACGCGCCTCTACGATGGAGCGTCACGCGCCGTCGCGCCGGACATCGCGCGGCCCGCATCCCGCTGACGGATCATGGCACGGAGGTGAACCGATGACCGAAGTGCTCCTTCTCCTCGTCGCGGTGGTGCTGGCACTCGTCTGCGGCGTCTTCGTGGCGGCGGAATTCTCCCTCACCACCGTCGAGCGCGGTGATCTGGAGCGTGCCGCCGAGCGGGGAGAGCGCGGCGCGGCGGGAGCCCTGAAGGCCGTACGCAGCCTCACTTTCCAGCTCTCCGGCGCCCAGCTCGGCATCACCGTGACCAATCTGGTCGTCGGCATGCTCGCCGAGCCGTCCATCGGCGAACTGATCCGCGGACCGGTCGAGGCCATCGGCCTGTCACCCTCCGTGGCGTCCTCGGTCGCCCTGGTCATCGGCACGGCCCTGTCGACCATCGTCCTGATGGTCGTCGGCGAGCTGGTCCCGAAGAACTGGGCGATCTCGTCGCCACTGGCGGTCGCGAAGGTGGTGGCCACGCCTCAGCGGTACTTCACCATGGCCTTCCGCCCCTTCATCGCCCATCTCAACGCCACCGCGAACCGCATCGTGCGCCGGTTCGGCCTGGAGCCCACCGAGGAACTGGCCTCCGCCCGCAGTCCGCAGGAGCTGGTCGCGCTGGCCCGGCACTCCGCGAAGGAGGGAGCGCTGGAGGCGGACACCGCCGAGCTGTTCGTACGGACGCTGAGCCTGTCCGCGCTGACCGCCGAGAATGTGATGACTCCGCGTGTGCAGGTCGTGGCCCTCGATGTGCACGCCACCGCGGAGGACGTCGCCAACGCCACCCGCGCCACCGGCCTGTCTCGCTTCCCTGTTTACCGGGGCAACCTCGACGCGGTCGTCGGCATCGCGCACATCAAGGACGTACTGGCGGTCCCGGCCGCGCGGCGGCCCCGCCATCCGGTGGCCGAGTTGCTGCGTGAGCCGCTGCTGGTGCCGGAGACACTGACCGTGGACAAACTCCTCGACCGGCTGTCCGGCGGCAACACGATGGCCGTCGTCATCGACGAGTACGGCGGCACGGCGGGTGTGGTGACGCTGGAGGACATCGTCGAGGAGGTCGTCGGCGAGGTACGCGACGAACACGATCCGCAGGAGACCGCCGATCTGGCTCCGGAGGGCGAGGACACGGAGGGCAGAGCGCTCTGGTCGGCGGACGGAGCCGTACGCGCCGACCAGTTGGAGAACATCGGGCTGCGGATGCCCGAGGGCCCGTACGAGACGCTCGCCGGATTCGTCGCCACCGAGCTGGGCCGTATCCCCGCCGAAGGAGACCACATCGAGTGGGCCGGCTGGCGGATCGAGGTCGTGGACGCCACCGGCCGGCGCGCGGCCCGGCTGCGGCTGCGCGCGCCCCGCCGTGCGGCCGACACCACCGACACCTCCAGGGAGAGCGGATGATCACGGCGGTCCAGCTTCTCGTCGGCCTGCTGACGCTTGTCGTCAACGCCTTCTTCGTCGCGTCCGAGTTCGCTCTGATCTCCGTACGCCGCAGCCAGATCGAGCCGGAGGCGCAGGCCGGAAACCGGCGGGCGCGCAGTGTCATCTGGGGTCTGGAGCATGTGGCCGCGCTGCTGGCGGCGGCGCAGCTCGGTATCACGCTGTGCACGCTGGTGCTCGGTATCGTCGCCGAGCCCGCCATCGCGCATCTGCTGGAGCCCCTGTTCAACGTGGTCGGCGTGCCGCACGGTGTGGTGCATCCGATCTCGTTCGTGATCGCGCTCGTCCTGGCGACGTATCTGCACATGCTGCTGGGCGAGATGGTCCCGAAGAACGTCGCGCTGGCCGGACCGGCACGGGCCGCGCTGCTGCTCGGTCCGCCACTGGTGGCGCTGGCGCGGGCGCTGCGCCCGGTCATCTTCATGGTCAACGCGTTCGCGAACGCGTTGCTGAGGCTGGTCAGGGTGGAGACCAGGAACGAGGTCTCCGCGACCTTCTCCGACGACCAGCTCTCCCGGCTGGTCACCGACGCGGGCCACGCGGGGCTGCTGGACGACCGCGCGGCCGAGCGGCTGCACGACGCGCTGGAGCTGGGGCGCCGTCCGGTGCGCGATGTCGTGATGCCGCTGGAGCAGGTGGTCTCCGTGCGGCTCGGGGTCACTCCGGAGGAGCTGGAGGCGCTCTCGGCGCGGTCCGGCTTCTCCCGCTTCCCGGTCGTGGACTCCTCGCGGCGGATCCCCGGCTACCTCCATGTGAAGGACGCGCTGGATGTGACACCGCGCGATATGCCGTTCCCGGTCCCGGCGATGCGTGAGATCGCGCGGGTACGCGCGACGACGCCGCTGGACGACGTGCTGACCGCGATGCGGCGCGGTCGCACCCATCTGGCCGCGGTGCTGGACGAGGACGGGAAGCTGGAAGGTCTGGTGACGATGGAGGACGTACTGCGGGAGCTGGTGGGCCGGCACGCCTGACAGGACGTGTCCGGCCGGCCTTCGCCGGCCCTGGAACCACCGTCTGCCGAGCGGACCGTACCGCGCGGTACCATCGCTCCGCCATGGAGATGAATGCCAATTACACGAGTTTTGTCGCGGTCGGTGACTCCTTCACCGAGGGCATGTCCGATCTGCTGCCGGACGGCTCGTACCGGGGCTGGGCGGATCTGCTCGCCGCGCGTCTCGCCGCCCGCACACCCGGCTTCCGGTACGCGAACCTCGCTGTGCGCGGCAAGCTCATCGGCCAGATAGTCGACGAGCAGGTCGGCGTCGCCGCGGCGATGGCGCCGGATGTGGTGACGCTGGTCGGCGGCGGAAACGACGCTCTCCGGCCGAAGTGCGACATGGGGCGGGTGCGCGGTCTGCTGGAGGAGGCCGCGGAGCGACTGGCACCCTCCTGCAAGCAACTGGTCCTGATGCGCACTCCCGCGCGCAACGGTCCCGTGATGGAGCGCTTCCGGCCCCGGATGGAGGAGCTCTTCGCCTTTGTCGACGAGCTCGCGGTGCGGCACGACGCCCTGGTCGTCGATCTCTACGGGACGCGGGCGCTCGGCGATCAGCGGCTGTGGGACGTCGACCGGCTGCATCTGACCGCCGAGGGCCATCGCCGGGTCGCCGAGGCCGCCTGGCAGGCGCTGGGCCTGGACGCGGAGGACGACTGGCGCACCGAGCTGCCGGCGGCCACTCCCGTCCGGTGGCTGATGCGGCGCGCGAGCGACGCGCGTTTCGCGAGGCAGCATCTCGGGCCATGGGTCATGCGCCGGATCACCGGCCGTTCCTCCGGTGACGGCCGTCTGCCCAAGAGGCCGGAGCTGCTGGCTTACGAGGCACCCGGCCCGGCCGGCGCGGGCCCGTCGGAGCTCTCGTAGCAAGCCACAAACCCGGCCGCGGCGCCGACCTGCACAAACCGCCAGTAGAATCTGCACACGTGACTGCCGTGTCTGCGAAGCCTCGCATCCCCAATGTCCTTGCCGGCCGCTATGCCTCGGCGGAGCTGGCCGTGCTGTGGTCCCCCGAGCAGAAGGTGAGGCTGGAGCGCCAGCTCTGGCTGGCCGTGCTGCGGGCGCAGCGGGACCTCGGGATCGAGGTGCCCGAGGGCGCGATCGCCGACTACGAGCGCGTCCTCGACCAGGTCGACCTGGCGTCGATCGCCGAGCGCGAGAAGGTCACCCGACACGATGTGAAGGCGCGGATCGAGGAGTTCAACGCCCTCGCCGGCCATGAGCAGGTGCACAAGGGCATGACCTCCCGCGATCTCACGGAGAACGTCGAGCAGCTCCAGATCCGGCTCTCGCTGGAGCTGATGCGGGACCGTACGGTCGCGGTGCTCGTCCGCCTCGGAAAGCTCGCCGGTGAGCACGCGAAGCTGGTCATGGCCGGCCGCTCGCACAATGTCGCCGCGCAGGCCACCACCCTCGGCAAGCGTTTCGCGACGGCCGCCGACGAGCTGCTGGTGGCGTACGGACGGCTGGAGGACCTGCTGGACCGCTACCCGCTGCGCGGGATCAAGGGTCCGGTGGGCACCGCGCAGGACATGCTGGACCTGCTGGGCGGGGACACCGCGAAGCTGGCGGAGCTGGAGCGGCGCATCGCGGGGCATCTCGGCTTCGCTCAGGCGTTCATCTCGGTCGGCCAGGTGTATCCGCGCTCGCTCGACTACGACGTGGTGACCGCGCTGGTGCAGCTCGCGGCGGCGCCTTCCTCGGTCGCGAAGACGATCCGGCTGATGGCCGGGCACGAGCTGGTCACCGAGGGCTTCAAGGCCGGCCAGGTCGGCTCCTCCGCGATGCCGCACAAGATGAACACCCGTTCCTGCGAGCGGGTCAACGGTCTGATGGTGATCCTGCGCGGCTACGCGTCGATGACCGGTGAACTGGCCGGCGACCAGTGGAACGAGGGCGATGTCTCGTGTTCCGTGGTCCGCAGGGTGGCGCTGCCCGACGCGTTCTTCGCGTTCGACGGGCTGCTGGAGACCTTCCTGACGGTCCTCGACGAGTTCGGCGCGTTTCCCGCGGTCGTGGCGCGTGAGCTGGACCGCTATCTGCCGTTCCTCGCGACGACGAAGATGCTGATGGGCGCGGTGCGCGCGGGCGTGGGCCGGGAGGTCGCGCACGAGGTCATCAAGGAACACGCCGTGGCGTCGGCGCTGGCGATGCGCGAGCAGGGCGCCGAGCGCAATGAACTGCTGGACCGGCTCGCCGCCGACGAGCGCATGCCGCTCGACCGGGCTCAACTGGACGCGCTGATGGCGGACAAGCTGTCCTTCACCGGCGCCGCGGAGGACCAGATCGCGACCCTGGTCTCACGTATCGACGAGATCGTGAAGCAGCACCCGGAGGCCGCGGGTTACACGCCGGGATCGATCCTTTGACCGTGCGGACCGGATCGCGGTCCGGTTCCTGGGCCAGCTCGTGGGCCGGTTCCTTGGCCGAATCGCAGACCGGATCGCGGGCCGGATCGCAGACCGGGAGTACGCGGCGGCCGTTCCGGCCGGCGGTCCGGAGGACGGTCTCCGGATGAGGCCGGAGGAACTGGAAGCCGCCCGGGACCGAGTCCTTTCCGATGTGGTGTCGGACGGGCTGCGCGTGCTGTTCTGCGGTATCAACCCGGGCCTGATGTCGGCGGCGACGGGCCACCACTTCGCCCGTCCCGGCAACCGCTTCTGGCCGGTCCTGCATCTCTCCGGCTTCACGCCGAGACAGCTCGCGCCGGCCGAGCAGGACGAACTGCTGGCCTACGGCCTCGGTATCACCAATGTCGCGGCGCGGGCGACGGCGCGAGCCGATGAGCTGAGCGCCGCCGAGTTCCAGGAGGGCGGCCGGCTCCTCGCCGCCAAGGTGAGCCGGCTGCGGCCACGCTGGCTGGCGGTGGTCGGCGTCACCGCGTACCGGGCCGCCTTCGACGACCGGAAGGCCCAGATCGGCCCGCAGCGGCGGACGATCGGCGACACCCGGATATGGGCCCTGCCCAATCCGAGCGGTCTCAACGCGCACTGGCCGGTGGCGGCGATGGCGGAGGAGTACGGCAGGCTGCGCGCGGAAGCCGAACGCCTCTGAGGCGTGCGCGCCCAAGTCCGCCTCCAGGCACCTCTATTTGGTCTTGCCATAGGAGCGTTGACCACAAACGATCACCGGGTTGGTCACGCGGCCCGGGACTGAGGACGACCCCACCGGCGGTGTCGTTCACGCCGTACTCGGGCACCTTCTCGACGCTGCGCGGCCCGCACATCCGGATGCCGGTTGCTGGCGTCGCGCCACCGCGGATACGTGTGCGGCTCCCGCCCTCGCCCTCCCACCGGCCGAACTATGATTCGGCCTCGGGCCTCAAGTCGTTGGAGAAAACGCATGAGTGATGTGAGCGTCGGCACCGGCAAAGTGGTTGTGAACAGGGCGATGTCGCTGGACGGCTTCATCGCCGGTCCTGGCCACGCGATGGGCTGGATCGCCGAGTACCTGTCCGCGGACGCGTTCCCGGAGGTCATGGCCGCCACGGGCGCCATGCTCGTCGGCCGGGGCACGTACGAGGTCGCCAAGCGTATGGCCGACCAGGACACCGCCTACGACGGGGGCTCACAGTTCATCCTCACCCACAAGCTCCCCGACGAGCCGGACCCTACCGTCACATTCCTCACGTGTGAACTTGAGGAAGCCGTTGCCACGGCACGCAGCGCCGCGGGCGACAAGAACGTGGAAATCCTCGGTGCCGACGTGGCCGCCCAGTGCCTGCAGCGCGGGCTCGTCGACGAGATCCTGGTTTACGTCCTACCGGTGCTACTCGGCGACGGTGTCCGCTTCTCACCCCCAAGCCTCGACAGGATCGACCTGGAACCTTTCAGCAACACCCAGTCGGGCGCCGTCACGATGCTCCGCTTCCGCGTGCGAAGGTAGGCGCGGCCCTCAAGCGGCTAAGGGCTGTCCCTCCCGTAATCCCGGGCGAGCGCGTCCGGGCCGCCGCCTCGCCGCAGGGCCTACGGAGGGTCTGTCTCCGTCACCGCGGCGACCAGGCGGAACCGCTGGTCTCCGGTCCCGCCGGCCAGGCCCACCGCGAGCCAGCGGTCGCCCGTCCGCCACAGACGCAGCCAGCGGACGCCGCTGCTCAACTCCCGCCAGGGCTCCGGTATCTCCTCACCCTCGCCGCCTCGGATCAGGACGCTCGGCGTCTCGATCCGGCACATAACGACCAAGGTCACCGGAAGGTGCGGTTGCTCAACAGCGCCGCGATCGACAGCAAGGAGCCCTCGCCCTATACGTCTTGGTCAGGAGCCCTTGACCGACTGAATGCCGACGGCTCACGATGTGCGAGCACGGTTCGCCAAATTTCGAGCAACGGAGGCACGACATGCGCGCTCGGCTTCTCGGCAAAGACCCGGAGTCCCAAGAAGGCAACTCTCCTACCTTGTTCGCCACCGACCGTACCGACCGCCAGACCTATCTTGCTCAGGGATGGAAGGTGACCGACCCCCAGGCGCTCGCCGACGTCGGCCCCGTCCCCGACCACGAGACTCTCATCGAGATTCCGGAAGAAGTACTCAAGATGTACGCCCTCCGCTACTTGGAGCAGGAGGGAGGGCACTGAACCTGATCATCGGCCCCGAGTTCAGCAAGCTCTTCCGCACCTTCGAGCACACGGCCTTCCGGCTGGAAACTCGGGATCACTACAAGTCGGACAACGAGTCGGCGGCGCTGCGTCAGTTTGCCGCGGGTGAGCCGGTTGACCTCAACTGGTTCCAGAACTGGCTGACCATGATCCGACAGACCACCGCTGAAGGCCGGCGTTTCATGCGCGTGCGCGTAGTGTCGATGCCGCTCACCGATTACAGCCGCTTCGGTGTGTTCTGCTCGGAGCACACCAACGCCGCAGGTGAGGACATCCGTTACCTTCGGAGGGACGACGCGGCGGACCTGCCAGATTACGACTATTGGTTGTTCGACTCGCGCAAGCTGGTGCGGATGCACTTTGATGACGATGAGAACTTCCTGGGCGGTGAACTGATCGAAGACCCCGCCCTGGTCGTGGCACACAACTACTGGCGAGATGCTGCCTGGCATCTCGCTACCAGGCGGGACGACTTTGCCAGCGAATAGAACGACCGGCGTCACCAGTGTCCACGAAGCTCGTGACGCATTGGGCAAACGACTCCGCGAGCTACGCCAGCAGGCCGGCATGAGTGGTCGGCAGCTCGCGGAATCGTTGTCGTGGCCACCTTCCAAGGTGTCCAAGTTGGAGAACGGCCGCCAGGCACCGACCGATGACGACCTTCGTGGTTGGACGCGGGCAACCGGCAGCGAAGGCGAAACGGAAGCGTTGCTCGCTTCACTGCATACCCTCGAAATCCAGCACGCCGAGTGGCAACGTCAGATCAAGTTGGGCTTGAAGCCGCACCAACAAGAGATGGCTTCACTCGACGCCCAGACGCGGCTCTTCCGGGGGTTCGAGTCCACGTTCATCCCTGGGCTCCTCCAGACGGCCGAATACGCGCGGGCACGGTTCGCCCAAAGCATCACCGTGTTCAAGGTACGCAACGACATCAACGAGGCGGTGGCGGCCCGCATCCAGCGCCAGGAAGTCCTGTACAAGCCCGACAAGCGGTTCCACTTCGTGCTGACCGAGGCGGCGCTCCGCTACCGGCTGTGCCCACCGGAAATCATGCTCGGACAACTTGATCGGCTGGTCTCGCTCGCATCGCTGCCCAACGTGAAGCTCGGCATCATCGGATTCGAGACGGCCTACGTGGTCGCGCCCGCTCACGGCTTCTGGATGCTTGACAACGACCGCGTGATGATCGAGACGTTTTCGGCTGAGCTGAACCTCGCCCAACCGCAGGAACTCGGCCTGTACGGCGGCATCTTCGATTCGCTCGCAGCGGTCGCCAGCTATGGCCGATCAGCACGGACGATCATCAACCGGGTGGTTGACGACCTTGTCCCCGACGCCCCGGAGAGTGGCGAGTAATTTCGTACCGGTTCACCCCGCTCGGTACGTTGCGAGAAATGCCAAGAAACTTTCTGGCCATCTGTAAACAGCACCCCTACGCTCCCGGATGGGGCACGCCACTGCGTGCTCCATCCGTCTTCGGTTATGGGAGGCCGTCAGGTGCCCGTCTTGTGCAGCTTTTAACGCGGGATCAGATAGAGCGGATGCCCGAGCGCGCCCGCGACTCGTGCGCCGTGGCGTATGCCCATGAACTGTCGGACTACAACGGCCACTACGGCATCCCTGAACTGTGCGACATCTGCCCGCTCGCGCAGCTCAACCGGTGCAAGAACGCATACAGGGTGCCGGACGCCCTGGGCGTACGAAGGGTCGCCAGCACCTTGCCCGAAGCGCTCGGCTTGGTGGTTGTGGACATCACGGAGCACGCGGCGATCGTGTCCGGGCTCGCCACCGAACAGCCCCGCTACTACTTGCAACACGCCCTCGGTTTCCAGGTGCACGACGTACGGCACCCGCACCGGGAGCGACGACACGGCCGAGCAGACATCGGCTGGGAAGACGGCGCACAAGATGAGTGACTGGACGGAACTTTCGTACGCGGTCGTGGACGTAGAAGGCAACGGCCACCAGCCTCCGGACCTCGTGGAGTTGGCCGTCGTTCCGATCGTCGGCGGCGTCATCGGGGAGCCGGTGTCGTGGTTAATGCGCCCCGATCAGGCCATCACGCCGATGGCCCAGGGCGTCCACGGCATCCGGAACAGGGATGTGGCCGACGCCCCCGTGTTCGCGGACATCAAGGACGACATCCTCAAGGCGTTGGACGTCTCAGCCTTTGTGGCGCACAACGCCCACGTGGACGCCAACGTCCTCCGTCGCAAGCTGCCCGGCTGGGTGTGCCCTGAGGTGTTCGACACGCTCAAGCTCGCGCGCCGCTTCGTGTCCGGCCAGGCGAGTTTTCGGCTGAGCTCGTTGATCGAGGTGTTCCAACTTGCCGAGGGGCTGCCGCGTGATCTGCACCCTCACCGGGCCATGTTCGACGCCTTGGTGGCGGCCCGTCTCTTTGTCCAGCTCGCCTCCACGGCCGGCTCACTGGAAGAACTGCGCGGTACACCGCCCGGAGGGAGGGGAGATGAAACTCCGTCCCTTTTCTGACCACGACCGTGGCATGTTTGTCAGCTTCGACGGCCCCAGCGGTGCGGGGAAAAGCACCATCGTTCACCACCTGGCGCAGATGCTCGTAGTAGCAGGCGAACGAGTCCACGTCACCGCCGAGCCGTCCACCGGCCCCATCGGCAACCTCTGCCGCGAGCTGACCGAGACGGTCACTGGTCACGCACTGGCGTGCTTGTACGCCGCCGACCGCTACCACCACGTTGAGACTGAGATCCGGCCGCACACCACGGCGGGGCAAACGGTCATCAGCGACCGCTACCTCCCGTCGGCGCTCGTCATGCAGCGATCCGAATCTTGACCAACAACGTGAAGCAATGGCAAGTCTCGCACTCCTGGTCTCAACGCGCACTGGTCGACGGCGGCGATGGCGGAGGAGTACGGCAGGCTGCGCGCGGAAACCGAACGCCCCTGAGACGGGCGCGCCCGGGCCGCCGCCTCGCCGCAGGGCCTACGGAGGGTCTGTCTCCGTCACCGCGGCGACCAGGCGGAACCGCTGGTCCCCGGTCCCGCCGGCCAGGCCCACCGCGAGCCAGCGGTCGCCCGTCCGCCACAGACGCAGCCAGCGGACGCCGCTGCTCAACTCCCGCCAGGGCTCCGGTATCTCCTCACCTTCGCCGCCTCGGATCAGGGCGCTCCAGAGACTGATGTACCGCGGCTCTCCGAAGCGCGCGGTGAGGATCTCCGTCAGCGCGGTGTGCTCGGCCGCGGACTGATCGGCGTCCGCCGCCGAGTACGCGCCGTCGTCCCGGAAACCGCCGTCGTCCCGGAAACCGCCGTCCCCTAAGCCGTCGGCACCGGGCAGCTCGGCGAGGTGATAGCCCGGTCCGCTCGTGCCCACCTCGGACGGGCCGCGCTCCGCCGGGAACGCGCGGACGCGCAGCCGCTCGATGACGGCGAGATGCTGTGCGGTGGTCATACGGCCAGTAAACCCCCGGCCACTGACAATTGGCGGCCCGTCAGGCGACCGGACCGGTGCCCGGACGGAACCCGCCCGCGCCCGGTCCGGTTCGCTCAGTTCCGTTCGCTCAATCCTGTTCGCTCAGTCCTTCGTGCGGCGCAGCCGTACGATCGGGATGTCCCTGTCCGTCTTCTTCTGGTAGCCCTCGTAAGGCGGGAACAGCTCCACAAGTCCCGGCCAGACCCGGGCCTTCTCCTCCGGTGACAGCGTCTCCGCCCGCGCGCTGAAGCGCTCGGCGCCGACCTGGACCCGTACGTCGGGCTCCGCCTCCAGATTGACGTACCAGAGAGGATGCGTGTCGGCGCCGCCCTTGGACGCCACGAGCAGTACGTCTTCGCCGTCGCGCCCGTAGATCAGCACGGTCCTGCGCCACACGCCGGTGCGCCGGCCGCGGTAGTCGAGCAGCAGGCACGGCGCGCCCTGCAGGGTGCCGCCACGGGCGCCGTCGGACTCCTCGTACTCCTTGGCCTGCTGGGCCACCCAGTCCTGCGGGCTGACCACGACTTCTTCGTCCTGTGCCATCTCGGCTCCTCCGCTCGTACGTCGCCAACGCGCCTCAGCCTAAGACCTGTCCCAAGCCCGTCGCGCTCGCCCCTCGCCGCGCCGCCGACCAACGAGTAGCATCCGCCAGACACGCACGAGCTGGGAGGACATACCGTGGGGCGGCTGACCGGCGGAGACCCTTCTCTCCTGCGGCGGATCAACTCCGCGGTGGTGCTGCACGCCCTGCGGGGCGCGGGCTCCCTCACGCTCACGGATCTGACCCGGATCACCGGTCTGTCACGGCCGACGGTCGAGGGCGTGGTGGAAGGGCTCATGGAGGCGGGCCTGGTCGTCGAGTCCGCTCCGGAGGAGGGCGAGACGCGTAAACAGGGCCGCCCGGCACGGCGGTTCCGGTTCCGGGCCGAGGCCGGACATCTGCTGGGCATCGAGATCGGCCCGCACCGGGTAGCGGCGCTGCTCTCCGGACTGGACGGCCGGATCATCGGCGCCGGGACGCGCGAGGTGTCGGAGACGGCCGACGCGGACGAGCGCCTGGAGCGGGTCCGGCTCGCCGTCGCCGATGTGCTGCGGCGCGCGGGAGTGGCCCGCAGTTCGCTGCGCGCGGTCGGGGTCGGCAGCCCCGGCATCGTGGAGGCCGACGGGACCGTACGGCTCGGCACCGCGCTCCCGCAGTGGACGGGTCTGGCGCTCGGTGAGCGGCTGCGACGCTCCTTCCGCTGCCCGGTGCTGGTGGAGAACGACGCCAACGCCGCCGCCGTCGCCGAGCAGTGGAAGGGCGCCGCCACCGACTCCGACGACATCGTCTTCGTACTGGCCGGACTGAGTCCCGGAGCCGGTGCTCTGATCGGCGGACGGCTGCACCGCGGCTTCGGCGGAGCGGCCGGAGAGATCGGCGCGCTGCATCTGCTGGGCCGTGATGTGACGCCGGAGAGGCTGCTGTCGACTACCGACGAGCCGCTCCATCCGCTCGACGAGCAGGCGGTGGCCAAGGTCTTCGCCCATGCCCGCGAAGGAGACGTGGGCGCTCAGGAAGCTGTCGAGAGGTTCATTCAGCGACTGGTGCACGATGTGGCGGCGCTGGTGCTGGCGCTGGACCCGGAAGTGGTGGTGATAGGCGGCTGGGCGGCCGGGCTCGACGGTGTGCTCGACCCGCTGCGCGACAATCTCTCGCGCTTCTGTCTTCGGCCGCCGCGGGTCACACTGTCGCTGCTCGGCGAGGCGGCGGTGGCCACCGGCGCGCTGCGGCTGGCTCTCGACCATGTCGAGGAGCAGCTCTTCGCGGTGGACGGAACGGTGACGGCCCGCCGCTGAGCGGCGGGCCGTGTGCTGTAAAACGCGTGCTGTAAAACGCGTGGCGTGAGACGCGTAGTCAGAGACCACACGTCATGCGTACCGGTTCAGGACGCCTGGCGCTCCTGCGGATGGTCGCTGATCTCCAGATCGCCGGAGTCTCCGAAGGTGAGCCGGCAGGTGTCGGCGCGGTAGGTGGCGACCGAGACGGCCGCGGTCCGGCCCGACACGACATAGCGCGTCGTGACCACCAGGACAGGAGCGCCCGGGAGCCGGTCCAGCTCCTTGGCGTCGTCCGCGCGGGCCGAGCCCAGCTCCACCGCGCGGTCCTGGCCGTCAAGGCCGAGACGCCGCAGCTCGCGCAGGACGGCGCGGGCGCGAGCGGGTCCGGAGGGCGCGTCGATGGCCGACAGCTCGGGAACCGAGGACGGCGGTACGTAGAGCAGCTCGGCCGCGACCGACTGGCCGTGCGTGACCCGGATCCTGCGGACGGTGTGGACCTCTTCGCCGGTGTCCGTCTCCAGGAGGCGGGCCACCGCGGCGGGCGCGGGCGTCGTGGCGCAGTCGACCGGCTGCCAGGCGTCATTATGCGTGCCCGGCCATTCGTGCTGCGTGGTGGAGACGTCCACGCCGACCCGCGGCGGTGCGACGGTCGTACCGACACCGCGGCGGCGCTGGAGCCGGCCTTCCAGCTCAAGCTGTTCGAGCGCCTGCCTGAGCGTGGCGCGGGCGACTCCGAAACGGGCGGCCAGTTCACGCTCGTTGGGCAGGATCTCACCTACCGCGAAGTCACTGTCGAGAGCTTCGCCGAGCACGGTCTTGAGATGCCAGTACTTCGGCTCCGGCACTGTTTCAAGCTGCGTGGTCCCCACCCTGATCCTCCGCAATCGCCGTGTCCCCGGCGGGTTTTCCGTGCCCTTGTTTATTAAAGGTTCCTGCACTAACTACCGACCATAGGACGGCTCTTCCCGTTGGTCAAGACCAATCCTGCGCCGGTTACGCAGAGAAATCGCGTCTCGACGCAGGGCGTTCACAGGACGTTCGTACGTGGCTGAGCCGATGGCGGAAAGCGGAGCCGATGGCGGAAACAGGCGCAGGACCGGGCGCCGGGACCGTCGCCGGCGCGCGGAGTCGACAGGCCGTTGTTCATCCCGGGTTCGCGCCCAGGCCGTTGCCGGAGGCCAGGGCCTTTCGTTTGGATCGGACTGGATCAGGGAGCCGGGCGGAGCCCTGGTGACCGACGACAACGCGGCGAGGCGCGGCACCAGGGCACGCGAGCCCGGCACGATCCAGACGACAGGCCCTGGGCATGGATCCCGGCACCCCGTCCCCACTCGCGCAGGAGGCTTCTCGATGTCGCCCAACTCCCCTACCGATCACGGTCGTTCCGCGTCCGGCGAGGCCCTGGACCCGACGGGTTCCGCCGCTCCCGCCCGTCGCCGTGTGCTGCGCGGTTCGCTCGCCGTCTCGGCGGCGCTGGCGCTGCCCGCCGGCGTCGCGGCCGCCGCGCCCGCGCAGGCCCTGTCCGGCCGGCCACGCGCCCTCTGGGGTGTGCAGACCGGCGATGTCACCTCCTCGTCCGCGCTGGTGTGGGTCCGCTCCGACCGGCCCGCCAGGATGATCGTGGAGACCTCGGCCACCGAGTCGTTCCGCCGCTCGCACCGGTGGTACGGCCCGTTGCTCGGCCCCGGCACCGACTTCACCGGCACGGTTCCGCTGCGCGGACTGCCCGCCGGTGAGCAGGTGCACTACCGGGTGACGCCGGCCGATCCCGAAGACCCGCGCCGTACCGGTGAGCCGGTGTACGGCACCTTCCGTACCGCGCCCGCGAAGCGCGGCGGCAGGGTCCGGTTCGTCTGGTCGGGCGATGTCGCGGGACAGGGCTGGGGCATCAACCCGGACATCGGCGGCTATCGCGTGTACGAGGAGATGCGCCGGCTCAACCCGGACTTCTTCCTGTGCAGCGGAGACACCATCTACGCGGACGGCGTGATCGAACCGAGTGTGACGCTGCCCGACGGCCGGGTCTGGCGCAACATCACCACCGAGGAGAAGTCCAAGGTGGCGGAGACTCTGGACGAGTACCGCGGCAACTTCCGCTACAACCTGCTCGATTCGAATCTGAGGTCGTTCAACGCGCAGGTCCCGGCGATCATTCAGTGGGACGACCACGAGGTGCGCAACAACTGGTATCCCGGGCAGATCCTCGACGACGACCGCTACACCGAGAAGAACGTCGACGTGCTGGCCGTCCGCTCGATGCGCGCGTTCCGCGAGTACTTCCCGGTGTCGACGCCGCCGACACGCGGCACGGACCGGCGTGTGCACCGGGTGGTGAATCACGGTCCGCTGCTCGATGTGTTCGTCCTCGACATGCGGTCGTACCGCAACGCCAACTCACCGGGCCGGCAGGCCGACGACACCCAAGGCATCCTGGGCGCCGAACAGCTCCGCTGGCTCAAGCGCGAGCTGTCGCGCTCGCGCGCGGTGTGGAAGGTGATCGCCGCCGACATGCCGATCGGGCTGGTCGTGCCGGACGGTACGGAGAACATCGAGGCGATCGCGCAGGGCGACCCCGGCGTCCCGCTCGGCCGCGAGCTCCAGATCGCGGAGCTGCTGCGCTACATCAAGCACCGGCGGATCACCGGCACGGTGTGGCTGACGGCGGACGTCCACCACACCTCGGCGCAGCACTACGACCCGTCACGGGCCGCCTTCAAGGACTTCGCGCCGTTCTGGGAGTTCGTCTCGGGGCCGCTCGCCGCGGGACAGTTCCAGGCCAGTGCGCTGGACGCCACGTTCGGCCCGGAGCGGGTCTATGTGAAGGCCCCGGACCGTGCCAATGTCTCGCCGATGGAGGCACCGCAGCTCTTCGGTGAGGTGGACATCGACGGCGGCAGCGGAGAGCTGACGGTCCGGCTGCGGGCGGAGGGCGGCACGGTGCTGTTCACCAAGGTCCTCCAGCCCGGGAAGGTCGGGCAGTAGGACGCAGCGGGACGCAGTAGGACACCGACGGACCCGGCGGCGCCGGAGGACGGCGAGCGGCTCCGCCGGGAGCCGGGTCGTTCTCCGGCGCCGCCGGTGTATGTCCGCCCGAGGTGCTGAGTGCCGGGTCCGGCGGAGGCGGCCGGAGAGGCGATATCTCCGGCCGGCCCGGCGGAGGCGACGCCACCACTCGTCAGGACGCACAATAGAGATGATCATTCCTCGCCAAGGTTGGCCGAATATCGCCCAAAAGCGAACAGATCCATACTTAACCCATCAGTCACAAACCGTTCGTGATCACGCAACACCTGTGGGTCAGAGTGAAGCCATGACCCATGTGACTTCTGCGCAGAGTGTCCGCCGCCGGCACCACTGGCGGCGGGACGTTGTCGAGCTTGCCGCCCTGTTCACCGCCGTGGCCGTCGCCGACGCCGTGGCGAACATGATCGCGCACGGACCGCACGGCGCCTTTCTGCTGGTCGCCTCGGCGATGGCGCTGATCGCCACCGCCACATTCCACACCTGGTGGGCACGGAGGCACAGTCATGCCCCACCGCCGTCGGGCCCCGCCGGGCCCGCGCCCGCGCCGGACGCGGCGGCCGGTCCGGCTCCGGTGGACACCGCGCTCTGGCGGATGCGGACCACGGTCCGCGACGAGCCCGGCAGCCTTGCCGCGCTGTGCACGACGTTCGCGGCCCACCATGTGGACATCCTCACCCTGCAGACCCATCCGCTGGCCGACGGCACGGTCGACGAGTTCCTCCTGCGCGCCCCGGCCACGCTCCAGGCGAAGGACCTCACCCGGGAGGTCTCGGCCGCCGGCGGCAGCGGCACCTGGATCGAGCGCGCCGACGCGCACGATCTGGTGGACACGCCGACCCGGGTCCTCGGCCTCGCCACCCGTACGGCCCTGGACGCCGCCGAACTCCCGCTCGCACTGCGCCAGTTGCTCGGCCGCTGCACCATCCACTCCCGCCCCGCCGTGTCCGTCACCGGCCGCGTGGCCGGCGAGAGCGCTCCCGTCGAGGGCGTGCTGGACGGCACGGAAATGCGGCTGCGCGATCCGAACGGCGGCAGTATCACCGTGGAGCGTCCCTATCTCCCGTTCACGCCGACCGAGTTCGCCAGGGCTCGCGCTCTCGTCGAGCTGGACGCCAGGCTCGGGCCGCGCATCCCGCGCAGCCACGATGTCCTCACCCTCCCGGAAGGCGAGGAGATCACCGTCCGCCGCGCCGACCACGACGATCTCGATGCCGCGCTCGCCATGCACGGCCGCTGCTCCGACCGCACACTCGGGCTGCGCTATCACGGCCCTGTCGGCGACGCCAACCGCTATCTCAGCCATCTGCTCAGCCCGCGCTTCGGACGTACCCTCGCCGTCCAGACGGCCTCCGGCCGCCTGGTCGCCCTCGGGCATCTGCTCTGGGACGGCGACGAGACCGAAGTCGCCCTGATCGTCGAGGACTCCTGGCAGCGCCGGGGCATCGGCTCCGAGCTGCTCGGCCGGCTGGTCGCACTCGCCGACGAGGCCCGCTGCGGAAGTGTGTACGCCGTCACTCAGGCGTCCAACACCGGCATGGTCGCGACCATGCGGAACCTCGGCCTGCCGCTCGACTACCAGATCGACGAAGGCACGCTCGTCATCACGGCCCGGCTGGACCGGGCGGCCGAGCGGACGCCCGAGCACAACGACCAGCGCGACCGGCACGAGCAGGCCGATCGCTGAGCACCGTGCTCTGAGCACCATGCTCAGCTCCTCGGCCACAGCGTGGTGGCTGACGGAGGCACGACGGTGCCGCGGTGAGCCCGCCCGGAGTGCCGCACTACGGGACCCGAAGGACGCCGTCGTCCCGTCGCGCCTCGATCCGGCCAAACTCAGAAAACACAGACGCGCTCCGAAGCCGCCGCTTCCCGGCGGTGCCCGGCGGCGCCGCGAGGACCGCATCCGGTCCGAAGTCGCCCGCGCCAGGGCCCAGTTGGTGCGCCAGGAGCCGGAGCACGACCCGCCGATGCCGCCCTCATCAGCCATCCCGGCCCGTTCGCCCAGTCGGACGATGTGACGTGAACGGCTCTCTTGGATGAGGATGGCCGCATGTCAGACACAGCCGGCAGCGCGCTGCCCCGCCAGGTCGCCGACGCCTACGTCGACGCACTCATCGAACTCGACCCGATCACCGGTACCTTCCTCGGCGTCGCGGAAAGCCACCGCCGCCTCCCTGATTTCTCTCCGGCCGGACAACAGGCCCTCGCCGACCTCGGCCGGGCCACCCTCGCCCGGCTCGACGAGGCCGAGCGGCTGCCGGGCGCGGACAGCGAAGCCGAGCGGCGCTGCGGCCGGCTGCTGCGCGAACGCCTCACCGCCGGGCTTGCCGTCCATGACGCGGACGAAGGACTGCGCATGGTCAGCAATATCCACTCGCCGGCGCACCACATCCGCGAAGTCTTCACCGTGACACCGACCGAGACGGACGAGGACTGGGCGGTGGTCGCGGAGCGGCTGCGGGCCGTGCCCGCCGCACTGGCCGGATTCCGGGCCTCGCTGGCGCTGGGACTTGAGCGCAAGCTGCCCGCCGGTCCCCGCCCCACCGCGACCTTCGTCCGTCAGCTCACGGAATGGGCGGGTGAGGGCCGCGGCTGGTTCGAGGAGTTCGTGTCGGCCGGCCCGGACTCTCTCCATACCGAACTGGACGGCGCGGCGGCCCAGGCGACCGCGGCCGTCGCGGAGCTGCGCGACTGGATGCGCGATGTGTACGCGCCCGCCGTCGAGGACGCGCCCGACACCGTGGGCCGGGAGCGTTACCGCCGCTGGTCACGCTATTTCAACGGCACCGATCTCGATCTGGACGAGGCGTACGCGTACGGCTGGTCCGAATACAACCGCCTGCTCGCCGAGATGAAGACCGAGGCCCAGAAGATCCTGCCGGGCGCGGGCCCCTGGGAGGCGCTGGCCCATCTCGACGAACACGGTGCGCACATCGAAGGCGTCGACGAGGTCAGGGACTGGCTGCAGAACCTGATGGACGAGGCGATCGAGGCGCTGGACGGCACACACTTCGAGCTCGCCGAGAGGGTCCGGCGGGTGGAGTCCCGGATCGCGCCGCCCGGCGGCCCCGCGGCCCCGTACTACACCGGCCCGTCCGAGGACTTCTCGCGCCCCGGCCGCACCTGGCTGCCGACCATGGGCGAGACCCGCTTCCCGGTGTACGACCTGGTGTCGACCTGGTACCACGAGGGCGTGCCCGGCCACCATCTGCAGATCGCCCAGTGGACGCATGTCGCCGAGCATCTCTCGCGCTACCAGGCGTCGGTCGGCCAGGTCAGTGCCAACGCCGAGGGCTGGGCGCTCTACGCGGAGCGGCTCATGGACGAACTGGGCTTCCTGCCCGACGCGGAGCGCAGGCTCGGTTATCTGGACGCGCAGATGATGCGTGCCTGCCGGGTCATCGTGGACATCGGTATGCATCTGGAGCTGGAGATCCCGGCGGACTCGCCGTTCCATCCCGGCGAGCGCTGGACACCCGAGCTGGCGCAGGAGTTCTTCGGGAACCACAGCGGCCGTCCCGCGGACTTCGTGGAGAGCGAGCTGACCCGGTATCTGTCGATGCCGGGCCAGGCGATCGGCTACAAGCTGGGCGAGCGTGCCTGGCTGCTCGGCCGGGAGAACGCCAAGAAGCGCCACGGTGACGCCTTCGACGCCAAGGCCTGGCACATGGCGGCGCTCTCGCAGGGCTCGCTGGGCCTCGACGATCTGGTGGACGAGCTGTCGAAGCTCTGATCCCACGGCGCGCCGCACGGCGGCCGGACCCCGCCCGGAGGCGAGTCCGGCCGCCGTGGCGGCACCGCGAGTACCGCTCCCGGGCGGAACGCTACGCCCGCGACTCGCTCCGCCCGGCCGGTGCGTCCACGAGGACGGGCCTGGTCGCGACGACTACGGTCGCGTCCAGCTCGTCCGACGTCGCCACCTGAGAGACGAGCCCGTCGCGAGTGACGGTCTCGACGGCCGCCGCCGCCTGCCGCCGGCTCGTCTCGAACAGCAGATGGCCGCCCGGCGCCAGCCACACCGACGCCGCGGCGGTCACCCGCCGCAGCACGTCCAGCCCGTCCGTACCACCGTCGAGCGCCACCCGCGCCTCGTGCACGCGGGCCTCCGGAGGCAGCAGCGCTATCTCCTCGGTGGGCACATAGGGCACATTGGCGAGCAGCACATCGACCCGGCCCCGCAGCGCGGCGGGCAGCGGATCGTAGAGATCACCTTCGTACACCTCACCGCCGACGGCGGCGACATTGCGCCGGGCGCACAGCACGGCCGCGGGATCGATGTCCGTGGCGTGAAGATCGGCCCGTCCCAGCGTCGTGACCAGGGCCGCGCCCAGCGCGCCGGAGCCGCAGCACAGGTCGACCACGACGGCTCCCGGACGGGCGAGCGCGGCGGCCCGGCCGACCAGGAATTCGGTACGGCGGCGAGGTACGAAGACCCCGGGGTCCACGGCGATCCGCAGACCGCGGAACTCGGCCCAGCCGAGGACATGTTCCAGCGGGAGACCGTCGACGCGCCGGTCCACCATGGCGGCGAGGCCGGCCGGTGTCCGTGCCGTGGAGATGAGCAGCTCCGCCTCGTCCTCGGCGAAGACACAGCCGGCGGCTCGAAGCCTGGTGACGATGGCGGAGTGAGGGAGAGGAGACGGTGAGACCGACATGGGAGCCTTTCGGGATGCCTGAGGGCGCTCCCGCGGTCACCTATGCCGAATGGACCGCGCCATGGGATGAGAGCACCCAGCCTGGTACAGCGGTAATGGGTCCCACCTCCTCGGTCGTTCACTGCAGAAGACGGCAACACTGTACCCGAGCCGGATCGAGGCGTGCGGACACCCGCCCGGCCCGGGCGCCACACCGTCCAGCCGGTCAGCAGCCGCAGTCCGCGCTCCCGGCGGGCGCGGTCAGCGGGTCGGCGTCCCGGCGCTCCCGGCCCCGCGAGGTCTCGGTCTCGAACCCCTCCCGGATCCAGTACTCGATACCGCCGAGCATCTCCTTGACCTGGTAGCCGAGACGGGCGAGGGCGAGCGCGGCGCGTGTCCCGCCGTCGCAGCCCGGGCCCCAGCAGTAGGTGATGACCGGCACCGCCGGGTCGAGCAGCCGCTCCGCCTCGCCGACGATGCGCGCGGTCGGCAGATGAACCGCGCCCGGGACATGGCCCTGGTCCCACGACCGCGCCGAGCGGGAGTCGAGCACAACAAAGCCGGGATCGCCGCCGGCCGCCAGCGCGGCGGCGACATCGGAGACATCGGCGTGGAAGGCCAGGCTCGCGCCGAAGTACGCGGCGGCCTCGGCGGGAGCGGCGGGCGGCACCCGGAGGACCGGGTTGTCGGAGAAGGACGGTATCGGCGCGGCGCCGGGAAGTGTGGTCATGGCCCGAAATCTACGGGCGCCGACCCGTCCGATGAAGGCGGATTCACCGGTACTTTCCTTGCCACGCACCGACTTTCCCTGTTATTCCTCGGTGATGACCGAGTATTCACCGGACGCCACGGACTGGCACATTCTGGACGTCCTGCAACGCGACGGCAGGGTCAGCTTCGCCGAACTGGCCAGGGCCGTCTCGATGTCACCGAGCGCCGTCACCGAGCGAGTGCGCCGACTGGAGGAGGCCGGTGTGATCTCCGGCTACACCGCGGTGGTCGACCGGGAGCGGCTCGGCCGGCCGATCCTCGCCTTCGTCCGGCTGCGCTATCCGAACGGCAACTACAAGCCGTTTCACGATCTGCTGGCGGCGACCTCCGAGATACTGGAGGCCCATCATGTGACAGGCGACGACTGCTTCGTACTGAAGGTCGCCGCTCGCTCGATGCGCCATCTCGAAGAGATCTCGGGCCGGATCGGCGCACTGGGATCGGTGACGACGAGCGTCGTCTACTCCTCGCCGCTGCCGCGCCGTTCGCTAGGACGCTGAGCGCGCTTCCGCGGCGCGGCCGTCACCTCGTCCCGCCGCGCGCGCGTATCGCCGAGCCGTGCCGGTCCTTGACGATCTCCAGTTGCGTGGGGATACGGCGGCGCAGATCGGCGACATGGCTGACGATGCCGACGCAGCGGTCCCGTTCCCGCAGCGAGTCCAGCACATCCAGCACCTCGTCCAGCGTCTGGTCGTCCAGGCTGCCGAATCCCTCATCGATGAAGAGGGTGTCCAGGCGGGCTCCGCCTGCCTCGTCGGTGACGACATCCGCGAGGCCGAGCGCCAGAGCGAGGGACGCGAAGAAGGTCTCGCCGCCGGAGAGCGTCGACGTGTCGCGCGCGCTGCCGGTCCAGGCGTCGATGACCTGGAGCCCGAGGCCGGACCGCCGCTGTCCGCCCGCTCTCGCGTCCGAGTGCGCCAGCGCGTACCGCCCGGAGGACATGCGCTGGAGCCGTACGGTGGCGGCGGCCGCGACCTGTTCGAGACGGGCCGCCAGGACATAGGACTCCAGACGCATCCTGCGTTCGTTCTCGGTGGAGGTGCCGGCGGTGAGTCCGGCGAGGCGGGCCACCCGGTCGTACTCCTCGCGCACCGGTCCCAGCCGCCGCACCTCGTCCTCGGCCTGCCGGGAGAGTCTGCCCAGCTCGGTGCGGCGGTCCCGGGCGGTGGCATACGCGGACGACGCGTCCCGCAGCGTGCGTTCGGCCGCGTCGTACGCGGCCGACGCGGCATCGGCCTCGGCCGGCGGACGCGCACCGGCGTCCTCGGTGTCCTGCTCGGCGAGCCGGTCCGCGACGGCGGCGGCCTCGGCGCCCCATGCGTCGAGCCGGTGCTGGAGGCCGCGCCGCGAGGTGTCGGTGAGCAGCGCCGACGCGGCGGCGTCCGGCGTGTCGAAGCCGGCCCGGAAGGCGGCGTCCGCGAGCCGGTCGTCGGCCTCCTTGAGCTGAAGCGCGGTGGTGTCGACGGCGCGTACGGCCTCGGCGGCCTCCGCGAGCCATCGGGCCCGGCGCTCCAGCTCGTCGGCGCGGTCGGCGACGCTGCCCGTGTCGCCGCCGACTCGGCGCAACTCGTCCCGTAGCGAGGCCTGTTCACGTTCGAGGGCTTCGCGCCGCGAGGTGCGGGCCGCGACCCGGCGTTCGGCCTGCTGCTGCGCGGCGAGCCGGCCCTCGTGCTCGCGCTCGGCGCGGCCGAGAGCCTCACGCGCCGCGTGTGTGCCTGCGGCGGCGGTGTGCGCCTCGGCGTGTTCCTGTGCCAATCGCCCGGTGAGCGCGGTGAGTTCAGCGACGGTGGAGTCACCGGCCGCCGCGTCCGCCGCCGCGTGCCGCTCCTGTACGGCCGCGTACTCCCGCTCGGTCTCGCCTCGGGCCTGGTCGGCGCGCCGGTGCTCCGCGAGGGCCGCCTCCTCCGCGGCCGGGTCGACCTGACCGTCCGCCGCCCGGGCGGGCCCGGGGTGCGCGGCGGAGCCGCAGACCGCGCAGGGTTCGCCGTCGACGAGCCGCGCGGCCAGCTCGGCCGCGATACCGCGCAGCCGTCGCTCCCGCAGGTCGAGCCAGGTCTCGTGGGCGGTGTTGGCACGCTCCCTGGCGGCGTCCAGACGGCGTCCGGCGTCGGTGGCCTCCGCTTCGAGTGCGTCGCGCCGCCGGGCCGCTTCCAGGCGTTGCCGGGCCGGTTCGAGCTGTCCGGCGAGCTGCTCGGCGCGGGTCGCCGCGTCCTGCGCGTGCTCGATCCGTTCCCGCGCGGCGCGGCGCGTGGCCTCCCAGCCGGCCAGCCAGCCGGCCGCTTCCTGGAGGATCTCCTCGTCGGCCCGCGCCTGCCGGTCCAGGTCGGCGCGTTCCGCGGTGATCTCGGCGCTGCGCCGCTCGGCGCGTCTGGCCGCGTCGAGGGCGCCGAGTTCCTGGCGTACGGCACCGGCCCGCGCGGCCAGTCGCTCCGCGCCGGCGTCGGCGAGATCGGCGGGCAGCAGCTCCCGAGTGCGGTCGTGCTCGGCACGCGCCGCGCGGTGCGCACGCTCGGCGTCCTCGCGCAGAGCGATGGCCGGGGCCACCCGTTCCGCCTGGAGAGCCCGGTCGAGCCGCGTCCGGTCGCTCTCACGCTCGGGACGGCGTGCTTCGAGTGCCTCGGCACGGCGTCTGGTTTCCTCGAACCGCTTCTGCAGGCGCAGCAGTTCGCGCGCGGCCTCCACCTCGCGCCGGGCGGCGGCCCGCCGGCTCTCGGCGGCGGCCAGCGCCGATTCCGCGATGTCCGCGCGCTCATGCGCGGTGGAGCGGGCGAGCGCCGCCCACTCCAGGACGGCGGCGGCGAGTCCCGGATCGCCGGGCGTACGGTCGGGCGGCGCGGAGGCCGAACTGCCGCCCGCCGCCTGGGCGATGCGCTGGGCGATACCGAGCAGCCGGTCGTCTCCGGCCCGCACCTGGTGCTCGGCGGCGCGGCGCAGCTCGGCCAGCCGTTCCTCGACCGCGGCGAACCGACGCGTGTCGAAAAGCCGGCCCAGCAGCTTGCCGCGCGCTTCGGCGTCGGCCCGCAGAAAGCGTGCGAAGTCTCCTTGTGGCAACAGCACCACCTGGCAGAACTGTTCGCGGTTCATGCCGAGGAGCAGGCCGATCTCCTCGCCGATCTCCTGGTGGGAGCGGCTCAGCGCGCGCCAAGCGCCGCTGTCCGTGTCGTACTCGCGCAGCCAGCTCTGTGCCTTCTCGGTGGTGAAACCGGTGCTCCGCTTCTTGGGGCGCCGCTGTGCGGGCCGCCGTGTGATCTCCAGTCTCCGTCCGCCGACGGTCAGTTCGAGACAGATCTCGGTGAAGGTGCCGACCGGAGCGTGGTCGCTGCGCAAGGTGGCGCCGGGGCTCTGCCGGGCGCCGGGCACGGCGCCGTACAGCGCATAGCAGACCGCGTCGAGGACGGAGGTCTTTCCGGCGCCGGTCGGGCCGTGCAGCAGGAAGAGCCCGGCGGTGGAGAGCGCGTCGAAGTCGACTTCCTGGGTGGTGGCGAAGGGACCGAAGGCGGTGATGGCCAGCCGGTGCAGTCTCACGGCGTCACCTCGCGCACCACGGCGTCGACGCGGACGTCGTCGAAGGCGCCGCTCAGCACGGTGCGTTCCCGGTCGTCGGGTCCGGAACCGCCGCGTACGTGCGCCACGAAATCCTCCGCGATCTGCTGGTCGGTGCGGCCCGCGAGACGCTGGGCGTAGGAGGCGAGCGGATCTCCGTCGGGCCGTTCCGGGTCGAAGAGCAGACTCAGGGTGTGCGGAAAGCGTCCGGCGAGGCGTGCCATGGGTTCGGCCGGGCGGACCGGGTCGGTGAGGGTCGCCTCGACCCATGACTCCTCGTGGCGTGCGAGCGCCGGGTCGTCGAGCAGTTCGTCGAGCCGGCCACGGATCCTGGCCAGGGCGCGCGGCACCGGACAGTCGATCCGCTCCGCCGCGATCTCGCCGCCCTGCCCCAGGTCCACCAGCCACATGGTCTTGCGGTGCGTGGTCTCCGAGAAGGAGTAGGCGAGCGGCGAGCCGGCGTAACGGACGCGTTCGGTGAGCTTCTGGGAGCCGTGCAGATGGCCGAGGGCGACATAGTCGACGCCGTCGAAGACTCCGGCGGGCACGGCTGCCACGCCGCCGACGGTGATGTCCCGTTCGCTGTCGCTGGCCTCGCCGCCCACCACGAAGGCATGCGCGAGGACGACGGAGCGGGTGCCGGGAGCGCGCGCCGCGAGGTCGGCCCGTACGCGCTCCATCGCGGCGCCGAGCACCGCTTCGTGTCCGGCCTTCGCCGCTCTGAACTCGTCGCGTACCAGGGCCGGTTCGAGATACGGCAGACCGTAGAGAGCGACCTCTCCATGAGCGTCGGCGAGCAGCACCGGGACGGCGCAGCCGGCCGGGTCGGTCCGCAGATGGATGCCGGCGCGTTCGATGAGGCCCGCGCCGACGCCGAGCCTGCGGGCCGAGTCATGGTTCCCGGAGATCATCACGGTCGGTACGCCCGCGTCGGCGAGGCGGTGCAGCGCCCGGTCGAAGAGCTCCACCGCGGTGAGCGGCGGCACGGCCCGGTCGTAGACGTCGCCCGCCACCAGGACCACGTCGACGTCACGCGCGCGGACCGTCGCCACGAGATGGTCGAGGAACGCCGCCTGGGCGTCGAGCAGGCTCACTCGGTGGAACGACCGTCCGAGATGCCAGTCCGACGTGTGCAGAATCCTCACGAGACGGCTCCGACCAGCATGCTTGCTTTTCTCCACCCCTAGAACGGCCCCGAGGCCCGCATCCGGCCACCGGCGGCACCACGCTAGTCCCACTCGGCGCCCGGTCTCCCACGGACCTCACTTTTCCACCTGGTCGGCATCCACGCGGACCGCTTTCCCGCCCGGTCCACGCGGCCGGCGGTCAGCCGTCGCCGTACGCCTCTCCGCCGAGTTCCAGGACGGCCGTTCCCGCGGTGGTGTCGGCGAGCCAGGCGCGGAAGGCCGCCACATCACCGTCCGGCAGTCCGATCCCGATGGTCACCGCGTCCGCGTAGCGCACCTCACGCACGGCGCGTCCGGTGGCGCGCAGATCGTTCTCCAGTTTTCCGGCGCGCTGGTGGTCGACGGTGACGGTGGCGAGCCGGTAGCGCCGCCGGGTGAGCGTGCCGACCGCGTCCAGGGCTTCGCCGACGGCTCCGCCATAGGCCCTGATCAGACCGCCGGCACCGAGCTTGACGCCGCCGTAGTAGCGGGTGACGACCGCGGCGACATACCGCACCTCGCGCCGCATCAGCATCTGGAGCATCGGCACTCCCGCGGTGCCGCCCGGCTCGCCGTCGTCGCTCGCCTTCTGTACGGAGGCGTCGGCGCCGACGACATACGCGAAGCAGTTGTGCGTGGCCGTCGGATGCTCCTTGCGGACCCGTGCGACGAAGTCCTGTGCCTCCTGCTCGGTCGCGGCGGGCGCGAGCGCGCAGAGGAAGCGCGAACGGTTGACCTCGGTCTCGTGCACACCCGCGCGGGCGATGGTCCGGTACTGCTCCTGCATCACCCCACCCTATGCGGGGCCGCCGGGAATGGCCGGGGCGGGCGGCCCGTTGTGCGGACATGTACGCAGACGCAGAGACGATCCGCAAGATTCTCACTTCGACCGGTGACACCTGGGCCGTGGTGGGTCTGTCCGACAACCGGTCACGGGCAGCGTACGGAGTCGCCGCGGTGCTCCAGCGCTTCGGCAAGCGTGTTGTGCCGGTACATCCCAAGGCCGAGACGGTCCACGGCGAACAGGGCTATGCCTCGCTCGGCGACATCCCCTTTCCCGTCGATGTCGTGGATGTCTTCGTGAACAGCGAGTTGGCCGGTCCGGTGGCCGACGAGGCGGCGGCGATCGGGGCGAAGGCCGTCTGGTTCCAGCTCGGAGTGATCGACGAGGCGGCGTACGAACGCACCCGTGCGGCCGGGCTCGACATGGTCATGGACCGCTGCCCTGCGATCGAGATTAATTCCCTGGGCTAGCAGGAGGCCGCCACCTGCGGGAACGCAAAAAAGCTCCTGCCACCCTCCCTGAGGGAGAAGGTGACGGGAGCCTCTTCAAGCGGTCCGGACTTGGTATGCCGACCTCACCCGGACCGCTTCATCCCCGCGCACCTACTGTGACGTCCAGCGCACGGAGGCTCAGCACCCCGCCTGACTGCCACGCTGTCCAGGAGAACAGTCAGGCGCGGCGGTCTGTGCTCCGATGCTGCTAAGACCGGGGAGGAAGCTCTTTCAGTTGCTGTCTGTGCAGTTTGCCGATTGCCCGGAACTGCCGCTGTTCGTACTCTGTGGCCTGGCGAACGGAGCGTCGCCGGCTCTGCCACTTGAGACCGGTGGGGCGCGACAGGCTGACGTACTCCCCGACGAAGCTGTCCAGCCGGGCCACCATGCCGTCAACACGGTCATAGACCACCATGCCGATACACAAGCCGCCAGTACCCGGCGGCCGCGCCCTGTACTGAGTCGATCTCTGCGCTCTCACTGCCCGCCCCGTTCGCTGGGCTGGGGCGGGTGACCGAAGATGCGCTCAAAAAGCGCCGCTTCGTCAGTCGACGCGATCGACGCTTCCAGCTCCTTCTTGAACGTATCGTCTGTAGCGTCGGCGATATGCTGTCGAAGGTTCTCCATTTCCGCTTCTACGTACCTGATCTTTGACGTCAGCTCGTCGATCTGTGACGCGAGCCGTCGACGTCGGGGACTGATGAGACGCATAAGGGCTGAGAACTGCCCCTTCAGGTACCACCACGTTTCCAGCCTCCCGTACTGACTTACCAGCCAAGTACGAACGACCATCAGCGCCGCTTCCGCAATTTGTGAGGATGCCTACTGATTTCTACGCCGATATCCACGGCGTGAGACGGGTCGTAGGTGGGGCTCTGACGGTTCATCGCCTGATTCCACTGATCTGCTAACGCCCCGCACACATCGCAGCCCGGATGGGGCTTCGGTTCAGTGGGCGCGGGGCTTTCTGAAAGGGTTACGGGGCCTCTGACGGTTCGCATGTGCGTCATGTGAATGCACCTCGGACGGGGACGGTGCAGTGATGTTCTCGTCCCTCACGCCTGCCCAGTAGGGGCATACCTAGGGGCGAGTTACCTCCCGTGCACCAAAATGGTCTGTCAAGGGGCGTCCGTAGGGGCACCATAGGAGCATGGCCATTGGGCGACTGATCAAGGACCTTAGAACGGCGCGCGGCTGGAGCCAGGGACGGTTAGCGTCGGAGATCAACGACGCATTCGGCACGCCCCTGGATCGGGAGTGCGTCAGTCGCTGGGAGCGTTGCAAGGCAGTGCCGGGGACCTACTATCTCCGGTGCCTGTCCGCAGTCCTTGACGTCCCTCTGGCAGTCCTTGAAGGTGAAGTGAACAGACGCACGTTCATCAGTGACGTGGCTGCTACTGCGATAGCTCCAGTGGTCGCCTCAGATCTTCTATCCGCGGGTTTCGCCGCGCGGCTCGACGGCGGACCGTCGGGCGAAGCGTGGGAGCACAAGCTGTCCACGTACGGAACGCAGTACATGAGCCTTGGCGCCGCTGACATCCAACGCCGGGTAGCTGGGGAGCTGGTGGTGGTACAACAGCAACTCGACACCCCGCAGCTCTGGTCAGTGGCCGCGCGGCTGATGACGCTCTACGCCAAGACTTTCCCCGGGTCTGATGGCTCGAAGGCTGTCAACTGGTACCGCACAGCCGCACAAGCGGCCGATGAAAGCGGCGACGACAGCGCCCGAGTGTGGGTCCGCGGCCGGGCCGCTATCGCGCTGGGGTACGAGGGCGCGTCCCTGGGAGTCGCTGACCTGCTGGCAGACCAGGCTATGGCGATCTCTGACCGTCCTTCCCTGGGGCTGCTTAACGCCGTCATGGGGAAAGCTCACGCAGCAGCCATCCGAGGCGACCACGCCACCGCGCGCCAGCTTGCCGACCGTGGCCGGCGCATCTTTGATATGGCGGGCTCGTATGAGGAGTCGAGCGACTACGCCGTACCCTTCTGGCGTATGAACGTCTTCCTCTCACTTCTCTTGGCGCGGCTGGGGGACGAGAAGGGGGCCGTCGCGGCACAGCAGGCAGCGCGCCGCGAGCTACCGTCGACGCTGCCGAGGTTTGCTACGCATCTTGAGCTACACCGAGGGCTCATGCTCGTCCGGTCGGGTGACAAGGCTGGTGGAGTAGCGTACGCAAGCACTGCTATGGGCCAGCTCCCCCCAGAGAAGCACTCTCTGACGCTACGGATGCTGATGGATGAGATCAGCGCCTGAACGCAAAGAGCCCCCTGCCTCATGTGAGACAGGGGGCTCGCGGCGTCGCGCTTCATGCTGCCTCGCTCGCTCGTAGCGTCCTCCATCGCAGAGTACATGGGGAATTATCCCTCAGCGCCCCGGCCATCGAGATTCCGCAGCTCGCGGCTGAGGAGCCGGGCGGGCCGAGAACCGGCCCGGGACTTTGGCGCCGCTCCGGTCAGACGCCCAGTCCCTCCAGGACCACGGCGCCGGGCAGGCCCGCGAAGACCTTGCCGGGCACGATCAGCTTGCCGCGGCGCCGGCCGCTGCCGATCAGGACCCACTCGGTGTCGATCACCGCGGAGTCCACGAGCAGCGGCCAGCTCTCCGGCAGCCCGATCGGAGTGATGCCGCCGTACTCCATGCCGGTCTCACCGACCGCGGTGTCCATCGGCGCGAACGACGCCTTGCGCGCGCCGAGTTGTCTGCGGACCGCGCCGTTGACGTCGACGCGGGTGCGGGACAGGACCAGACAGGCCGCGAGCGTCGACTCGCCGCCCCGCTTGCCCGCCACCACCACGCAGTTGGCCGAACTGTCCATCATGTCCTGGCCGTAGTGCTCGACGAAGGCCGCCGTGTCCGCGATCGCCGGATCGGTGTCCACGAACACGATCCGCTCGGCAGGGATGTCGTCCTGCCGGGCGCGTACGGCGTCGGCCACCGGCCGTGGGAGGAGTTCGAGGCTCTCCGTGGCGGGTCGGGCGTTGTCGAAGTTTCCGAGTGGGGCGCGCATGCCGTTCACGCTAACAGCGACCGCCGACCGCTGAGACGGCCGTCTCAGCGCACGGGCGGGATGGACACGGCCATGATCAGCTCGACCTGCTCCGTGCCGTCGTTGCGGTAGGCGTGCGGGACATTCGCCTCGAAGGCCGCCGACGCGCCCGCTGGCACGGAGTGCGGCTCGCCGTCGACGACCAGGGTCAGCTCACCGGCGGTCACATGGAGCAGTTCGGTCGTGCTCGCCGGATGCGGGTCGGAGGTGCTGGCGTCGCCCGGCATCAGCGTCCAGGACCACAGTTCGAGCGGACCGCGCGCCTCGGTGCCGACCAGCAGTGTGGTGCGGCTGCCCGCCGGAGTGGACCACATGCGCACCGCCTGGTCGCCGGGCACGATCCTGACCTGAGGGCCCTGCTCGTAGTCGAGGAGGGTGGTGATGGAGACACCGAGGGCGTCGGCGAGCTTGACGGTGGTACCGACACTCGGGTTGGTCCTGGCCTGCTCGATCTGAATGATCATCCCTCGGCTGACTCCGGCCCGGGCGGCCAAGGCGTCGAGAGTGAAGCCGCGTTCACCGCGCCAGCGCTTGAGGTTGCGTGCGAGCGACTGCGTGAGCTGGTCGAGATCCGACACGTTCCGTCCAATATATTCAATGGAAGAGTTCAGTTTATTGCACTACGGTGTGGTGCACCCCATCGTTCAGCGCACTGTACTGCGAGGCCACCCATGACCGCACTGTTCGCCCTGGCCACCAGCGTGCTGTGGGGTCTCGCCGACTTCGGCGGCGGGCTGCTCGCCCGCCGTACACCCGCGCTGACGGTCGTCGTGGTCTCCCAGTCCGTCACGGTGGTGGTCCTCGGCGCGATCGTGGTGGCCACCGGAGCCTGGTCGCAGGCCGGTCCGCCGCTCTGGTACGCGGTCGCGGCCGGAGTCGTCGGCCCGGTCGCGATGCTCAGCTTCTACAAGGCGCTCGCGCTCGGCCCGATGGGAGTGGTCTCGCCACTGGGCTCCATCGGCGTCGCCGTACCGGTCGGCGTGGGACTCCTCGTCGGCGAGCGGCCGGGACTGCTCCAGATCGCGGGGATCGCGCTGGCCGTGGCCGGGATCATGCTCGCGGGCGGGCCGGAGCTGCGCGGCGCTCCGGTCCGGCGCCAGGCTCTTCTGCTCACACTGCTCGCGGCCTTCGGGTTCGGCGCGGTGATGGCGCTCATCTCCGAGGCATCGTCGACGGTCACCGGACTCTTCCTCGCGCTCTTCGTCCAGCGCGTGGCGAACGTCGCCGTCGGCGGGACCGCGCTGTGTGTCTCGGTGCGACGGGGCAACCGGGCCCTGCCCGAGGACGGCGGCGCGCGCGCCGTACGGGCCGCACTGCCGGCCCTCGCTCTGGTGGGGCTCGCCGATGTGGCGGCCAACGGCACCTACTCGCTCGCCGCGCAGCGCGGACCCGTCACCGTCGCCGCCGTACTCGCCTCGCTCTATCCCGTGATCACGGCGGTCGCGGCGCGCGGAGTGCTCAAGGAGCGGCTGCGCGCCGTCCAGGCGGCGGGCGCGGGGCTGGCGCTGGTGGGGACGGTGCTGCTCGCGGCGGGCTGACGACCGCCCGTCAGGTCTCGGGATCCAGCTCGGCGAGCGCCAGGAGCTGCTCGGGAGTGATGCCTTCCGGAATCGGCACCGGCGCGGGCGTGCGCAGCGGTGGCCGCCAGCCGTGCTCCGGATCCCAGCTCCGTACGACCCTGGCCGGCGCTCCGGCCACCACCGAGTGGTCGGGCACCTCTCCGCGTACGACGGCGCCCGCGGCGACCACGACATTCCGGCCGAGCCGCGCGCCGGGCAGTATCACCGCGCCGGTGCCCAGCCAGCAGCCCGGTCCGATCTCCACCGGTTCCATACGGGGCCACTGCTTGCCGACAGGTGCTTCCGGATCGTCGTAACTGTGGTTGGTGGAGGTGATGTAGACGTACGGTCCGCAGTAGGTGTCGTGGCCGATGGTCACGGCGGTGTCGGCGATGACATGGCTGCCGCGGCCCAGGACCACTCCGTTGCCCAGCGTCAGGACCGTCTCGGACCCGAGGTCGAGACCGGGCATCAGGCCGGCGGTCAGTGTGACGTGTTCACCGATGACACAGTGGTCGCCGAGCTCGATCCAGGGCTCGCCGAAGACCGTGCCCTGGGGAAAGGCGAGCCGGGTGCCGGTGCCGATCCGGCCGAAGCGCAGCCGCCCGGGACGCTCGGCGCTGACCGCGCCCGCCTCCTGGACCCAGCTCCAGCCGCGCTGCACGGCCCGCGAGACGAGGCGACGCCGCCAGGCCGTCAGCGATGAGAACGTGTTTCTGTTCTTCGGCACGCGGACACGGTAGTCCGCGAGGACCGGAGCGGCCCGTCCCGTCCGCTGTGACGTTCACCCCACACCACCGGCCGCCGGCACCGGCGCGGCCACACTCTCTTTTGCCCTCCGTCCGCCCGCCACAGCGGCTCCGGCGGTCACCGAAGGGCCAGAAGACCCGCTGGTTGGCTGAAATCGGTTGTCCTCAGCGGCTGTTGACGCTCCGATACGGGCATCCGCGGCGTTCGAACAGGTGGTGGCACACTGGGTACGGCGGCGCCGGACGCATATGACAGGGCCCATCGCCGATGTCCCATCTACCACGACGCCCGCAGCCGGTGGACGACTTCGGGACGAACTCCGGCGTTGTGCGGGCTCCGGCCGTTCCGCGTCTTCCGGCGCCGTCGCACATGGTTAGCATGAGCGCCACATGTGCTGCGGAAGATCACCGTCCCCATCGGTGTCCGGTCTTCCGCTCGTGCGGCCGAAGCGCGCTGGTCGGCCGGTCTGTTTCCCCCCGCACTCAAGTACCGAGGGACCGCGGAATGTCAGTGCCTGTCGCCCCCAGCCCGCGCCGCATACGCACCAAACGGTCATTGTCGCTCGCTCTGCCCCTGGCCGTGCTGGTGCCGGCCGGCGCGGCCGGAGCCGCGGTGGCCGCGTCCGCCCCCGGGCCGGCCCGGAGCTGGGTGGCGGCCACCGTTGTGGCCGCCTGGGTGTGCCTGGCGGTCACCGTCCTCACCGCCGCGCTGCTGTTGCGGCGCGGGCGGCGCGGTGTGGTCACGGCCGACAATGAGATCAGGACGGCGCAGACACAACTGGCCCAGCTCGGCGCGGAGTCCGCGCATCTGCTGAATGTCACACTGCCGGCGGTGGTCAAGAGGCTTCGGGACGGCGCGAGCGCCGAGGAGACGCTCGTGGCCACTCCCGCGCCGTCCGATCCTCAACTGCGCCGTATCCTCGGGATGTTCACGACCGAGGTCGCCGACTCCGAGGCGCGCGCGGTCCGGTCGGCCGCCGACAGCGAGAGCGTCGCGGCCCGGCTGGCACAGGTCGCCGGCGACCTCGACCGGCTGACCACCACGACGCTGCCCGCCGCGATCGCGGAGCTGCGCGCCGGCGGCTCCGCCGACACGGTGCTGGGTTCCGTGTCGGCGGAGCTGCCCACCGATCCGCGGCTGCGAGCCCTGGCGGCCGCGGTGATCAGAGACTTCGCCACCAGCGAGCGGCGTGCCGCCGCCGCCCAGGCGGCCAGCGCCAAGGCACTGAGCCGGGTGCAGGCGAAGGCCGTGAGCATGCTGGCCGACCTGCGCGAGATGCAGGACCGGCACGGCGAAGAGGTCTTCGGAGACCTGCTCAGGCTGGACCACAACACCTCACAGCTCGGGCTGCTCACCGACCGGCTGGCGCTGCTGATGGGCGGCCGCGCGAGCCGCGCCTGGAACAAGCCGATCGCCATGGAGAGCATCCTGCGCGGCGCGGTGGGCCGGATCGCCGCCTACCAGCGGGTGCGGCTGCACTGCTCCAGCAACGCCGCCATCGCCGGATTCGCGGCCGAGGGCGTGATGCATCTCCTCGCCGAACTGATGGACAACGCCGCGAACTTCTCGCCGCCGATCGACGAGGTCCATGTCTATGTCGAGGAGCGCACCGCGGGCATCGTGGTGACCATCGAGGACAGCGGACTGAAGATGGCCGACGCCGCCATGCGGCGCGCCGAGGAATCCGTGTCCGGCCGCGTCACCGACCTGGCGCTGCTCCAGGGCACGCGACTCGGTCTCGCCGTGGTCGGCAGGCTGGCCGCCAAGTACCACATGAGTGTCAACTACCGTCCGTCCTCACGTGGCGGCACGGGCGTCGTGGTGCTGTTCCCGTCGCAGCTTCTCGCGCAGCAGCGCGGCGCGGCTCCGGAGCGGTCGCCGCGCCGGCCGGGCCCGGAGACGGAAGCGACGGCCGCCGTCTCGTCTTCCGTGACATCCGCGCCACCGGCCTCGCCCGTCACCGGGGACGAACCCCAGGTGGCGACAACCAACGGTCTGCCGGTACGGCCGCCCGGCCGCACCATGGCCGCCGCCGACCGCGGCAGGACGCGGCCGGACGTGGACACCGATACGACACGGCCGGGCCGCGACGCCGGTTCCCAGTTCGGCGCCTTCCACCGCTCCCGCCGCCCGTCGACCGACCGCCCGTCGGGACCTCCGTCCGAGTAACGGCCGCGCTCTCCCCGCACGGCGCCCGGGGCATCGGCGCCCACCCCCCGCCCAGAACGCGAGATTGGAGGCACGGGCTGGTGACCGGCTTACGGCACATCCCGGCCCACGCACACCATGCAGACGACTGACAACAGCCTGACCTGGCTCCTGGAGAGCCTGTTGGAACGCACCCCCGGCACACGGCATGCCCTGGTGCTCTCTCGTGACGGGCTGAAGCTCTGCTGGAGCCGTCATCTCACGCTCGACCAGGCCGACCAGCTCGCCGCCATCTGCTCCGGCATCCAGGCACTCGCGCAGGGCGCGTCGGTGGAGTTCGGCAACGGCACCGGCGGCGTACGGCACTCGATGACCGAATTCCACGGTGGGCTGCTGTTCATAGTGGAGGCCGGCGCCGGTGCTCATCTGGCGGTCGTCGCCGAGGACGGCGCCGACCCCGGCGTCGTGGGCCATCAGATGAGCGAAATGGTCGAGCAGATCGGTGAACATCTGCGGGCCGAGCCGCGCACACCGGCCCAGGAGAGCTCACCGTCATGACCCGCCGGCCCGTCGACACCGGGGATCCCGACCGGCTGTACACCGTCACCGGCGGCCGCAGCCGGGTCGACGACGACTCGTTCGACCTCGTCACCCTGATCGTCAGCGAATGTGAGCCGACCCAGGGGATGCAGTCGGAACATGTCAGGATCCTCGGCCTGTGCGGCCATCCCACCGCGGTCGTCGAGATCTCCGCGGAACTGAAGCTGCCGGTGACGGTGGTACGTATCCTCCTCGGCGATCTCCTCGCGACGGGCCGGATCACCGCCCGCCATCCGCGCTCGGCTCGGTCCGTCGCCGAGCTGCCCGACTCCGCCTTCTTGAAGGAGGTGCTCCATGGACTCCGCAACCTCTGAGCTGCCCGCGCGTACCCCGCTGGCCGATGCCGCCGAGACCGGCCTGAAGATCGTCATCGTGGGCGGCTTCGGGGTCGGCAAGACCACCCTCGTCCGTTCGGTGAGCGAGATCCGTCCGCTCAACACCGAAGAAGTCATGACGCAGGCTGGCGTCGGCGTCGACGAGACGGCCGGGCTGACCTCCAAGACGACCACGACCGTGGCCTTCGACTTCGGACGGATCAGTCTCAACGAACGCATGGTGCTGTATTTGTTCGGAGCGCCGGGACAGGAGCGGTTCTGGTTCCTGTGGGACCGGCTGTTCTCCGGCACGCTCGGCGCGGTCGTCCTGGTCGACACCCGCAGGATGAGCGAGTCCTGGTACGCCGTCGACCGGCTCGAACACCACAAGACACCGTTCGTGGTGGCCGTCAACCGGTTCGACGACGATGCCTCGGCGTTCTCGCTGGCGGAGATCCGGCAGGCCCTCTCGCTGCCGGAGCACGTCCCTCTGATCGACTGCGACGCCCGGGTGCGCTCGTCCGGCAAGAACGTCCTGATCACCCTCGTGGACCACCTCTACGAAATGGCCATGGCCCGGGAGATGACCCCATGACCGACCTCAACGGACTCCCGGCCGGCGACGGCCCGCCGCCGGGCTGCCCGGCGCACGCGGACGCGGTGCCGCTGAGCGGCCTGGAGTACCAGCAGACGCCGTCCCAGCTCTACCGGTCGTTACGCCGGGAGCACGGCACCATCGCGCCCATTCTGCTCGACGGCGGCATCCCCGCCTGGCTGGTGCTCGGATACTCCGAGGTCTCGTATGTCACCGGCCACGACGAGCTGTTCGCCCGTGACTCGCGGCGCTGGAACCAGTGGGAGTCCATCCCCGCCGACTGGCCACTGCTGCCGTTCGTCGGATACCAGCCCTCGGTCCTGTTCACGGAGGGCGCCGAGCACCAGCGGCGGGCCGGTGTGATCAGCGAGGCACTGGAGGCGGTCGACCAGTTCGAGCTCGCCCATATGTGCCGCGAGATCGCCGAGGGACTCATCGACGCCTTCGCCGGCAGCGGTCACGCCGAGCTGATGGCCGCGTACGCGCACGCGCTGCCCATGCGTGCCGTCGTCCGGCTCTGCGGTATGCCTGCCGACGGTGTGGACACGGACGATCTCGTACGGGATCTGCGGATCTCGCTGGACGCCGCCGAGGGAGACGACCCGGTCGCCGCCTATCTGCGGGTGCAGGACCGTATCGAGCGGCTGGTCAAGGACAAGCGGAACAGTCCCGGCTCCGACATCACCTCCCGGATGCTGACCCATCCGGCCGGGCTGACGGACGAGGAGGTCGTCCAGGACCTGATCACCGTCATCGCGGCCGCGCAGCAGCCCACGGCCAACTGGATCTGCAACACCCTGCGGCTGCTGCTGACCGACGACCGCTTCGCGCTGAATGTGTCCGGCGGACGGCTCAGCGTCGGTCAGGCGCTCAACGAGGTGCTGTGGCTGGACACTCCGACGCAGAACTTCGTCGGCCGCTGGGCGGTACGCGACACACAGCTCGGCGGCCGGCACATCAAGACCGGTGACTGTCTGGTCCTCGGCCTCGCCGCGGCCAACACGGATCCGCAGATCTGGCCCGAGGGCCATATCGGCCCGGAGAACTCCGCGCATCTCTCGTTCAGCAACGGCGAGCACCGCTGTCCCTATCCAGCTCCGCTGCTGGCCGATGTGATCGCCCGTACCGCGATCGAGACGCTGCTGGAGCGGCTGCCGGATGTGGTGCTGGCGGTGGAACCGGACGAGCTGACCTGGCGGCCGTCCATCTGGATGCGAGGACTGACCTCGCTGCCGGTGGATTTCACTCCGGTCGTCCGCTGAGGTCCGTCCCGTAGTCCCGGGCGGGCGCGCGACGCCGCGCGCTGATCCACCAGGGATTACGGGACAGCCGACAGGCCCTGTCCGCCGGGCCCGGGATGTCCCGGGCCCGGCGGACGCCGTTACGCCGTGACGGGTGTGAACTCCACCGGCAGGGACCGCGGTCCGCGAGTGAACACTCCCTGCTCGACCGGGTCGAAGCCGTCGGCCAGCCGGAGATCGGGCATCGCGTCGAGGAGCTGGTTGACGCCGGCCTCGACCTCCGCCTTGGCCAGCAGGGCGCCGACGCAGAAGTGGCGTCCGAGCGCGAAGGCGAGATGATCGGCGGCCGCGGAGAAGGCGGTCGTCGTGGTCAGATCGTCCCGGAAGATATTGAAGGTGTCCGGGTCCTGGTAGTGGGAGCCGTCACGGTTGGCGGCGCCAATCAGACAGGTGACCGTGGCACCGGCCGGTATCGTCCCGCCGCTCAGCTCGACGTCCGTCGCGGTCTGCCGCATGATCATGTGCACCGGCGGAGTGAACCGGAGCGTCTCCGCGAAGGCCCGGTCGACCAGGCTCCGGTCCTTCCGTACGGCCGCGAGCTGCTCGGGATGGAGCAGCAGGTTCGCGAAGATACTGGCGATCGCCTTGTCGGTGGTCTCGCCGCCGGCGGCGAGCAGCAGGCTGCAGAACGCCTTGATGTCCTCGTCGCTCATCCGTACGCCGTCGACCTCGGCGGCGCAGAGCGTGGAGAGCAGGTCCTCGCCGAGATTGTCCCGCCGGTCGCGGATGATCGGGATCATGTACTCGGCGAACTCGACACGGGTCCGTTCGCCGGCCGCCGCGACCTCCGGGTCGGCGGACAGATTGCCCAGGAAGGCGATGACCGCGGTGTACCAGCGGTGGAACTGCGCGTGGTCCGCCTTGTCGAGGCCCAGCATGTCGGCGATGACATTGACAGGGAAGCGGGTGGCGAAGGCGCCCACGAGATCGACGGAGCCGGTGTGCCGGAATGTGTCGATCAGTTCGCGGGCGTTGCGGTCGATCACCGGCAGGAACTTCTGCTGAAGATCGCTGCCGCGGAAGGCCGGAGCGACCAGCGCCCGGCGTACCGCGTGCTCCCGCCCGCTGAGCTGGAGAATCGTCTTCCCGTGCACGGGCTCGATCTGCCAGTCGTAGTTGTCGGTGGTGAAGACCGACTCCTTGTCCTTGAAGGCCCGCTCGACATCGTCGTACCGGGAAATGATGTAGCTCTGGGTGGCCTCGTGCCAGATGAGCGGCGCGCTCTCTCGCATCACGCGGTAGGCCGGATAAGGGTTCTCGGCGAACTCGGGCGACAGGATGTCGGGGACTTGCTGAGCGGTGGCCATGAAGCTCCCTCGGTTGGTACCGGCCCGATCGGTAACGGGCAGCGCCACTAAGGTTATTGATCATCCGTCACCAGAAAAAGGTCAACTCCTGGCCGACCTGATCCTTCGCGGCCGTCCGGCCCGGCGTCACGCCGTCTGCCGGGCCACGGTCAGTCGCCGACGGGCACCGCGTCGGACTCGCCCGCCACCGGCGCCGGCTCTTCCTTCGCGGAATCCATCCGCTCGGCCGCCTTCTTGGCGCGGTTCCTCAGGACGAGCATCGAGACCAGTCCGATCAGCACCGCGAGCAGCAGTCCGAGCCAGGAGAAGCGCTTGAGCCATGCCTCGGCGACCACACCCACCGAGTAGACGACGGCGGTCGTACCGCCCGCCCAGACGATCCCGCCCAGCACATTGGCGATCAGGAACTTCCAGTACGGCATGCGCAGCACACCCGCCAGCGGTCCCGCGAAGATACGCAGCAGCGCGACGAAGCGGCCGAAGAAGACCGCCCACACGCCCCACTTCTGGAAGGACCGCTCGGCCATGGCGACCTGGGCGTCGCCGAAGTGCTTGGGGAATTTCGCGGCGCACCAGGCGAGCAGCGGCCGGCCGCCCTTGCGTCCGATGGCATAGCCGATCGAGTCACCGATGACCGCGCCGGCCGAGGCGCAGGCGCCGAGAATGTACGGATTGATGTCGCCGTGCTGGGAGGCGAGCAGCGCCGAGCTGACGAGCACGATCTCGCCCGGCAGCGGGATGCCGAGGCTCTCCACCGCGATGACCAGTCCCACCAGGAGATAGATACTGACCGCGGGGATGGTCTCCAGCCACTCCTGTACGTGCAACGCCGATTCCTCCCGTTGTTCCCGGTCCTTCCGTGGTCCGGGGCCCGGCGTGCGCCCTCGGGCGCACGCCGGGAAGCCTACCTGGTGGCAGGAGGGTCAGGAGTTCGGGCGGAGGGTCCAGAGGACGGTCATCTCGCCCGTGACGGCTCCGTCCTCGCGGGTGACGGCGACGGACACCGGGAATTCCGGGCGCTCTCCCTTGTCCAGCTCCGCGACGACGTCCGCCACCGGGCGGCCCAGCGTCGCGGTGGCTGTGACAATTCCCATGGCGAGTTTCCGGTAGCCGATTTCCGCCTTGACAGCGAGCGGAACCGCTCGGTGGAGCTGGTCGCCGAAGGCGGCGAGCACGATCGCGCCACTGGCGGACTCGGCGAGCGTGAACATCGCTCCGGCATGCGGGCCGCCGAGGTGGTTGTGGTAGTCGGGCCGGTCCGGCAAGCGGACGACGGCACGCTCGGCGGTGGTCTCCAGAAACTCCAGCCCGAGAGTCCTGGCCATGGGGACCGTGGCGGCGAGCATCTCGCCGACTGACTTCTGATCAGCGCTCATGGACCGCGACGTTACCGGTGAGTAGTGGACTTGGCCATCCCCTCACAGGCCGGGCATGGCAGCGGCGGGACGGCCCCTCTATGGTTACTCGCCATGTGGCCAGGACAGCAGCCGCCCGGGGGCGAGCAGAACCCGCAGGACCAGAATCCGCAGCCGAACCCGTACCAGCAGCCGGGGTACCAGCAGCCGAATCCGTACCAGCAGCCGGGATATCAGCAGCCCGGGTATCAACAGCCCGGTTACCCGCCGCCCGCAGGCGACCAGAGCGGATACCAGCAGCCCGGCTACCAGCAACCGGGACACCCGCAGCCCAACCCGTACCAGCAGCCGACGGAACCGCAGTTCGCGGGTCCGGGCGGACCCGGTCCCGGTCAGAACAAGAAGAAGACGACCGTCGTCGCGATCGTGGCCGCGACAGCGGTCGTGGTGGCCGCCGCGGTCACCGGCTTCCTGGTGATGAACAAGGACGACAAGAACGGCACGGACAAGCGGGCCGACAGCGACTCCAAGGCGTCCGCGACCGCCGAACCGACGGCGGATCCGTCCGTCGGCAATCCCCGGGACGGCTCCGCGGTCGGAGAGCCGCAGATCGCCGGCTGGAAGGTCGTGACCAATCCGCAGCACGGGACACAGTTCGACGTCCCCGCGGACTGGGAAGTCCAGAGCCCCGGTCTCATCTCCGGTTTCGAGGACAGAGCGAAGGACGACGGCATGCCCGTCATCTCCTTCTCCGCGCCCGCCTTCTACCAGTCCAAGTGGTGCTCCCAGGACACCGACAAGGACGGCAAGACGGAGGACAGCAGCCTCGGCGGAACCGGCACCAAGGGCGGCGCGGGAGCCAAGGACACGGCGTCGGCGGCGAAGAACGAAGCGGGTAGCTGGGCCTGGGCCGCGTACGCGCAGCAGGAGCCCGAGGCCACGCTCAAGGACAAGGTGAAGGTCACCGCGGCCGAGCCGTACACCACCACGTCCGGTCTCACGGGACATTTCGCGACAGCCTCGACCTCAGGTCTCACCAAGAAGAACAAGTGCGACACCGAGGGCAAGTCGATCGCGTTCACCTTCACCAACGCCAAGGGCGACTACGCGAGCTGGGTGCTGTACGCCAACACGGGTGTGTCCGGCGAGATCCCGGACGCGACGATCAAGAAGATCATGAGCACCGTCCGGCTGGCGAAGTCCTCCTGAGTCCGTCCGGCGGAGGCGGTCTTCCGCCGGCCGCACCCGCCCGGCGACGCCGTACCGGACGCGCGGCACAACGAGTTGGCAACCGGGCGCGGTCGCGGCGATAGTCTTCGGGTGACCTCTCCCGCCGACGTCGGCCTCCGCCGCGCCCGTCGCCCCGAGTGGGCCGGCCGCAACTACACGCTGCTGACCGCCGCGGCGGTCGTCACCAACCTCGGCAGCCAGGGTGCCCTGATCGCTGCGGCGTTCGCGGTGCTGGAGTCGGGCGGAGACGCCGGCGACGTGGGGCTGGTGGCGGCGGCGCGCACGGTGCCACTCGTGCTCTTCCTGCTCGTCGGCGGAGCACTGGCCGACCGGCTGCCCAGACACCGGGTGATGGTCGCTGCCAACTCCCTCAACTGCCTGTCGCAGGCCGCTTTCGCGGCCCTCGTCCTGGCCGGCGAACCGGCTCTGTGGCAGATGATGGTGCTGGCCGCTCTGGGCGGTACGGGCCACGCCTTCTTCAGCCCCGCCTCCGAGGGCATGCTGATGTCCAGCGTCAGCGGCGAACAGGCCGGGCGCGCCTTCGCGCTCTACCGGATGGCCATGCACGGTGCCGGAATCGGCGGCGCCGCGCTGGGCGGCGCGCTCATCGCGGTGTTCGGCGCCGGCTGGGTCCTGGCCATCGACTCGGCCGCCTTTCTGATCGCCGGAGCGCTGCGGGCCTTCCTCGATGTCAGCCATGTCCCGGCGCGCGAGCCCGGCGGCGGGATGCTCGCCGATCTGCGCGACGGCTGGCGGGAGTTCACCGGAAGACCCTGGCTCTGGGCCGTCGTGACGCAGTTCGCGGTGGTCAACGCGGTCGTCACGGCGGCCGAGGCGGTGTACGGGCCGCTGGTCGCCCGGGACGAGCTCGGCGGGCCGGGACCATGGGGTCTGGCCCTCGCCGCCTTCGGCGCGGGCACCGTCGGCGGCGCGCTGGTGATGATGCGCTGGAGGCCGCGCCGGCTGCTGCTCGCCGGCAGCCTCTCCGTCTTCCCGCTGGCACTTCCCTCGGCCGGGCTCGCGGTACCGCTGCAGGCCGGAGCGCTGGCCGCGGTGATGTTCCTCACGGGCGTCTCGATCGAGATCTTCGGCGTCTCCTGGATGACGGCACTCCACCAGGAGATCGCCGAGGAGAAGCTCTCCCGGGTCTCGGCATACGACTGGCTCGGCTCAATCGGCATGGTGCCGCTCGCCACGGCGCTGGCGGGACCGGCCGAGAGCGCCTTCGGCCGTACCTCCGCGCTGTGGGGCTGCTCCGCGCTGATCGTGCTGCTGACCGCGGCGGTGCTGACCGTCCCGGACGTCCGCCGGCTGACCCGGCGTACGGAGAAGATCGCGGCGGCTCCCGTGGTGTCAGCCAGTACGGAAGGCGCCGTCCGGCGGCCGGGGTGACGGCACCGCGCCGGCGTCCCGTACCACCGTCGCGTTCCCGGTGAAACGTCGCAGCGAGGCGCCGTGCTCGACACGGGCGGGAAAGGCGTCGGCGGCGGCGCGGCGGGCCAGGGCCCCGGTGTCGATCGCGGTGTGTGAGGCGACCAGCACGGCATTGCCGAAGCGGCGGCCGCGCAGCATCGCGGGCTCCGCGATCAGCACCAGCTCCTCGAAGACCGCCCCGAAGGTCGCGAGTTGGGAGCGGAGGAAGTCGAACGGCGTCCCGTCGGCGAGATTCGCGGCATAGACACCGCCGGTCCGCAGCACCCGCGCGGCCTGCCGCGCGTACTCGACGGAAGTGATGTGGGCGGGGACTCTGGAGCCGCCGAAGACATCGGCGATCAGTACGTCCGCCGAGCGGTCCGGGGCCGCTTCGAGCCAGCGGCGGGCGTCCGTGCCGTGCACGGTGATGCCCGTGCCGGCCGGTATCGGCAGCCGCTCCGCGACCAGCGCCAGCAGCCCCGTGTCGGCCTCCACCACCTGCTGCGCGGAGCCGGGCCTCGTCGCGGCGACATAGCGAGGCAGCGTGAACGCGCCGCCGCCGAGATGGAGCACGGAGAGCGGCAGGCCCTCGGCCGCGGCGCAGTCGACGACATGGGCGAGGCGTTGTACGTACTCGAACTCAAGATGGGTCGGCTCGTCCAGATCGACGTACGACTGCGCCGCGCCGTCCACCGTCAGCAGCCAGGCCCGCTCCCGGTCGACGTCGGGCAGCAGTTTCGCGGTGCCGCGGTCCACGGCGCGGATGACGGGGATCGGCTCGTTCACCGTCCTATTGTGCGCCGTGCTCCGGCCCGCGCGGGCCGCGCCCGGTCAGTCCGCCCAGAGCGCGGCGACGGCCGCCGTGTGCGTCCCGGCCTGGGCCAGCCCCGCGCGGGCGGCGCCGGCCCGGCGGGCCGGGTCGAGGACATTGCGGCCGATCGCCTTCTTCGCCGCGGCGGCGGGCGTGATGACCTCGACCCGGGCGCCCGCCGCGGTGAGCGCGGCGGCCTGGGTGCCCGGAGCGGCGATCACACCGTTGCCCGACCCGACGGGCGCGATCACGACGACCCGCTCGTAGCCCGCGGCGAGCTGGGCATTGGCGGGTGAGTGCGTCCCGCCGTCGATCCACCTGCGGTCCTCGATGGTGACCGGCGGCCAGACACCGGGCACGGCGCAGCTCGCGGACACCGCGTCCACCACCGGTACACCGCTGTCCTTGTCGAAGGACCTCAGCTCACCGGTGAGCGCGTCCACGGCGGTGACGCTGAGCGGCCGGGCCGGCCAGGTGTCGGTCAGGATGCTGGCGGCGAGCACCGCCTTGCGGTCCGCCTCCGGGACGGTGGCGGCGGCCAGGGCGTACTTGCCGAGCTTTCGCGCGTACTCCTCGGGTGTGCGGGAGGTGAGCATGGCCCGCGCGTAGCGGAAGAGCACGGCCGCCCCGAGGCGTGCCGCGGCCGTGTCGCCCGGCGCCGCGAGCTGGCGCTCGTACAGCTCACCGAGGTCATGGGTACCGGCGGCGATCTGAGCGCCGACCACCGAGCCCGCCGAGGTGCCGACGATCAGATCGGCGCTGGTCAGATCCGTGCCGGCGGCGCTGAGCCCGTGCAGGACGCCGATCGTCCAGGCGACTCCGGTGACCCCGCCGCCGCCGAGGACCAGTGCCGTACGCGTCATGGTGTCCGCCTCTCCCCCGCCGGACCCGCCGTCCGGCGCAGGAGAAGTGTCGCGCACGGCAGCGCGCCCGTCTCCCGTGGGTCGGTACGGGAGACGGGCGCGGGCCGGTCAGAGCAGCGAGGTCACCGTACCGGCGCCGACCGTGCGGCCGCCCTCACGGATCGCGAAGCCGAGCCCCGGCTCCAGCGGTACGTCCCGGCCCAGCTCGACGGTCATGGTGACCGTGTCACCGGGACGTGCGACGGCCGCCTCGCCCAGGTCGATGTCGCCGACGACATCGGCCGTACGGATGTAGAACTGCGGCCGGTAGCCGCTGCTGACAGGAGTGGTCCGGCCGCCCTCGCTCGCGGACAGGACATACACCCGTGCGGTGAAGCGCCTGCTGGGCACGACGGTGCCGGGCGCCGCGACCACATGGCCGCGGCGGACCGCGTCGCGCGCCATGCCGCGCAGCAGCAGCGCGACATTGTCACCGGCCTGCGCGGACTCCATCGGCTTGCCGAAGGTCTCCAGACCGGTGACCGTGCTGGTCACCGGACCCGAGTCGGCGCCCAGTACCTCCACCCGGTCACCCACGCGCACCGTGCCGCGCTCGACCGCGCCCGTGACGACCGTGCCGCGCCCGGTGATGGTGAGGACGTTCTCCACCGGAAGCAGGAACGGCGCGTCCGTGTATCTGACCGGCATCGGCACATAGGTGTCGACGGCGTCGAGCAGTGCCTCCACGGACGCGGTCCAGCGCGGGTCGCCCTCCAGCGCGCGCAGGCCCGACACCCGGACGACCGGCGCCGCGTCTCCGCCGTAGCCGTGCCGGCTGAGGAGCTCGCGGACCTCCAGCTCGACCAGGTCGGTCAGCTCGTCGTCGCCCGCGTCGGCCTTGTTGAGCGCGACAACGATGTGGTTGACGCCGACCTGACGGGCGAGCAGAACGTGTTCGGCGGTCTGCGGCATGATCCCGTCGAGCGCCGAGACGACGAGGATGGCCCCGTCGAGCTGGGCGGCGCCGGTCACCATGTTCTTGATGTAGTCGGCGTGACCGGGCATGTCCACATGCGCGTAGTGCCGGGTGCCGGTCTCGTACTCGACATGCGCGATGTTGATGGTGATTCCGCGCGCGGCCTCCTCCGGCGCCCGGTCGATCCGGTCGAACGGCACGAAGGTGCCGGTGCCCCGGTCGCTGAGGACCTTGGTGATGGCGGCGGTCAGGGTGGTCTTGCCGTGGTCGACATGGCCCATGGTGCCGATGTTCACGTGCGGCTTGGTGCGCACGTATGCCGTCTTGGGCATGGTTCCTTCCAGGAACTCGAAGCGTGAGAGGGACCCCTGGGCCTTGCCGACCCTCCCCCTGTGGGGTCCGCCGGACGATCCGGGAAGGGTCAGCTTCGGGCGCCGCCGAAGGGCGCCGCCGCCGCGGCCGCTACCGCCGCGGCCGCTACCGCTGCGAGTACCGCCGTCGCGTACGGCGCGAGGAGCGCGGCAGCCTTCGGCGCGTCCGCGACTGCGGACGGCGCTGCGAGGAAGGCGTACCGGGACATGTCGCCGATCATCGCCCACGGCCCGCCGTCGCGTCGAATGGTTTTCAGCACTCCGCGTGCGGTCCTGGCCCTTGCCTGAACGGCAATCACACACGCTTGTCGGTTAGTCTCGCCACGTGCTCGACACCGTCCCCCCGCCGTCCCCGGCCCGTGCCGTCCGTTGCTCCAGGGCGCTGCTGTCACCCTGGTCGCGGTTGGCCCTGCTCGTGGCCCTGCTGGCGGCGGCGGGCACGGCGGTGCTGCTGTACGAGCCGCAGAGACTGCTGGCGGACGGCTGGCCGCCGCAGGTCAGCGGTGGTGCGGCGGTGGTGCTGTTCGCCGTGGCGTACGGGCTGTGCGCCGTCGCGTTCGTACCCCGGCCGCTGCTCAATCTCGCCGCGGGCGCGCTCTTCGGATCCCGGCTCGGACTGCCCGCCGCGCTGGCGGGGACGGTGCTGGCGGCCGGGATCTCCTTCGGACTCGGCCGCTTCCTCGGACAGGAGGCGCTGCGACCGCTGCTGCGCGGCCGCTGGCTGAAGTCCGCCGACATCCAGCTCAGCAGGCACGGATTCCGGTCGATACTGGCGGTACGGCTCTTCCCCGGAGTGCCGTTCGCGGCGGCCAACTACTGCGCCGCCGTCTCGCACATGGGATGGGTGCCCTTTCTGCTGGCGACGGCGATCGGCTCGGTCCCCAACACCGCGGCCTATGTGGTCGCGGGCAGCCGGGCGACCTCTCCGACGTCGCCGACATTTCTGCTCGCGATGGGCTTCATCGTGGTCACGGGACTGGGCGCGGCCGTGGTCGCCTGGCGCAAGCGCCATCGCCTCAACGGCCGCTGAGAAACCGTCAGGCTCTGTCAGCGCCGCCGAGTCCGAGGTCTCCGCCGGGCGGACGGGCGGAGAACCGCGCCACCTCCGCGTCCGTGACCAGCGCCAGCTCCTCCGGCGACCAGCGAGGCGTACGGTCCTTGTCGATGACCTGGGCGCGGATGCCCTCCACCAGATCGGCCGTGGTGAGCGCGGCGCACGAGGCGCGGTACTCCAGGTCGAGCACCTGCTCCAGAGTGCTTGTCCGGCGGGCCAGACGCAGCGCGGCGAGAGTGGCCTTGAGCGCGGTGGGTGACCGGGTCAGGATCGTCGCGGCGGCCTCCTTCGCGGCCGGACCGCCGTGGTCGAGCAGCCGGCCGACGATCTCCTCCATCGAATCGGCCGCGTAACAGATGTCGATCCACGCGCGGTCCGTGGCGAGTTGAGCCTCCGGCGGGGCCGCCGCGTAGCGGTGCGCGATCTCACCCGCGTCCGTTTCCGCGAGCGCGGCGCTCAGCTCGGGCAGCCGGTCCGAAGGGACGAAGTGGTCAGCGAGGCCGCACAGCAGCGCGTCCGCCGCGCCCACCGCCCGTCCGGTCAGGGCGAGATGCGTGCCCAGTTCACCGGGCGCACGGGACAGCAGATAGGTGCCTCCCACATCGGGCACCAGACCGATACCGGTCTCGGGCATGGCGACGGCGGACCGTTCGGTGACGATCCGTATGGTGCCGTGCGCCGAGACACCGACCCCGCCGCCCATCACGATGCCGTCCATCAGCGCGACATACGGCTTCGGGTAGCGGGCGATACGGGCGTTGAGCCGGTACTCGGCACGCCAGAAGGCGGCGGAGGCACCGCCGCCGGTGCGCGCGTCCTCGTGGATGGCGCGGATGTCACCGCCGGCGCACAGCCCGCGCTCTCCGGCGCCCGAGATGACCACGGCCGCCACGCTCTCGTCGTGCTCCCACTCCGCCAGGGCCTTGTCGATCGTGAGCACCATGGCATGAGTGAGGGCGTTGAGCGCGCGCGGGCGGTTCAGCGTGATCCGGGCCGTGCGGCCCGCCCGGCCGAGCAGTACGGGTTCCTCGTGAGCCATGCTCTCGCTCGTTCCTTCCCTGGTCCGGCACGTCGGCGGCCCGGCCCTTCCGGCGCCGTCCCTGCCCAGTATCGGCGCACTGGGAGACAAGCCCTGCAAGATCCGAAAGAAAGGCCCTAAGCTGGAGGCGCAGTCGGTTCGCCCTGCCCGCCAGGCAGACGCGTCGTAAGAGGGAACCCGGTGCGAATCCGGGACTGCCCCGCAGCGGTGAGTGGGAACGACCGCCGTCATAAGCACTGGACACACCAGTCCGGGAAGCGACGGCCAGTAGGAGCTTCGTACACGTACGTGTCCGTACGGATACGGCACGAGGCGCGCCCGCGAGTCCGAAGACCTGCCACTGCCCGGATGCGACCACCGCACCCGGAATCTCGGTGACCTCGTGGGCGGGTCGGCGGTTGAGCGCGGGCACACACGCGAGGTGCCTCGCTCCGGCTTCCGTTCCTTCGCTTCCCACGGGCCGTCCCGGGATGTTTCCCGCACGACTCGCGAAGGAGAGTTACGTGACACCCAAGTCCGCAGCCGCGGCCACCCGGTCCACCGTCCATGGCTACCCGCGCCAAGGCCCCGACCGGGAACTGAAGAAGGCCATCGAGGGCTACTGGAAGGGCCGGGTCACCGCCGACGCCCTGCGGGAGACCGCCGCCCGTCTGCGCCGTGACAACTGGCGCGAGCTCGCCGAGTCCGGCCTCGACGAAGTGCCCACCGGTGACTTCTCGTACTACGACCATGTGCTCGACACCAGTGTGATGGTCGGCGCGATCCCCGCCAGGCACCGGGCCGCCGTCGAGGCGGACGCGCTCGACGGCTACTTCACCATGGCGCGCGGCGCACAGGACGTCGCGCCGCTGGAGATGACCAAGTGGTTCGACACCAACTACCACTATCTGGTGCCCGAGTTGGGTCCTGACACGGTCTTCGCCGCCAACCCCGCCAAGCAGCTCTCCGAGCTGCGCGAGGCCGTCGCGCTCGGCCACACCGGCCGGCCCGTGCTGGTCGGGCCCGTCACCTATCTGCTGCTCGCCAAGCCCGCGCCCGGAGTGGCCGCGGACTTCGAGCCGCTGACACTGCTGGACCGGCTCCTGCCGGTCTACGCCGAGGTGCTGGCCGATCTGCGGGCGGCCGGCGCGGAGTGGGTCCAGCTCGACGAGCCCGCTCTGGTCCAGGACCGTACGCCCGCCGAGCTGAACGCCGTCGCCCGCGCCTACCGCGATCTCGGCGCGCTCACCGACCGGCCTCAACTGCTGGTCGCCGCCTACTTCGACCGCCTCGGCGAGGCCCTGCCCGTACTGGCGAAGGCACCCGTCGAAGGTCTCGCGCTGGACTTCACCGGTCCCGCCGCCGCCAATCTCGGCGATCTCGCCGCGGCCGGCGGTATTCCCGGCAAGCGGCTCGTCGCCGGAGTGGTGGACGGCCGCAATGTCTGGATCAACGATTTCGCGGCCTCGCTGAGCACTCTCGCCACGCTGCTCGGTCTGGCCGGCCGGGTCGATGTGTCGACTTCCTGCTCTCTGCTGCATGTGCCGCTGGACACCACGGTCGAACGGGATCTGGATCCCGGGCTGATCCGGTGGCTGGCCTTCGCCCGGCAGAAGACCGAGGAGGTCGTCACGCTCGCCCGCGCTCTCACCGGCGGCACCGACACCGTCGCGGCCCGGCTCTCCGCGAACCGCGCCGATCTGGCGTCCCGCTCGGCCTCGGCGATCACTCGCGACCCGGCGGTACGGGCCCGCTCCGCGTCCGTGACCGAAGCGGACGCCCGCCGCGGCCTGCCGTACACCGAGCGCGCCGCCGCGCAGCGTCAGCGGCTCGGTCTGCCACTGCTGCCGACGACCACGATCGGCTCGTTTCCGCAGACCACGGAGTTGCGCACGGCACGCGCCGAACTGCGGGCCGGCCGGCTGGACGCGGCCGGCTACGACCGGCGGATCGAGGCCGAGATCCGTGAGGTCATCTCCTTCCAGGAGAAGGCCGGGATCGATGTCCTGGTACACGGCGAGCCCGAACGCAACGACATGGTGCAGTACTTCGCCGAGCGGCTCACCGGATATGTGGCGACCAGCCACGGCTGGGTGCAGTCGTACGGCACCCGTTATGTCCGACCGCCCATCCTGGCCGGTGACATCTCGCGTCCGGCCCCGATGACCGTCGCGACGACCTCCTACGCCCAGTCGCTGACCGACCGCCCGGTCAAGGGCATGCTGACGGGCCCGGTCACCATGCTGGCCTGGTCCTTCGTCCGCGACGACCAGCCGCTCGGCGAGACCGCGCGGCAGGTGGCGCTGGCCCTGCGGGACGAGGTCGCGGACCTGGAAGCCGCAGGGACGGCCGTCATCCAGGTCGACGAACCGGCGCTGCGCGAGACCCTCCCGCTGCGTGCGGCGGACGGACCCGCCTATCTGGCGTGGGCCACCGAGGCGTTCCGGCTCACCACCGGCGGGGCCGGGCCGGACACGCAGATCCACACCCATATGTGCTACGCCGAGTTCGGCGACATCGTCCAGGCCATCGACGACCTCGACGCCGACGTCATCAGCCTGGAAGCCGCGCGCTCCCATATGCAGGTCGCCCACGAACTCGCCGGTCACGGCTATCCCCGCGCGGCCGGACCCGGCGTGTACGACATCCACTCGCCGCGCGTGCCGAGCACCCAGGAGGCGGCCGACCTGCTCCGCACCGGCCTGAAGGCGATTCCCGCCGAGCGGCTCTGGGTCAATCCCGACTGCGGCCTGAAGACCCGCGGCTGGCCCGAGACCCGCGCCTCCCTTGAGAACCTGGTCGCCGCCGCCCGTATGGTCCGGGCCGAACTGTCCTCCTGACCAATGGGCCCACGGGGCCGGGGCGCCGACGAGCGCCCCGGCCCCGCACGGAGAGGTTCTGCCGGTGCGGCAGAAACCGCGGCAGATCGTGATGGACGGCGTGCGGACAGGTCCTCAGGGCTGATGAAAGCCCTTTACGAAGACCGCAGTTCCATAGGTGTGCCCGTCCGCCTTCTCGGCCTGGAATCCCGCCGAGGCGAGGATCCCCAGAAGAGCGTCCCGCATAGAGGAATGGACGGTTCCAAAATGGCGAATCGCGTAAGGCAGATCCGAAGGATCGAGTTCGTCCGGAGGAACGTTCAGAGCGGCAGTTCTCAGCTCTTCCTCCGTGTTCCATTCCACCAGCACACCGCCGATGACGAGAGGATCCACATGAACCTCCGCCCCAGGCCTGCCTTCGGACTCGCCTCCGAGGTCGCCCCGGTGAACGGGGATCCCGGCCTGGGCCAGTGCGCGGCAGGCTTCCTCAGCCAGTGCGTCGCGCTGGGCGATGACATCCGGCGGGGCTTTCGGCGGCAGATCGAATCTGTGCTCGGTCATGCGTCCTTCACTTCTCTTCCTGCTGTTGGCCCGTCAGGGAGCGTGCTGAACGTCCCCCGCCGGCCCTCTTGACGTAACTAGCCAGCAATTCCTTCGCATACGACTCGATGCCGGGGTAGTAAGGGACCGACCAGGTGACTGGTGTGCCCGCCTTGAGGGCACCGGCCAATTCGGAGGCGCAATCCCCACAGGGTTGCCGCTCAGTGTATAGAGCGGTGATCTGGTGAGGATCGAACCCCTTTGCCTTCAGCTTGTCCAGGATGGCGGTCTCCGAGTGACCGGCGAAGCTGCTGCTCGCGACCACGAGGTCTCCGGTCTTGGGGTCGTTCCACCCCGGCACCTTGGCGACGGCGACATTGTGCTGCGCGCCGTAAAAACCGGCCTCCGTCCTGAACTGGTAGGCCATGCGGCTCAGCTCGTCGCTGTTGTAGCGGATCAGACCCGTGGGACATCCCTCGGCCGCCACGGCCGCCCGAGCGGTCAGAGGCGTACGGGCCCGGCTCCTGGTGCAGAACTCGACGAATTCGTCGATTGCCCGGTACCCGATTCGAGCGACGACGTCGTCGGCCAGGCCGAGGGTACGCAGCGCGTTGAGGGCGTCGGTGAAGCCGATGCCGGTCCTGGCGGCGGCGTCCACCGCCCTGACGGCGTCCGCGACGGGCCGGAGGATCTTGCCCGCGAACAGGCTCGCCACATCCACAAGCGCCCAGGCGCAACCGCCCCAGCTTCCGTTCTCACCGCCGGGGGTGAGCTTCTGGGTGCATCTGATCCAACTGCCGAAGAGGATGTCGATCGGGTCGACGCCCTCCTGGTACTCCGCGATCGTGATGTTGTGCGTGACCTCGGTGGACAGTTCCTTGGTCGGGAACTCGCCCAGGTACACGGTCGCGTCCGAGGGACACGTGTACTGCGATGCGCCCATGTCCTCGCTGGTGCACAGGTACAGGTCGAGGACGGCCTTGTACCCGATCTTCTCGGTGATCGTGCAGTCACCGTCGTAGAAGAGCTGGTCCCACCAGCCTTCGCAGCCGTCGGTCTTCTTCAGGACCTCCGGATCGCCGACCTGGTCCATGTGGTCGACGACGTAGAACATGCCGCCGATGGACGCGCCGGTCCCGTCGGGAACCGTGCCGGTCTCGATCTGCTGGGCGTTTGCCGCCTGCTCGGCCTGGTCTGCCGCCTGCTGGGCGGATTCGGCGTACTCCTGGGCGTCCTTGGCGGCTTCCTCGGCCGCCGTCGCTTCGGCGGCGGCGTGGTCGGCGGCCTCGCGTGCGTCCTCGGCGGCCTGTTCCGCCTCGGCCGCCGCTGCGCGGGCGGCCTCCGCGTCCAGTGCGGCTTGGTCGGCGGAGTCCCGGGCGTCGGTGGCGTATCCCTCCGCGCGTCCGGCCGCGCCGTCGGCGGCCGCCGCGTCCTCGGCGGCCTGCTGGTCGTAGGCGATGGTACGACCGAGGGACTGCGCCGCCTGGGCCGCGTAACCGGCCGCTTCGGCGGCGTACCCCAGCGCCTCCTTCGCGGAGTTACGGGCGTCGGCGGCGTAGCCGGCTGCTTCGGCGGCCAGAGCGTAGGCGGCCTTTGCGTCACCGGTGGCGGCGTTGGCGGTGCTCTGTGCCTGAGCGGCCGCCTCCTGGGCGTTCTGCGCGTGCGCCTGAGCGACCGCCAGTTGCTGTTCGGCGATCGTCTTGGAGGACTGGCCGGTCAGAACGGCGAGTCCGGCGGCGGAGTCGGTGGTGATGTAGGGCGAGCCGAGCTGGATGGCGTCGTTGGCGGGCGCGGCGACCTGGACGGCGGCGTTGCCTGCGTCGACGGCTGCCTGCGAGGTGGTGTAGGCGTGTCCGGCGGCGTCGTTGGCGCCCTTGATCGCCGTGGCCGCCTGCGCCTTGGCCGCGTCCGCCTGTGCCTTGGCGTCGGCGGCGTGCGCCTCGGCCTCGTCGGCGAGCTTGACCGCCGCACGGGCCGCGGTGGCGGCGTTCTTGGACGCCGTGATGGCGTCCGCCGCCGCGCTGGTCGCGGTCCGCACCGCCGCGTCGGCCTTCAGCTTGGCGGCCTGCGCCGCGTCCGCGTCCGAACGGGCCCGCTTGGCTGCGGCCTCCGCGCGGGTCGCCGCCGCGTCCGCGTCGGCAGCCGCCTGGGTCGCCGCGTCCGCCTCCGAACGCGCGGAGCCGGCAGCCTCCTCCGCGCTGTCGGCTGCGGCGTTGGCGGCGTCGGCCGCCTGCCTGGCCTCCTGCGCGTAGTCCTCCGACTCCGACGCCTCGGCCCAGGCCTCCTTCGCGTCGGCCTTGGCACGGGCGGCGTCGGCCTTCTGCTCGGCGTCCCAGGCGTCGTCGCGCAGTGCCTGGGCCTTGTCCCGGGCAGCCTCGGCACCCTCGCGCTTCTCGGTGGCGGTGGTGTCCGCGGCGTCCGCCCGGTCCTTGGCGTCCTGAGCCTGGGAGGCGTACTCCTGAGCCTGGGACTTGTGCTGGGCGGCCTCGGCCTGCTTCTGCGCGGCGGTCTCCTTCTCCGCCTTCGCGGTGGCCTCCTCCTTCTCCGCGTCCAGGCGCCTGGCATGGGCGGTGGCGGCCGCGGCCTTGGCGTCGGCCTCGGCCTGCTGGGTCTCGGCGAGCTTGGCCTTGGCCGTGTCGCGGGCCTTCTTGGCGTTGTCCGCCTGCACCGCGGCGGCGTTCGCCGCGGCCTTGGCCTGTTCCTTGGCGGCCGCGGCGGCGGCGTTGCGGAACGCGGCCTGGCTTCCCGCCGCCTGGGTGACCGCCCGGGCGGCGATGGTCGCGCTGTCCCCGGCGGAGGCCTTCGTGGCCGCCAACGCGGTCTCGCCTGCCTGCACCATCGCGTTCAGCGCGGCCGCCGACGCCTTGGTGACCTGCGCCTTCTGCTGGCCCACCAGCAGTGCCCGGCCGCGCGGCGCGCCGGCGGCGTCGGCGATGCCGTAGGCGCTGTTCAGATACGTGTCGGTGTTGGTGGCCGCGGTACCCGCGGTCTGGGCCTGCGCCTTGATCAGGTTCAGCTGGGTCTGCGCCGCGGCCCGGGCGTCGGTGACGCCCTTGGCGGCCTTGGTGAACTGGGCCGCCGTGGGGTAGGACAGGTTGTCGTCCATGCCGTTGTGGCCGGACGGCACGATGTCGAACTTCTGCGGGTCGGAGTTGTCGCAGGTCCAGATCCAGGCGTCCTGGCTGTTGGCGTAGGTGTGCATGTCCAGGCACTTGCCGGAGCCGGTGTTCTTCAGCGTGGTGGTGCCGTGGGTGGTGTACTCCCACCGCTGGGCCGGCTTGGTGCTGTTGCACGTCATCTGCACAATGGCGGTGCCGTCGGCGGTACCGGAGCTCTTCACCTCCAGGCACTTGCCGGAGTTGACGTTCACCAGTGCGTTGCCGGAAATCCGCCACTGCTGGTTGGCGCCGCTGTTGCAGGTGTACATCTGCACGACGCCGCCGTCGGCCTTGGAATTCCCGCCCACTTCCAGGCACTTGTCGGACGCGCCGTGGATGTGGACGACCAGCGGGCTGTCCCCGATCCAGCCCGGTCCGCCGGCCGACCAGTAGCTCTGCCAGCGGGTGAGGTGGTCGGCGACCCAGGACTGGCCGAGTATCTCGCCCAGCGCCTTCGCACCGGTGGCCAGCGCCTTGGTGGCGTCCCGGTTGGCGGTGACGATCTGGTTGCGCTGGGTGGCCTGGGCGGCGATCTCCTGCTGCCACTCCGCGGAGGCGGAGGCCACCTCCTCACCGAGGACCTTGCTCGGGTCGATCGGACTGCGCCACGAGCACGCCGCGAACCGTGTCTTCAGGTCCTCCACCGCGAGCCGGAATGCCAGGCTGTCCGGGTCGGGGGCGGTGCGCGGGAAGCCGCCGGCGGAGAGGAACATCCGGGCGTCGTCCGCGTTCATGCCGGTGAAGACGTCGTCCCCGTCGAGCAGGTCGTCGAACGCCTGCTCCTCGGCGAACGCCTGCTGCCAGTCGCCGCTGGACGGATCGGCCTCACCGTAGAGCGGGGTGCCCAGGTCCGTGACCGCCTTGACGGTCACCTCGTCGGCCACCGGCGTGGGATTCTCGTAGAAGTCGTCCTCCGACTTCCACCACTGGTCGCCCAGCCACTTGCCGTAGCCGACCTGGTGGAAGAAGTCGTCGCCGGAGGACCTGCCGGGCGGCCACTCGAAGTCGGCGACGCTCGCGAAGCCTTCTTCGGGATACGACAGGCCGGACAGCGCGTCCTGCCAGGAGTCGAGACGCGGGTCCAGCGTGTCGATCTCCTGGTCGATGTCCTCTCTGTCCCCGGCGTACGCCGTGGCCAGCGGGGTGTCGTTCCAGTACTCGCGGTCGGCGGTGGAGTGCAGCTGTTCCGGGGTCTGGTTCAGGCCGGTCTGCGCGAGACTGACCATCCGGGGGCCGCCGAGTCGCAGCGCGTCGGCCATCAGGCACTGGTCCTGCCGCAGTTGCTGCGCGGACTCGGCGTCGAAGCCGTCGTAGCTGTCGGCCACGGTGGTGGTGCCGGCCGGGACGCCGGCCGGCGGCTCCGGGCCGAGCAGACCCGCCAGCACCGCGCCGGCGGCCACCAGAGGGATGAGAGGACCGGAGGCAAAACCCAGCCACTTCGCACGGGAACGGCCACGGGACCTGACGCGTCGCGGCGGCCTGCCGGCCGGTTCGTCAGGCGATCTGTCGGTACGTCTGAAACGCACGGAAGCATCCTTCTGTCAGAAGTGGAGGCAGACAGGGACGCACCAGGCCGAGAGACGGACAGCACCCCGCTTGACTCGCCGCGACGTGCCCGGACGATCGCGCACACGGCATGGCGAAGCCCCCTCCCCCGTCGACGGCCCTCCCATGCCGTACCGAAACCGCACACCGACGCGGACGTGCTGGCCCCGCCGGACGCGGCGTTTCATTCACGCACGCCCCAAGAACACCGCACAAGATCACCGCAATTGCTTGACCTAAAAGTTAACGACCACCAACCAGCACACTGATCGGCCCTGGAGCCGGGGTCGCTGAATGACGCCGGAGGCTGGGCCGCACACCGGCGATGCCCTCGCGGTCAGCCCTTGTGGAGGGGCTGGTCGCCTGTCGGTGTGTAGATCTGCATCCCGTAGCCTTCCAGCAGGAGGCCGTGGTTGAGCTCGCTCACCGCGGCCTTGCGGAAGGACTGCGTGAGCAGGTGGCGTGTGAACCGTCGCGTCGTGGTCGGCTTGACCAGGAGCTTCGCCGCGATCTCGTGGGCCCGTGTGAGAACCGTGTCCTTCGGGACGACCTCGTTGACCGCGCCCCATTCCTTGGCTTCCTGGGCGGTGAGTCTCAGGTCGGTGGTGAGGAAGTAGCGCGCGCGGTTCTGCCCGACGACGAGCGGCCAGATCACGTGAACGCCGTCACCGGGGACGACAACCTGCTTGAAATGAGCGCGGTCCATGAGTGTCGCGTCCTCGGAGGCCACGACGACGTCGCACATGAGCGCGAGTCGCTGAAGTCTTCGCCGAGCAGTTCGCCCAGTGCGCTGCCATCATCGAGACCGCTCTGGCGGATTCCGACCCCTGGCGGGGGTTGTGCGCGGCCGTGGAAGGACTGACGAGGATGCAGGCGGCGGACCACGGGTTCAGTTCCGCCTTTGTCGAGCAACTCCCGGAGACATCCGTGGTCGAGGAGAAACTACAACAAGGCATGACGGGCTTCCGGCAGCTCATTCATCGCGCGAAGGATTCCGGACAGCTCCGCGGCGACTTCGCGTTCGATGACCTGGCTCTGATCCTCATGGCCAACAGCGGCGTGGTCGACCACGCGTCCAGTGCGGCAACCGCAGCGTCGAAACGGCTTGTCGGTTATCTCCTCGACGCATTCCGAACAGAAGTAAATTCACGGCAGCCGCTGCCGCCTCCAGTTCCCACGAATTTGGCCCGAGTCGCCTTTCCGCCGGCCCCAAGGTAAAGCGGTCGGTGGCCGTCACTGCCGTCGTACACCCGGCGACGTGACACCACCCCTCCACCACCAAACCCTCCACCACCAAACCCACC
>NZ_JARBAE010000028.1:0-98316 GCF_033795305.1 Streptomyces sp. AK02-01A
CTCCTGCACCCCCGTCCCCCTCCCGCCGGTGGACGCCCGCCTCCTGCGGCACGTCAGGCTCCCGCCGGTGACGCCCGGCTCCTGCCGGTACGTCCGCCTCCTGCCGACCGCCGGCGAGTGAGCCGAAGGGGCGCGGTGGTGTCGAAAGAGAGAGCGCGCGGAGGGTCGTGAGGAACGAGCGACCTGAGCACGGTCGACCGTCGGCACCACCTGAAGCGCCCCGGAGGCGAACCGAGCCCCAAAAAAAGAGGCGAGTGAGCCGAAGGGCGCGCCGCTGTCGAAAGGGAGAGCGCGCGGAGGTTCGTGAGGAACGAGCGAATCGAGCACGGTCGACCGTCGACAGTGGCATAAAGCGCCCGGAGGCGAACCGAGCCCCAAAAAAGAGGTATGTGAGCCGAAGGGCGCGCCGCTGTCGAAAGGGAGAGCGCGCGGAGGTTCGTGAGGTACGAGCGAATCGAGCACGGTCGACCGTCGACAGTGGCATAAAGCGCCCCGGAGGCGAACCGAGCCCCAAAAAACAGGCGAACCGAGCCTCAAAACAACCATCCGCTGCTTTGTCCTGGGGCAGGAAAAAGTTCAACTTCTCCAGTGCGCAAGGTCTTTCGGTCCCGGACGAACACAGCTACCGTCCATTGAGATGTACAGGTCATAGGTGGTCACCGATGTGACGGCGCACGTCGGTGGCGCAGCCACCTTCCCCGGGCCCGGTGCAGGACGAGCACCACCCGGGAGGCGAGCGCGGTACTCCGCGCTCCATGGCAACCCGCACGTACGAACAGCCCATTGTGGAGGACTTTCGTGCACAGAAAACGCCCCAGAGCCAGATCCCTCCTCGCACTCCTGACGGGCGCCCTGCTCGCCGGGGCGAGCCTCAGCGCCGTACCCGCCGCCGCTCATGACCCGGAGACACCGGCCGCGGAGGAAAGCTTCCAGCAGGTGACCCTCGCCAAGGGCGCCGACGAGGTGGGCGAGCCGATGTCGCTCGCCGTCCTGCCGGACCGGCAGGTGCTGCACACCTCGCGTGACGGCACACTGCGTATCACCGACGCCGCCGGAGTCACCAAGGTGTCCGGCACGCTGGAGGTCTACAGCCACGACGAGGAGGGCCTGCAGGGCGTCGGAGTCGACCCCGACTTCGCCGAGAACCGGGCGATCTACCTTTACTACGCTCCCACGCTCAACACTCCCGCCGGCGACGCACCGGAGAACGGCTCCGCCGCCGACTTCGCGCCGTTCGACGGCTACAACCGGCTCTCGCGCTTCACGCTGAACGAGGACGGCACACTCGACAAGGCGAGCGAGAAGAAGGTCCTCGACGTCGCCACCTCCCGCGGCACCTGCTGCCATGTCGGCGGCGACATCGCCTTCGACGCCGACGGCAACCTGTATCTGTCGACCGGCGACGACACCAACCCGTTCGCCTCCGACGGCTACACGCCGATCGACGAACGGCCCGACCGCAACCCGGCGTTCGACGCCCGGCGCAGCGCGGGCAACTCCAATGACCTGCGCGGCAAGATCCTGCGCGTCAAGGTCGCCGAGGACGGCTCGTACACGATTCCCGAGGGCAACCTCTTCGCGCCGGGCACCGACAAGACCCGGCCCGAGATCTACGCGATGGGCTTCCGTAACCCGTTCCGCATCTCGGTCGACCAGAAGACCGGCATCGTCTATGTGGGTGACTACGGCCCCGACGCGGGCGCGGCGTCGCCGACCCGGGGGCCCGGCGGTCAGGTGGAGTTCGCCCGGGTGACGGAGGCCGGAAACTTCGGCTGGCCGTACTGCACCGGCGACAACGACGCCTTCATCGACTACGACTTCGCGACCGGGACCTCCGGTGCGGCGTTCGACTGCGACGCGCCCAAGAACACCTCGCCGCACAACACCGGCCTGGTCGACCTGCCGGCCGCTCAGGCCGCGTGGATCCCGTACGACGGCGGCAGCGTGCCCGAGTTCGGCTCCGGCTCCGAGTCTCCGACGGGCGGTCCGGTCTACCGTTACGACGCCGATCTGGACTCTCCGGTGAAGTTCCCGGAGGCCTACGACGGCGACTTCTTCGCCGGTGAGTTCGGCCGCCAGTGGATCAAGCGGATCGAGCAGGGCGAGGACGGCACGGTCAGCAAGATCAACGACTTCCCGTGGTCCGGCACCCAGGTCATGGACATGGAGTTCGGCCCCGACGGAGCGCTCTATGTGCTCGACTACGGTCTCTCCTGGTTCGGCGGTGACGAGCACTCCGCGGTCTACCGCATCGAGAACATCACCGGCGGACGGTCGCCGGTCGCCGCGGCGGCCGCGAACAAGACCTCCGGCAAGTCGCCGCTGAAGGTGACCTTCTCCTCGGCGGGCACCCAGGACCCGGACGGCGACCCCGTCACCTATGAGTGGGACTTCGGCGACGGCACCTCCTCCACGGAGGCCAACCCCGCGCACACGTACAAGAAGAACGGCACCTACACCGCGAACCTCACCGTCTCCGACGGCACGGGCCACACCGGATCCGCGTCCGTGCACGTGGTCGTCGGCAACACCGCGCCGAAGGTGACGCTGGAACTGCCCGCGGAGGGCACGCTCTTCAACTTCGGCGACACACTGCCCTTCAAGGTCACCGTCACCGACCCGGAAGACGGCGCGATCGACTGCTCCAAGGTCGTCGTCCGCTACATCCTGGGCCATGACAACCACGGCCATCCGATCACCTCGGCGAACGGCTGCGAAGGCACCATCACCGCGCCCGCCGACGCCGAACACGACCCCAACGCCAATATCTTCGGTGTCATCGACGCCGAGTACACCGACGGCGGAGGCGGCGGCCAGGCGGCGCTCACCAGCCACGACCAGGCGCAGTTGCAGCCCCGTCACCGGCAGGCCGAGCACTTCAACAACTCCTCCGGCATCAAGACCTACGACAAGGCGAGCGCCAATGGCGGCAAGACCGTCGGCGACATCAACAACGACGACTGGATCTCCTTCACGCCGTACAACCTGAAGGGGTCCAAGACGCTCACCGCCCGGGTCTCCTCCGGCGGCTCCGGCGGATTCCTTGAGGTGAGGACAGGCTCCGCCACCGGCAACCTGCTGGGCTCCGCGCCGATCCCGGTCACCGGTAGCTGGGACATCTTCCAGGACATCGACGTACCGCTGCGCTCCGTACCGGCGAAGACCACCGAGCTGTTCCTGGTCTTCAAGGGCGGCGACGGCGCTCTGTACGACCTGGACGACTTCCAGATCTCCACGGCCGTGCCCGGCAAGACCGAGAAGCGGGTCCTGGTCTTCTCGAAGACCGCCGGCTTCCGCCACGACTCGATCCCGCAGGGCACCGCCGCGCTCAAGGAGCTGGGCAAGACCACCGGGATCACGGTCGACTCCACCGAGGAGGCCGGCCAGTTCACCACCAACAACCTGGCCCGGTACGACGCGGTGGTCTTCCTCTCCACCACCGGTGACGTCCTCAACGCCGACCAGCAGAAGGCGTTCGAGAACTACGTCGCCACCGGCGGCGGCTACATGGGTGTGCACGCCGCGGCGGACACCGAGTACGACTGGTCCTTCTACGGCGGTCTGGTGGGCGCGTACTTCGACTCCCACCCGGCGATCCAGCCCGCCACCGTGCGGGTCGAGGACCACGACAACCCGGCCACCGCCCACCTCGGTGACGAGTGGCAGCGCACCGACGAGTGGTACAACTACCGCACCAACCCGCGCACCCAGGCCAAGGTCCTCGCCACGCTGGACGAGACCACCTACCAGGGCGGCAACATGAAGGGCGATCACCCGATCGCCTGGTGCCAGACCTACGGTGGCGGTCGCTCCTTCTACACCGGCGGCGGCCACACCAAGGAGTCCTACGCGGACGCGCCCTTCCGGGAGCATCTGCTCGGCGGACTGCGCTACGCGGCCGGCCAGGTCAAGGCCAACTGCAAGCCCGACACCGGCTACCGGGACATCTTCAACGGGAAGAGCCTGGCCGGCTGGAAGCAGGCCGGACCGGGCAAGTTCAACGTCGTCGACGGTGAACTGCGCTCCGAGGGCGGCATGGGTCTGCTCTGGTACCAGGCCAAGGAGCTGAAGTCCTATTCGCTGAAGCTCGACTGGAAGCTGGCCGGAGACGACAACACCGGTGTGTTCGTGGGCTTCCCGGCCTCGGACGATCCGTGGTCGGCGGTGGACAAGGGCTACGAGGTGCAGATCGACGCCACCGACGCGGCGGACCGCACCACCGGCTCCGTCTACACCTTCAAGTCGGCCAACATCAAGGCCAGGGACCAGGTTCTGCGGCCTCCGGGGCAGTGGAACAACTACGAGATCCGGGTCCAGGGTGAACGTCTCCAGATCTTCCTGAACGGCGTGAAGATCAACGACTTCACCAACACCGACCCGGCGCGCAGCCTGGCGGACGGTTACATCGGCATCCAGAACCATGGCGCCGACGACCAGGTGTCCTACCGCAACATCCAGCTCAAGGAGCTGCCCGCCTCCTAGAAACCACTAGGAGGGGCGGCCCGTCAGACGACGGCGGGCGGGGAGGCGCCGTACCCCCCGCCCGCCGTCCACCACCCCATCACCGGCAGGGAGGCAGCCCGTGACGACGGTCACCAAAGAATCGACTGCAGTACGCACCGGAATCTGGTTCGTCGGAGCGCGTGGCTCCGTCGCCACCACGGCCGTCGCGGGATGCGCGGCGGTCACCGCCGGGCTCCACCCCGCGACGGGCATGGTCACCGAGACCGCGCCGTTCGCGGAGTCGGGCCTTCCTGCCCTCTCCTCGCTCGTCTTCGGCGGACATGACACGGCGAGCTGTCCGCTGCCCAAACGGGCCGAGGAACTGACCGCGGCCGGTGTGCTGCCGCACGGCCTGGCCCCGGCGATCAGCGCCGAACTGACCACCGCCGACCAGGAGATACGGACCGGCGGACCGCAGCAGGGCGACACCAGGAGCGACGAGGAACTCATCGCCGCCTTCGCCGACGACATCACGGACTTCGCGCGCCGCACCGCGGTCGCGCGCGTGGTCGTCGTCAATGTCTCCTCCACCGAGGCCCAGCCGGCACCGGACGACCCACGGCTGCCCGCCAGCTCGCTGTACGCGGCGGCCGCCGTCCGGGCCGGCTGCTCCTATGTCAACTTCACTCCGTCCACCGGGCTGCGCACCGCCGCCCTCACCGCCGCCGCCGAGGCCGCCGGACTTCCCCACGCCGGCCGCGACGGCAAGACAGGCCAGACGCTGCTCCGTTCCGTGCTCGCTCCGATGTTCGTCCAGCGGGCCCTGACCGTACGCGCCTGGTCGGGCACGAACCTGCTGGGCGGCGGGGACGGAGCGGCGCTGGCCGACCCGGCCGCCGCGGCGGCCAAGAACGCCGGCAAGGAACGCGTCCTCGCCGACACCCTGGGCACCGCCCCGGAGGGCGAGGTCCATATCGACGACGTTCCGGCGCTCGGCGACTGGAAGACCGCGTGGGACCACATCGCCTTCGACGGCTTCCTCGGCTCCCGGATGATCCTCCAGACGATCTGGCAGGGCTGCGACTCGGCGCTCGCCGCGCCGCTCGTCCTCGACCTGGCCCGGCTGGTGGCCCGCGCCCATGAAGCCGGGCTGAGCGGGCCCCTGCCCGAACTGGGCTTCTACTTCAAGGATCCGGACGGCGGTCCGGCCGCGCTCGCCGAACAGTTCGAGGTACTTCTCACCTTCGCCGACCGGCTGAAGGAGACGCGGTGACCCTGCGCGCCTGGGCCGAACTGCTGCGGGTGTCCGCCCTGTTCACGGTCCCGGGCGACGCCCTGGCCGGAGCGGCCGCCCTCGGAGTGCGTCCCCATCGCGGCACCGCGCTCGCCATGGGCGCCTCGCTCTGTCTCTACGAGGCGGGCATGGCGCTCAACGACTGGGCGGACCGGGAAGAGGACGCCATCGACCGCCCGCACCGCCCGATCCCGTCCGGCCGTGTCTCTCCGCCGGCCGCGCTCGCGGCGGCGGGCGCCCTGACCGCCGCGGGCCTCGGGCTCGCGGCGGCGGCGGGCCGTCCGGCACTGGCGGTGGGCACGGCGCTGGCGGCCACCGTCTGGGCGTACGACATCCATCTCAAGCACACTCCGGCGGGCCCGCTGGCCATGGGTGCGGCCCGGGCACTCGACCTGCTGCTCGGCGCGACGGCGACAGCGGGCCGGGGAAACACCGCACAGCGGGCCGGTCGCGACCCGGGCCGGTGGAGCGGCGCGCGCACCGCGCTGCCGTCGGCGTCGCTGCTCGGCGCGCACACCGTCGCCGTCACCACCGTCTCCCGCCACGAGGCACAGGGCGGATCGACGGCCGCGCCGCTCGCCGCGCTCGCGGCCACCGCCGTCCTGGGCGTCGCGGCCGGCCGCAGGCCCGCGCCACCGGCCTCCGCCGTGAGCCGGCGCACCGGACCCGGCGTCCCGGCCGTCGCGGGCGCGCTCTCCGCCGTGTATGTGGGGACCGCCGCGCGGCCCCTGCTGCACGCCGCGCTCAATCCGTCTCCGCCTCTGACCCAGCGCGCCGTCGGCGGTGGGATCCGCGCCATGATCCCGCTGCAGGCGGCGCTCGCCGCGCGCGGCGGTGCGGCCGGTGTCGGGCTCGGTGTCATGGCGCTCGTACCTCTCGCCCGCGCACTCGCCAGGAAAGTGAGCCCGACATGAGCCTGCGTTTCGGCTACGGCACCAACGGGCTGACCGATCTGCGGCTCGACGACGCGCTCCGGCTGCTCGCCGATCTCGGTTACGACGGAGTCGGACTGACGCTCGACCATATGCATCTCGACCCCATGGCCCCGGAACTCGCCGCCCGCACCCAGCGGGTCGCCCGGCTGCTGGCGGACCTGGGACTCGGCGTCACCGTCGAGACCGGCGCCCGCTATGTGCTCGACCCGCGCCGCAAGCACGGGCCCTCGCTGCTCGATCCGGACCCCGACGGCCGCGCCGCCCGCACCCGGCTGCTGATCACGGCTGTCCGGGTCGGCGCGGATCTGGGCGCGCACGCCGTGCACTGCTTCAGCGGTATCACTCCGGCGGGCACCGACACCGAGACCGCCTGGAAGCGGCTCGAAGAGGCGATGAGCCCGGTCCTCGACGCCGCGGAAGCCGCCGGTGTCCCGCTCGCCGTCGAGCCCGAGCCCGGCCATCTCGTCTCCGACCTGGCCGGCTTCCACCAGCTCAGAGAGCGCCTCGGCGATCCGGGACCGCTCGGCCTCACTCTCGACATCGGCCACTGCCAGTGCCTGGAGCCGGCCCCGCCCGCCGACTGCGTCCGGGAGGCCGCGCCCTGGCTGCGGCATGTGCAGATCGAGGACATGCGGCGCGGTGTCCACGAGCACCTTCCGTTCGGAGACGGCGAGATCGACTTCCCGCCGGTGCTCGACGCGCTGGCCGCCACCGGCTACCAGGGACTGACCGTGGTCGAACTGCCGCGCCACTCGCACGCCGGGCCCGAACTGGCCCGCACCTCCCTGGACTTCCTCCGCACGAAGGGAGCACCGGCATGACCCCCACCCGCGAGGAGCTCTCCCCGCGGCTCGATCCGGCCGCCAGATCCTGGCTCGACCGCGCGCTCGCCGAGGCCGTGGCCGGTGAAGGCGACGACAACGTTGCCTTCGCCGGCTGGGAGCTGAGTTTCGCCGCCGCCGGACGCCACTGCGGGCCGTCCGCCGACACGGTCGACTCCGTACGCGTCCTGCTGCTCCAGGAGGCGCGCGCCGATCTCGCCGTCCTCACCCGGCTCTACCACCGGGGCACCGCCGCCGAACGCCGCGCCGTACTGCTCGCCCTGCCGCGCCTCGTCACAGGACCCGACGCGCTGCCGCTGACCGAGGACGCGCTGCGGACCAATGACACCCGGCTGGTCGCCGCCGCCGTCGGTCCCTACGCGGCGGCCCACCTCGACCCGCACGCCTGGCGGCACGCCATCCTCAAATGCCTCTTCACAGGAGTGCCGCTCGACGCCGTCGACGGCCTGACGGAGCGTGCCCACGGAGATGCCGAACTGGCCCGGATGCTGGCCGACTTCGCGGCCGAACGCACCGCGGCCGGCCGATCCGTACCCGCCGACCTGCACCACGCACTGAATCTGACCGGCGAGGAGTCCTGATGCGCATCTTCGACCCCCACATCCATATGACCTCCCGCACCACGGACGACTACCAGGCGATGTACGCCTCCGGAGTCCGCGCCCTCGTCGAGCCCTCCTTCTGGCTCGGCCAGCCGCGCACCTCGCCGGAGAGTTTCTTCGACTACTTCGACGCGCTGCTCGGCTGGGAGCAGTTCCGCGCCGCGCAGTACGGCATCGCCCACCACTGCACGCTCGCGCTCAATCCCAAAGAGGCGAACGACCCGCGCTGCGCTCCGGTCCTCGACGAGCTGCCCCGCTATCTCGTCAAGGACTCCGTCGTCGCCGTCGGCGAGATCGGCTACGACTCCATGACCCCGGCCGAGGACACCGCGCTCGCCGCCCAGCTCCAGCTCGCCGCCGACCACGGACTGCCCGCGCTCGTCCACACGCCGCACCGCGACAAACTGTCCGGCCTGCGCCGCACCATCGACGTCGTACGCGAGTCGGCGCTCGCGCCGGACCGCGTCGTGCTCGACCATCTCAACGAGACGACCGTCAAGGACGCCGCGGAGAGCGGAAGCTGGCTCGGTTTCTCCATCTATCCGGACACCAAGATGGACGAGGACCGCATGGTCGCCGTCCTCAAGGCGTACGGCACCGAGAAGGTACTGGTGAACTCGGCGGCCGACTGGGGCAAGAGCGACCCGCTCAAGACCCGCAAGGTCGGAGACGCGATGCTCGCCGCCGGCTTCGGCGAGGACGACGTCGACCAGGTCCTGTGGCGCAATCCCGTCTCCTTCTACGGACTCAGCGGCAGACTCCAGCTCGACGTCCCCGCGCCGGAGGCCCTCCACGAGGGCAACTCCATCCTCCGCGGCGGGGAGTGAGGCCATGCGCTTCCGCCATCCCGACGGCTCCACCGTCCACCTCTCGTACTGCACCAACGTCCATCCCGCCGAGAACCTCGACGGTGTCCTCGCCCAGCTTCGCGACCACTGCGAGCCGGTACGCAGGCGACTCGGCCGGGACCGCCTCGGCATCGGCCTGTGGCTCGCCAAGAACGCCGCCAGGACGCTGATCAACGATCCCTCGGTACTGCGCGGCCTGCGCGCCGAACTGGACCGGCGAGGCCTTGAGGTCGTCACTCTCAACGGCTTCCCGTACGAGGGCTTCGGCGCCGAAGAGGTCAAGTACCGCGTCTACAAACCGGACTGGGCCGACCCCGAGCGGCTCGCCCACACCAGCGACCTGGCCCGGCTGCTGGCCGCGCTGCTGCCCGACGATGTCACCGAGGGCTCCGTCTCGACCCTTCCGCTCGCCTGGCGCACCGCGTTCGACGACGCCTCGGCCCGCACCGCCCAGGCGGCGCTGACCACACTCGCCGAGCGGCTCGACGCACTGGAGGAGCTGACCGGCAAGTCCATCCGGATCGCTCTGGAACCGGAACCGGGCTGCACCGTCGAGACCACCGCCGACGCGATCCGGCCGCTCACCGACATCGCCAGCGACCGCATCGGCATCTGTGTCGACACCTGCCATCTCGCGACCTCCTTCGAGGACCCGGCCACCGCACTGGACGCGCTGGAAGCGGCACACATCTCCATTCCCAAGGCCCAGCTCTCCGCGGCCCTGCACGCCGAGCAGCCGCACCGGCCCGAGGTACGCGCGGCCCTCGGCGCCTTCGCCGAACCACGCTTCCTCCACCAGACCCGCGCGCGCACGGCCACCGGGCTGCACGGCACCGACGACCTGGACGAGGCCCTCGGCGGCGGCGCGCTGCCCGACGACACGCCCTGGCGCTCGCACTTCCACGTCCCGCTGCACGCCCCGCCCGCACCGCCGCTGACCTCCACCCTTCCCGTACTCCAGGACGCGCTGACCCGGCTCGTCGGCCGGGCCGAACCGCGGACCCGTCATCTGGAGGTCGAGACATACACCTGGCAGGCGCTCCCGCCGGAGCTGCGCCCGCGCTCGCGCGGGCAGCTCGCCGACGGGATCGCCGCCGAACTCACCCTGGCCCGCGACCTGCTGGTCGACCTCGGCCTGAAGGAGCTGCCATGACCGCGAGCCCGACCCCACTGCTGGTCATCGATGTCGTCGGACTCACGCCCCAGCTCCTGCCTCATATGCCGAACCTCCAGAAGCTGGCCGGCGCCGGCTCCCAGGCCCCGCTGAGCACCGTCCTGCCCGCCGTCACCTGTAGCGCGCAGTCCACCTTTCTCACCGGGACGCTGCCCGCCGAGCACGGCATCGTCGGCAACGGCTGGTACTTCCGCGAGCTGGGCGACGTGCTGCTGTGGCGCCAGCACAACGGTCTTGTCTCCGGCGACAAGCTGTGGGACGCGGCCCGCCGGGTCCATCCCGGCTACACCGTCGCCAATGTCTGCTGGTGGTACGCGATGGGCGCGGACACCGACTTCACCGTCACGCCCCGCCCCGTCTACTACGCCGACGGACGCAAGGAACCCGACTGCTACACCCGCCCGCCGTCGCTGCACGACGAACTCACCGAGAAGCTCGGTACGTTCCCGCTCTTCCACTTCTGGGGCCCCGGCGCCGACATCGTCTCCTCGCAGTGGATCATCGACGCCACCCGCCACATCATCGACACCCGCCGGCCCGATCTGGCCCTGTGCTACCTGCCGCATCTCGACTACGACCTCCAGCGCTACGGCCCCGACGACCCTCGCTCCCACCGGGCCGCCGCCGAGCTCGACACGGCCATGGCACCGCTGCTCGACGACGCCAGGGCCGAGGGCCGTACCGTCGTCGCGCTCTCCGAGTACGGCATCACCCGGGTCTCACGTCCGGTCGACATCAACCGGGCGCTGCGCCGGGCCGGGCTGCTGGAGGTCCACACCCAGGACGGCATGGAGTATCTCGACCCGATGGCCTCCCGCGCCTTCGCGGTCTCCGACCATCAGCTCGCGCATGTGTATGTGCGGCGTCCGGAGGATCTCGACGCCACTCGCGAGGCGCTCGCGGACCTCCCGGGCATCGACGAGATCCTGGACGACGAGGGCAAGAAGAGCCACGGCCTGGACCATCCGCGCTCCGGCGAACTGGTGGCCGTCGCCGAACCGGACGCCTGGTTCACCTACTACTACTGGCTCGACGACGAACGGGCTCCCGACTTCGCGCAGCTCGTCGAGATCCACCGCAAACCGGGCTACGACCCGGTGGAGCTCTTCATGGACCCGCTCGATCCGTATGTGCGCCTCAAGGCGGCCAAGGCGATCGCCCGCAAGAAGCTCGGTATGCGCTACCGCCTCGCGGTCGTCCCGCTCGACCCCTCACCTATTCGCGGCAGCCATGGCCGCCTTCCCGCGAGCGACGAAGAAGGTCCGCTCATCCTGTGTTCCACCCCCCGCGCCGTCGGTGACCGCGTAGCGGCCACCGATGTGAAATCCCTGCTCCTCCAGCTTGCAGGACTGCACTGACAAAAGGAGTTCCGTACATGAGCCGCAAGAAGTCCGTCGACGCCGAGCTGGCCCACAAGCTCAGCAGGCGCAACATGCTCGGTGTCGCCGCAGGCACCGGCGCCGCCGCACTGCTGGGCCTGTCCGCCGTCCCCGCCGCGGCCAATGGCAAGGGCCACGGGAAGGGCCACGGCCACGGACACGACCACGGACACGGACACGGCAGGACCGAGCCCGTCCTGACGCCCGGCCGTCTCGGCATCCAGCTCTACTCGCTGCGCGACAAGGTCGCCGAACTCGGCTTCGCCAAGGTCTTCGAGGAGCTGGAGCGCTTCGGCTACGACGAGGTCGAGTACGCCGGCTACACCCAGGGCACCGGGGAGATCACGCTGCCCCAGTTGCGGCGGCTGGCGCGCGACCACGGCCTCAACGGCATTGGCAGCCACGTCAACTACTACGACGACAACAACCCCAACGCCTACAGCTTCGCGCAGAACCTCGAACAGGTTCTCGACGATGCCCAGACTCTCGGTCTGAAGCACATCGGCACCGCCTCGGGACCGTTCCGCTACGGCTCCACCGTCGACGCCTGGAAGCGGGCGGCCGACGACTTCAACACCTACGGAGCCGCGGCGAAGAAGCGCGGCATGAAGTTCTACCAGCACAACCACGGCGAGGAGTTCTCCTTCGCCACCGACCGGCCGGACGTCCGCCTGTACGACGTGCTGCTGGCCGAGACCGACCCTCACCTGGTCTATCTGGAGATGGACATCTACTGGGCGTACACCGGCCAGTTCCGCTTCAGCAAGACCGTCGAGGGCAAGCCTCGTCCCTTCGAGCCGCTGGACTATGTGCTGAAGCAGCCGGACCGCTATCCGCTCTTCCATGTCAAGGACGGCACGCACAACGAGGCCGCCCGTGACGGATACGACATGGTCGACGTCGGCGACGGAGAGATCGACTACAAGAGGTTCATCTCGGCGGTGAACAAGACCCGCGGCGGCCGGCCGAACCACCACTGGCAGGTCGAGCACGACAGTCCGGTCGACTCGGTCGCGTTCGCCCGGAAGTCGGCCGACCACCTGCACTCGCTGCGCGAGAAGCGGTAACCCCCGTCCACACCGGCGTCTCACACGACGGCGGCCCTCCGCGCGGCTGAAAACGAGGCCGCGCGGAGGGCCTTCGCCGACCCGTGGGACGTCTGAGGCCTGTTCCCGCTCACCGCGACCGCCCCACCAGACCTACCTCGTGGGCGATGATGACGAGCTGGACCCGGTCCCGGGCATCCAGCTTGGTGAGCAGCCTGGTCACATAGGTCTTGACGGTGGCCACACTGATGAACAGCTCTCCGGCGACCTCGGTGTTGGACCTGCCGCGCCCGACGAGCGTCAGCACTTCCCGTTCGCGTTCGGTGATGCCGTCGATCACTCGCGGAACCGCCGGCTCCGGGCGGCGGGCGAACTCCTCGATCAGGCGGCGGGTGACGCTCGGTGCGATCAGGGCGTCCCCGGCGGCGACCACCCGAACCGCCGCCAGAATGTCGTCCAACCCCATGTCCTTGACCAGGAATCCGGACGCGCCGGCGCGCAGCGCGCCGTAGACGTAATCGTCGTCGTCGAATGTCGTCAGGACGAGTACACGCGCGGTACCTGCTCCCGAGGTGATCAGCCGGGTGGCCTCGATACCGTCCACGTCCGGCATCCGGATGTCCATCACCACGATGTCGGGCGCGACGGTCCCGGCCAACTGGACCGCCTCCGCTCCGCTGCCGGCCTCGCCGACCACGTCGATGTCGGCGACATCGGTGATGACCAGCCGCAGAGCGGTACGGACCAGCGGCTGGTCGTCGGCGAGTACCACCCGGATGGTCATCGGGTTCCCGCCGGTACGGGCAGCCGGGCGGTCACCTGGAAACCACCTTCGGGACGCGGTCCGGCGGTGAAGGCACCGTGCAGCAGGCCGACCCGTTCGCGCATCCCGACCAGACCGTACCCGGCGCCCGACGACGCGCCCCGGCCGAGGCCGCTGTCCACGACCTCGATCGACAGTTCCTCGTCGCCGTGGTCGATGGACACCAGGCAGGAAGGGGCGCCCGCGTGGCGCACCACGTTGGCGACCGACTCCTGGACGATGCGGAACGCCGACAGCTCGATCTCCGGTGGCAGCGGGCGACGTTCGCCCCGCCACCGCACCTCGACCCGGACACCGGCAGCCGTCGTCGCGGCGGCCAGCCGGTCGATGTCGACCAGACCCGCGGCCGGACTGAGCGGGATCCCCTCCGATCGCTGCGCCGGGTCGGCCTCACGGAGCGCGCCGAGCATCCGCCGCAGTCCCGACAGTGTTTCCCGGCCCGCCAGCTCCACCGCCGTCATCGCCTCCCGCGCTCCGGCCGGCTGGGTGTCGATGACCCGGGCCGCCGCACCGGCCTGCAGGGCGATGATGCCGATGCTGTGCGCAACCATGTCATGCAGCTCGCGTGCGATCCGCAGCCGTTCCGCGGTGACCGCCTGCGCCGTGGCCTGGGCGCCGAGCCGCGCCGCGTACTCGCGGGTCTGTCGCGTCGAGTTCCCGATCAACCAGGCGACGACCGCCATCAAGGAGAAGGGCAGCCACCCGGTCCAATTGCCGTCGGCGAGATCGTTGGGGTAGGAGAGGGGAAGTCCGAGCAGTGACCGGATGAGAGCGTAGCCGGGCACCACCCCGAGCGTCATGACGAAGGCGACAAGACGGGTCCGGCTCGGCCGAGTCGCCACGACGAATCCCAGGGCGATGCCGGCTGCCAGATAGTGCACCTGTGAGAGCAACACCGAATTCAGCGCCAGCGCTGCCGTGAGCGAACCGGCGAGCAGCAGAGCGAGGGCGATGAGCGGCCGGCGGCGCAGCAGTCTGCTGCCGTCCAGTGCCATGGCGGTGGCCGCGGCCAGCAGCGTCCAGTCCACGGGCGTCAGTGGCGGCAGACCTTGCGGCATACCCGGAATCCCGAGATACCCACGCACCAGGGAGACCGTCGACAGACACCAGGTCGCCGCCGTCCAGACTTCCGGCGGCACGCGTTTCAACAGCGGAAGAGGCGGCGTGGCGTGCATACGCCGATCGTAGCCACCGGTGCTTCGCCGGGCATCGGACCGTGGGTGTACAACCACGGTCGTCGGGTGCCCGGCGAATGCGCGCCCCCGGTGGGATGTCAACCGCGGTGGTACACGGGAGCGTTGGCGGAGTGATCGAAGTCAACGAACTGACGAAACGATATGGCGGGACCACCGCCGTCAACGGCCTGACCTTCACCGTTCGCCCCGGGCACGTCACCGGCTTCCTCGGGCCGAACGGCGCCGGCAAGAGCACCACGCTGCGGATGATCCTCGGGCTCAACGACCCCACCAGCGGTACCGCCACCATTGACGGCCGCCCGTTCCGGGACCGCCCGCGCGGGTTGCGTCAGGTGGGCGCCCTTCTCGACGCGGGTGACGTGCACGGCGGGCGCTCCGCGAGAGCGCATCTGTCCGCACTGGCCCGCAGCAACCGCATCCCACAGGGCCGGGTGGACGACGTACTGCGGGAGGTCGGACTGGCCGGAGCCGCACGGCGCGCGATCGGCGGGTTCTCACTCGGGATGAAGCAACGCCTCGGAATCGCGGGCACCCTGCTCGGCGATCCGCCGGTTCTGCTGTTCGACGAGCCGCTCAACGGCCTTGACCCGGAGGGTGTGCAGTGGGTACGTGGCCTCTTCAGGAGGCTGGCCGCCGAGGGACGTACCGTGTTCATCTCCAGCCATCTGATGTCCGAGATGGAGCACACCGCCGACCACCTCGTCGTCATCGGCCGGGGAGAGCTGATCGCGGCTCAGAGCTTGACGGATTTCGCGGCACGGGCCACCGGGGCGAGCGTGACCGTGCGCACCCCCGACCCGGGGGCGCTTACGGATCCGCTGACCGCGGAAGGCGGTGCGGTACGTGTGGACCGCGACGGTCTCCTCACGGTGACCGGACTGACCGCGGCCCGGATCGGTGAACTCGCCCTCCAGCATCGCGTCCTGTTGCACGAACTGACCGCTCGCGGGGCCTTCCTGGAGGAGGCGTTCATGCAACTCACCGCGGACAGCGCCGAATATCTCGCAGGAGACCGCCGATGACCACAGCGGCTGTTCCGACCGTCGGTGTGCCCGCCGCCCGGTTCCGCGACCTCATAGCCGCCGAGTGGATCAAGCTGTGGTCACTGCGCTCGACCGCCTGGATGTACGCGATCAGCGCACTGGCGGTCATCGCGTTCAACGGGGGCGCCGCCTACGACCACTACCGCTACTGGTACGAGTACGACGTGCGTTCCCGGGCCGCCTTCGTCTCCGACGGCCTGGCGCTCGGGGACGCCTTCACGACGAACGCGGGCATGGTCCTGCTGCTCGCCACCGGTGCCATCGGCGCCGTCGCGATCACCGGCGAATACGGCAGCGGACTGATCCGCACCACGTTCACGGCCGTGCCGGCCAGGGCGTCGGTGATGGCGGCCAAAGCGTGTGTGGTCACCGCGGTCATGACCCTGTTCGGTGCGGCGGTCGCCGGGACCTCGTTCGGTCTGACCCAGGCGATCCTGTCCGGGCGGCACGCGGGCGTCCCGTTCAGTCACCCGGGCGCTCTGCGCGTCGTCGTGGCGTCCACGCTGCTGTCGCCGTTGGCCGCACTCATCGGGATGGCTCTCGGCGTGCTCCTCCGGCGCGGCGCGGCCGCCGTGATCGCCGTGGTGGTGCTGCTCATGGTGCTGCCCCTGGCCGTCAGTGACGGCCGGTATACAACGGCCGTCGTCGCGCACGCGATGCCCTTCGAGGCATGGCTGCGTCTGGTCCAGGCAGGCGACCGCCCGGCCGCGTACCCGTGGACGCTGACCGGAGCGTGGACCGTGTACGCGGTCTGGGCGCTTGTCGCCGCCGCGATCGCGGTGGTGGGAGTACGCCGCCGGGACCAGTGAGCGAAGACCGATGCATCCGGGCCGGGCCGCCCGGGGGGAGCGCTCGGACGCGGGCTCCTGCCCAGGCTTACCGGGAGTCGTCGGTCGGCTGTTCTGGTGACTCCTGGCGCCTGACCGACCGTAACCGTCAGGCCGGCGCGCGATGCGTACAAGGTTTCCTCAAGGTTTGTCCAATGTCGGCGGAGCAGCATCTTCATCAGCGGACACACTCACACTGATGAATCGGAGAACACATGCGGCTACGACGCGTCGCGATGATTGCCGGCGCCACCGCCTCGGCGACGGCGATGGTTATGCTCTCCACCGGCACCGCGGAGGCATACTCGCGTTCAACCACGCAGAGTTGGTCGTCGGAGAAGGGCGGTTCCGCCTTCGCCAGCGTCACTCTGTCCTCCGACTCCTACAGTGTCTCGATCTGCGACAAGGGCACCGCCGACGGCTACCGGGCCATCGTGCACCTCACCAAGGGCAGCTTCTCCTACACCGCCCAGGCCGCGAACGGCTCGGGGACGTGCGGAGGTAACGCCAACGGCGTCTCCGGCTGGCTGCCGATGCCGATCACGGGCACCTACACACTGGAGGCCTGTCTGCGCGACGGTGCCGGCGGCGCTGACTTCAACTGCCGCTCCACGCAGTTCGTGCACGACGGCTCCATGTGACCCGGAAGTCCGATGCGACTGGACCTGTCGTGTGGATCTCGCCGGTCGCGGCACTGGCGACGACGGGAGAGTGTGAAGACACGAGCGCTCCCTGACACCGACGAGCGATGACACCGACGAGCGATGACGAGAGCTCGATCGCATGGCCAGTGATGACACGGGCGCGCGACTACGGGGCGAGCGACTACCAGCGGAGTGTGACAACGCGGCGCGTGTGACGAACAGGGGGCGTCACACGCGACGGCGGCCCTCCGCGCGGCTGAGTGAATGCCGTGCGGAGGGCCGTCCGTTCGTGTCGGGTCCATGCGCTCGACCGAGCTCGTGGGCCCCTCGGCTCACCCGCCTGCCGGCTGCGGAGTGGGCACGATCGTCTTGCCTCGTGGCAGCCCGGGATTGCGCAGCAGCGTGGCCAGGGCCGCGGCCACCAGGGAGAGTCCGCCGGCGAGGATGTACGCCCCGTCGTATCCCCAGGAGTCGATCGCCATCGCGCCGAGTCCGCCACCGAACAAGCCGCTGACCAGCTTGCCGCTGTAGGCGAGACCGTAGTTGGTGGCGTTGTAGTTCTCTCCGAAGTAGTCCGGAGTGAGCGCCGCGAACAACGGATAGAAGGCTCCGCCGCCGAAGCCCGAGACAAAGGCGAACACGAGGAACAGGACCTCGTTCCTGGAGTTGCCCGCCCACAGGATTCCGAACTGCGCCAGGCCGAGCACCGTGATCACGAAGATCAGTGTGATCTTGCGTCCCCAGAGGTCGGAGAGCCAGCCGACGACGCCTCTCCCGATGCCGTTGACCACGGAGAGCACACCGGCCGACGAGGCGGCGACGAGCGGTCCGAAGCCGACGTCCTTGGCGAACGGCACCTGGAAGGAGATGCCGAAGATGGACACACCGGCGGTGATCACCAGCAGCACCCAGATCAGCGGCAGCATGCCGGTCCTGATGGCCTCCTTGGGCCGGTACTGCTTCGACGCGGGCGGGTTCTTGGCCAGCGTGATCGCGTTCTTGCTGCCCGCCTCCACCTTCAGCGGATCGACATCGGCCGGCCACCAGTTCTGTGGCGGGTCCCTGAAGAACCAGGCGCAGACGGCCACGACGACCAGGATGTAGACCCCGATCAGGTCCAGCACCGCCTGGTAGTTACTGGTGTCGAACGCGTAGTTGAAGATGAAGATGAACGGGACCGCGCCGTAGGCGAATCCGCCGTTGACGAAGCCGGTCTTTCCGCCCCGCCGCTCCGGGAACCACTTGGCCACCATATTGATGCAGGTGGCGTAGACCAGCCCGGAGCCGACGCCGCCGAGCAGACCGAATCCCAGCACGGCGGCCGACACATTGTGGAAGTGGGAGATGGACAGGAAGCCCACGAAGGAGAGCACGGCGCCGATCATCGTGGCACCACGCGCCGTCAGTATCCCTTTCTCCCGTAACCAGCCCGCCGGGAAGGCGACACCGGCCTGGAAGAACACCCAGACGCTCAGGATCCAGAAGGTGTTGCTCTGGGTCCAGCCGTGCGCGGCCGAGAGGACATCCTCCGCCGATCCGTACGCGTACTCGAAGACGCTGATGGCCATCATGGCGACCCACGGCAGATACACCATGAGTTTGCGGGAGTGTCCAAGGATCTGCCGGTCGGTCTCGCCGACCCGGTAGACACGGCCACGAGCGTCAGTGATTTCGCGGTAGCCCGCGCCGGCCGAAGCCGACGCGGACGTACCGGAGAGAGGTTCCGCTGTCATATCAGGCGATCTCCCGGCCGATCGGGTTCGGATTGGGTTCGATCTTCTTGGCGTCCGGCCTGCCGGGCGCCTTCAGGAACAGGGCCAGCACCGCGGAGGCGAGGCCGATACCGCCGGCGATGATGAAGGCGCCCTTGTAGTCCCAGGCGCCCACCACCACGGCTCCCATACCGGAGCCGACCAGCCCCGAGATGAGCTTGGAGCTGTAGACCATGCCGTAGTTGGAAGCGTTGTTGTTCTCGCCGAAGTAGTCCGCGGTCATCGCCGCGAACAGCGGGAAGATCGCCCCGCCGCCGAAGCCGGAGACCATCGAGCAGAACAGGAAGAACGGCATACTGCCCATGGACCCGGAGATCAGCACGCCGAACTGCGCACTGCCCAGGACCAGACAGACGATGATCAGTGTGTTACGGCGCCCGTACCGGTCGGATATCCAGCCGATGACACCGCGCCCCGTGCCGTTCACGATCGCCTTGAGCGACATCGCGGTGGCCACGATCCCGCCCGCGAATCCCATGTCCTTGCCGAAGGGCACCTGGAAGGCGATTCCGAAGATGTTGATCCCGGCCGTGCAGAGCAGACAGAACCACATCATCCACAGCACCGGTGTGCGTGCCGCTTCCCTGGGTGTGTACTGCTTGACCGCCGGCGGGTTCTTCGCCAGTGCCCGCCGGACCCTCGGGTCCTCGGACACCTTCAGCGGGTCGGCGCCCGTGGGCCACCAGTACTTCGGCGGGTCCTTGAAGAACCATCCGGCGAACGCGACGACGGCGCAGCAGATCACACCGACGAGCACCAGCACGCCCTGGTAGTTGCTGAGGTCCATGTACGAGGTGAAGAGGAAGACGAAGGGCACGGAACCGTAGGCGAAACCGCCGTTGACGAGGCCGGTCTTGCCTCCCTTGCGCTCCGGATACCACTTGCCGACCATATTGACGCAGGTGGCATAGACCAGACCCGCGCCGATACCGCTGAACATTCCGAAGCCGATGTACGCCACGATCACATGCGGCGCGTAGGCGAGGGAGACATAGCCCAGCAGTGTGCCGAGCGCGCCGAGCATCATGGCGTAGCGGGCGGGCAGCCTGCCGCTCTCACGGAGCTGTCCGGCGGGGAAGGCGACGGCCGCCTGGAAGAAGATCCAGACGCCCATCAGCCAGAAGATGTGTCCGCTGTTCCAGAGATGGGCCTCGTGCAGAGTGTCCTCCGCCGAGGTGAACGCGTACTCCGACGAACTGATGCCGAGCATGCCCATCCAGGGGAAGAGCACCATCGTCCATCGTGGGCGGCCCATGATGTCCCGGTCGGTCTCACCGATCCGGTACACACGGCCGTTGCGGTCCGACACCTCCTTGAATGGTACGGAGGTGGGAAGTTGAGTCGTTGTCATGTGTGTCGCACCCCTTGCATCGAAAGAGCCTGGCCAGCGCCCCCTGTCCAATACCTTTCGTGCTCGCACGGGCAGGTCAGGTCATCGACCGCCCCCCAACCCGCCGGCCGCCAGCTCGAACTGACGGTGCGTCATACATGTGGGTCACAGCAGACCCGCCGCCCGCGCCCAGCGGTACTTCGCGCCGAGCACCTCCACCGGCCTCTCGGTGGTGTACGGGTAGGCCACGACACCGTGCTCGAAGAGGTACTGGCACGCCTCCTCGACCTCGACATCGCCCGCGAGGGAGGCCACGACGGGCTTCTGGATGCCACGCGCGCGGAACTCGGCCACGACCCGCGCCGTCAGTTCGGCGAAGACCATCGGCGGTGTGACGATCGTGTGCCAGTAGCCCAGGACCAGCGAGTGGATCCGCGGGTCCTCCAGGCCGAGCCGGATCGTCGCCTCGTACGTGGACGGTGGTTCGCCGCCGGTGATGTCCACCGGGTTGCCCGCCGCGCCGAAGGGCGGAATGAACTTCCGGAACGCCTCGTCCAGGTCCGGCGGGATCTCCATCAGCGACAGACCGTTGTCGACGATGGCGTCCGAGAGCAGCACGCCCGAGCCGCCGGCGCCGGTGATGATGACGACATTGTCGCCCTGCGGAGTGGGCAGCACGGGAAGGGCCCGCGCGTACTCCAGCATCTCGTTGAGACCGGGCGCCCGGATGACGCCGGCCTGCCGCAGGACGTCGTCGTACACCGCGTCGTCACCGGCGAGCGCACCGGTGTGCGAACCGGCCGCCTTGGCACCGGCCGCCGTACGTCCGGCCTTGAGGACCACCACCGGCTTCTTCGGCACGGTGGCGCGAGCCGCCTCGACGAAGGCCCGGCCGTCCTTGAGATCCTCCAGGTGCATCGCGATGCACTCGGTGTTGGGGTCCTCGCCGAACCAGGTCAGCAGGTCGTCCTCGTCGAGGTCCGACTTGTTGCCGAGGCCGACGATGGCCGAGACACCCGTCTTGGTGGTCCTGGCGAATCCGAGGATCGCCATCCCGATACCGCCGGACTGCGAGGTCAGCGCCACGCCGCCCTTGACGTCGTACGGCGTGCAGAAGGTCGCGCAGAGGTCCTGCCAGGTGGAGTAGTAGCCGTAGATGTTCGGCCCCAGCAGCCGGACGCCGTACTCCTCGGCGATCGACACGATCCGTGCCTGGAGTTCGTGCTCGCCGGTCTCGGCGAAGCCGGACGGGATGAGGACGGCGTTCGGAATGCCCTTGCGGCCGACCTCTTCGAGCGCGGCGGGAACGAACTTCGCGGGGATCGCGAAGATCGCCACATCGGGCTCGCCCGGAACATCCATCACGCTCTTGTATGCCTTACGGCCGAGTATGTCATCGGCCTTGGGGTTCACCGGATGGATATCGCCCGGGAAACCTCCGTCGATCAGGTTCCGCATGACCGAATTACCGATTTTGCCCTGTTCGTTGGAGGCCCCGATCACGGTCACCGAACTGGGCTTCATCAGCCGGCGCATCGAGACGAGGATCTCCTCGCGACCGTATGTCCGCCGTTTGACCGGGGTCTCGGTGGTGAGCAGGACCCGCACATCGGCGGCCATCACACCGTTCTCCGAGGCGAACACCGGATTGAGGTCGACCTCGGCGATCTCCGGGAAGTCGGCCGCGAGCCGGGACACCTTGACCACCAGGTCGGCCAGCGCGTCGCGGTCGACGGCGGCGCCGCCCCGGACGCCGCGGAGTATCTCCGCGGCGCGGATCCCGTCGAGCATCGACAGCGCGTCGTCCTTGGACGCCGGCGCCAGCCGGAAGGTGACGTCCTTGAGGACCTCCACCAGTACGCCGCCGAGGCCGAAGGCCACGATCTTGCCGAAGGTCGGGTCGGTGACCGTGCCGATCAGGACCTCGGTGCCGGCCGGCACCATCTGCTGCACCTGGACGCCGAGAATCCGCGCGTCCGGGTCGTACGCCTTGGCGTTGGTGACGATCGAGGTGAACGCTCCCCGCACCTCGGCGGCCGACTTGAGCCCGATCTGTACGCCGCCCGCGTCCGTCTTGTGCAGGATCTCCGGAGAGACGATCTTCATCGCGACCGGGAAGCCGATCCGGTCCGCGAGCGCCACGGCCTCGTCGGAGGACTCGGCGAGCGCCTCGGCCGGGGTCGGGATGCCGTACGCGTCCGTGAGCGCCTTGCCTTCGGGCGCGGTCAGCGCCGTACGTCCTTCGGCGAGCGCGGTGTTCAGGACGGCGCGTACGGCCGCGAGATTCGGTTCTGTCGTGTCCACTGCTAAATGACTCCGTTCGTCTTGAGCAGGCGCAGTTCCTCGGCGCCCAGGCCGAGCTCGCCGATGTACACCTCTTCGTTGTGTTCGCCGAGCAGCGGTGAAGTGACCATGTCCACAGGGGAGTCGGAGAGCTTCAGCGGGCTGCCGACGGTGGTGAACGAGCCGCGCTGAGGGTGCGGGACCTCGACCACCATCTCGTTCGCGGCCAGCGAGGCGTCCTCGATGATCTCCTTGGTGGAGAGGATCGGGCCGCACGGGATGTTGTGGGCGTTGAGCTTCTCCAGCACCTCCCACTTCGGGAGAGTGGCGGTCCACTCCTCGATGAGCTGGAACATCTTGCCCAGCTTGGGCAGCCGGGCCTCCGGGGTCGCCCACTCCGGGTCTTCCGCCAGCTCCGGCCGGCCGATCAGCTCGGTGACCGGACGCCAGCCCACCGGCTGCACGATGACGTACACATAGTCATTGGGCCCGCCCGGCGCGCACTTGACCGCCCAGCCGGGCTGTCCGCCACCGCTCGCGTTGCCACTGCGCGGGACCTCGTCGCCGAAGTCCTCGTTGGGATACTCGGCGAGCGGACCGTGCGACAGCCGCTGCTGGTCGCGCAGTTTCACCCGGCAGAGATTGAGCACGGCGTGCTGCATGGCCACATTGACCCGCTGGCCGCGGCCGGTGTGTTCACGCTGGAAGAGCGCGGCGAGGATACCGGCGACGGCGTGGATGCCGGTGCCGGAGTCGCCGATCTGGGCGCCCGTGGCGAGCGGCGGCCCGTCCTCGAAACCGGTCGTGGCCATCGAGCCGCCCATCGCCTGCGCGACGACCTCGTACGCCTTGAAGTTGGTGTACGGGCCCTCGCCGAAGCCCTTGATCGAGGCGTAGACGATTCGCGGGTTGATCTCCTGGATGCGTTCCCAGGTGAAACCCATACGGTCCACGGCGCCCGGGCCGAAGTTCTCCACCATGACGTCCGAGCGGCGGATGAGCTCCGTGAGGATCTCCTTGCCGCGCTCCGTCTTGGTGTTGAGGGTGATGGACCGCTTGTTGCAGTTGAGCATCGTGAAGTACAGCGAGTCGGCATCCGGGATGTCCCGGAGCTGCTTACGGGTGATGTCGCCGGTCGGCGCCTCCAGCTTCACCACGTCCGCGCCGAGCCAGCCGAGCAACTGGGTCGCGGACGGGCCGGACTGGACATGCGTCATGTCGAGTACGCGGCAGCCGGACAGTGCTTTCGTGCCCTGCGGGGTCTCAAGAGCCTGGGTCATGGGAGGGCTCCTCTACTTGTACATGGTCTGGTTCATGGTTCCGGGGGCGTACGCGTCGGGGTCGACCCAGACGTTGATCAGCGACGGCAGTCCGGACTCACGGGCGCGCTGGAGCGCGGGCGCGATGTCCGCCGGATCGCGGACCTCCTCGCCGTAACCGCCCAGCATCTGGGCGAACTTGTCGTAGTGGACGTCGCCGAGGGTGTTGCCGACGCGCTCGCGCTCGTCGCCGTACTTGGCCTTCTGGCCGTAACGGATCTGGTTCATCGAGGAGTTGTTGCCGACGATGCCGACGAACGGCAGGTTGTAGCGGACGAGCGTCTCGAAGTCCCAGCCCGTCAGCGAGAAGGCGCCGTCGCCGAAGAGCGCCACGACCTCCTTGTCGGGCCGCGCCTTCTTGGCGGCGAGGACGAACGGGATGCCGACTCCGAGCGTGCCGAGCGGGCCCGGGTCCATCCAGTGGCCCGGCGACTTGGGCTGGACGACCTGACCGGAGAAGGTGACGATGTCGCCGCCGTCGCCGATGTAGATCGAGTCCTCGGTGAGGAAGTCGTTGATCTCGCTGACCAGCCGGTACGGGTGGATCGGCGAGGCGTCCGACCTGAGCTGCGGAAGCCGCTTCTCGATCGCCGTCTGCTCGGCGGCGCGCAGCTCGTCCAGCCATGCCTTGCGCTTGACGGATCCGCCGTTGACCCGGCCGCTCGCGGCCTGTGTGACCGACGCCAGGACGAGTCCCGCGTCACCCACGATGCCCAGGTCGATGTCGCGGTTCTTGCCGACCGTGCGGTAGTCGAGGTCGATCTGGACGACGGTCGCGTCGGGCGAGAGGCGCTTGCCGTAACCCATCCGGAAGTCGAACGGCGTACCGACGATGACGATGAGATCCGCGTTGGAGAACGCGTACCGCCGGGAGAGCTGGAAGTGGTGCGGGTCGCCCGGCGCCAGCGTGCCGCGCGCCGCGCCGTTCATGTACGCGGGGATGTTGAGCGTCCGCACCAGTTCGATCGCGGAGTCCGAGCCCCTGGTCGTCCAGACCTGGCTGCCGAGCAGGATGGCCGGCTTCTCCGCCTGTACGAGAAGGTCCGCGAGCTTCTCAATGGCCTCGGGGTCTCCGGCCGAGCGGGTCGAGGCCCGGTACTGGCCGGCCTCGGGGACCCGGGCCTTCGCCACCGGCACCTTGGCATCGAGCACATCACGCGGAATCTCCAGGAATGATGGGCCGGGTGCGCCGTGGTAGCACTCACGGAACGCCATCGACACCATGTCGGCCGCGCGCGCCGTGTCCGGCACGGTGGCGGCGAACTTGGTGATCGGAGTCATCATGTCGACGTGCGGAAGGTCCTGGAGCGAGCCCATCTTGTGCTGGGTGAGCGCTCCCTGACCACCTATCAGCAGCATCGGGGACTCGGCGCGGAAGGCGTTGGCGACACCGGTGACGGCGTCGGTGGTGCCGGGACCCGCGGTGACCACCGCGCAGCCCGGCTTTCCGGTGATACGGGCGTAGCCGTCGGCGGCGTGCGCGGCTACCTGCTCATGACGTACGTCGACGACTTCAATGCCTTCGTCGACGCAGCCGTCGTAGATGTCGATGATGTGACCGCCGCAGAGTGTGTAAATGACCTCGACACCCTCTGCTTTGAGTGCCTTGGCGACCAGATGACCACCGGAGATGAGTTCCTGGCTGTCGTCGGGCATGAGGAAGTCCCTGTCCCTTCGTAGGGGAGGGCGTTCGCCCTCCCGGTACATTGCATACAGTCGACGAATACTGTATGAAACTTGTTATCCCGCATCCGGTGGGTGGTGTCCAGAGGGCGTGCGGCACTTTCGTCAAAAGGGAGCCGGCATGGATCTGTACGAGCACCAAGCAAGGGAACTCTTCGCGGACCACGGCATCGCGGTGCCGGAGGCCGAGGTGGTGGAGCTGGCCAGAGAGGCCAAACTCGCCGCCGAACGGCTCGGTGGACGCGTGGTCGTCAAGGCACAGGTGAAGACCGGTGGCCGCGGCAAGGCGGGCGGAGTGAAGCTCGCGGCCGACCCGGCGGCAGCCGAACTGACAGCACGTCAGATTCTCGGCATGGATATCAAGGGCCACACCGTCAGGAAGGTGATGCTCGCTCAACCAGTGGAAATAGAAGCTGAGTTCTACGTCTCGTATGTCCTCGACCGGGCGGCCGGGACCTTCCTCGCCATCGCCTCGGCCGAGGGCGGGATGGAGATCGAGGAGGTCGCGGCCACCCGTCCCGAGGCGGTCGCCCGGATCCCCGTCGATCCTTCGGAAGGGGTCACCGAGGCGAAGGCCGCGGAGATCGCCACGGCCGCCGGACTACCGCCGTCGACCGTGCCCGTGCTCCAGGCGCTCTGGCAGGTGCTGGTGCGCGAGGACGCGCTGCTGGTCGAAGTGAACCCTTTGGTCCGCACCACGGAAGGGCTGATTCTCGCCCTCGACGGCAAGGTGACCCTTGACGACAACGCCCGCTTCAGGCAGGTGCGTTGGGGCGACGGAGAGAACGATCCGGCCGGCGATCCGCTGGAGGCCGCCGCGGCCGCCAAGGGCCTCAACTACGTCAAACTCGACGGCGAGGTCGGCATCATCGGCAATGGCGCCGGGCTCGTCATGTCCACCCTCGACGTGGTCGCCGGCTGCGGCGCCCGCCCGGCCAACTTCCTCGACATCGGCGGAGGAGCGTCGGCCCAGGTGATGGCTGACGGCCTGTCCGTCATCCTCTCCGACCCGGCCGTGAACTCCGTCTTCGTCAATGTCTTCGGCGGCATCACGGCCTGCGACGCCGTCGCCGAGGGCATCGTCCAGGCGCTGGAATCCGTACGGCTGACCAAGCCGCTCGTGGTCCGGCTCGACGGCAACAACGCCGCCCGCGGCCGCGCGATCCTCGCGGCCCGCGCCCACCCGCTCGTAGAGCAGGTCACCACCATGGACGGGGCGGCCCGACAGGCCGCCGCACTGGCGAACGCCTGACAAGGAGAAGGACACCATGGCGATATTCCTGACCAAGGAGAGCAAGGTCCTCGTCCAGGGCATGACCGGCGGCGAGGGCATGAAGCACACCCGGCGGATGCTCGCCGCGGGCACCGACATCGTCGGCGGCGTCAACCCGCGCAAGGCGGGCCGCACGGTCGACTTCGACGACCGAGCCGTGCCCGTCTTCGGCTCGGTGCGCGAGGGCATGGCGGCGACCGGCGCGGACGTCACCGTCGTCTTCGTCCCACCGCCGTTCGCCAAGGCCGCCGTCATCGAGGCGGCGGACGCCGGCATCGGGCTCGCGGTCGTCATCACCGAGGGCATCCCCGTCCACGACGCCGTCGCCTTCCAGGCGTACGCCAAGGAGCGGGGCACCCGTATCGTCGGTCCCAACTGCCCCGGGCTGATCAGTCCCGGGCAGTCCAACGCCGGCATCATCCCGGCGGACATCGCCGCCAAGCCCGGCCGTATCGGGCTCGTCTCCAAGTCCGGCACCCTCACCTACCAGCTCATGTACGAGCTGCGGGAGATCGGCTTCTCCTCGGCGGTCGGTATCGGCGGCGACCCCGTCGTCGGCACCACCCACATCGACTGCCTCGCCGCCTTCGAGGCCGACCAGGACACGGAGCTGATCGTGCTCATCGGTGAGATCGGCGGCGACGCGGAGGAACGCGCCGCGGCCTACATCGCCGGGCATGTGACCAAGCCGGTCATCGGCTACATCGCCGGATTCACCGCGCCCGAGGGCAAGACCATGGGACACGCGGGCGCGATCGTCTCCGGCTCCTCCGGCACCGCGGAGGCCAAGAAGAAGGCTCTGGAGGCGGTCGGCGTGCGCGTCGGTTCGACGCCGTCGGAGACCGCGCGGCTGGTCCTGGACCGCCTCGCGGCATCGCGTGATGTGGCTCATAATTGATGACTGGTGCGTGCCACCAACGACCCCGGCTCACTACCGCCCGGTAACAACACCGCGGCGGTAGTGATACCCCTGTTCCGCCCGGGGTATCCAGGCCGAGCCATGCACCTCCCGCCTCCTCAGAGCGGAGACCCTCAATGGCACCCACCCTCACTCACCACCTCACTCTCAAACCAGGGACGGCCTGGCAGGACGCGTGGCAGCGCTGTCTCGTCGTCGCACCCGAGGCCTTCCACGACGACCGCGTCCGCAATCTGTGGGCGTCGTCGTGGCGGTCCGACGGGCGCGCCCTGCCCGCCACCAGTCCGGTCGACGGCAGTCCCATCGCGGGGCCGCCGCGGCTGGACGCCGCCACCGCCCAGCAGGCCGTGCGCGCCTGTCTGGACGAGCACCGCGCCTGGCGGCACGTCCCACTGCCGGAGCGCAAGGCGCGCGTCGCGGCGACTCTCGACGCGCTGACCGAACACCGGGAACTGCTCGCCCTTCTCCTCGTCTGGGAGATCGGGAAGCCGTGGCGGCTCGCCCAGGCCGACGTCGACCGTGCGATCGACGGAGTGCGCTGGTACATCGAAGGAGTCGAGCCGATGCTGGCGGGCCGGACGCCGCTGCCGGGGCCCGTCTCCAACATCGCGAGCTGGAACTATCCGATGTCCGTCCTGGTCCACGCCATGCTCGTCCAGGCGCTGGCGGGCAACGCGGTGATCGCCAAGGCGCCGACCGACGGCGGCGTGGCCTGTCTGACCCTGGCCTGTGCCCTCGCCGCGCGCGAGGGCATCCCCGTCACACTGGTCAGCGGCAGCGGCGGCGAACTCTCCGAGGCGCTCGTGCGCTCGCCGGAGATCGGCTGTGTGTCCTTCGTCGGCGGCCGGGACACCGGCGCCGGTATCGCCACCGCGGTCGCCGACCTCGGCAAGCGCCACATCCTCGAACAGGAAGGTCTGAACACCTGGGGCATCTGGAACTACAGCGACTGGTCCGCGCTGACCGCCGTCATCCCCAAGCTGTTCGACTACGGAAAGCAGCGCTGCACCGCGTATCCACGCTTCGTCGTGCAGCGCTCGCTCTTCGCGGACTTCCTGGAGGCGTATCTTCCCGCCGTACGCTCCATCCGGCTGGGCCACCCTCTGGCGGTCGAGCATCCGGAGGATCCGCTGCCCGAACTGGACTTCGGACCTCTGATCAACGCGGCCAAGGCCAAGGAACTGGGCGACCACGTGGCCGAGGCGATCGACCGCGGTGCGGTCCCGCTGCACCAGGGAGCGCTCACCGACGGGCGCTTCCTGCCGGGCCAGGACACGAGCGCCTATCTGCCGCCCGTCACCTTGCTGGGCCCGCCACCGTCCTCGCCGCTGCACCACGCGGAACCCTTCGGCCCGGTCGACACGATCGTCCTGGTCGATACGGAGGCGGAACTGCTGGCCGCGATGAACGCGTCGAACGGCGCGCTGGTCGCGACCCTGTCCACCGACGACCCGGCGACCTATGAGCGGCTCTCGCCACAGATCCGCGCCTTCAAGGTCGGCCACGGAAAGCCGCGCTCGCGCGGTGACCGTGACGAGCTCTTCGGCGGCTTCGGCCACTCCTGGCGGGGCGCGTTCGTGGGCGGCGAGCTGCTGGTACGAGCGGTGACGGACGGGCCGCCGGGGGAGCGGCCGCCGGGGAACTTCCCGGATTACCACCTGATGCCTTAGGCCCTGTCTGACACATCCCGCCTGGCCTGCGACGTCTGGCACGCACGCTCACCGCGTTGTCGGAGTCATCCGAGTACGTCCAGTACACGGATGATCCTCCGCCTTGGGATCGCACGCACCAGACGTCGCGGGCCCCGCCCTCCGGGCGGACGGCGCTATGTGTCAGACACGGCCCAGGCCACGGGACCCGGCCGCTGTACAGGTCCGTACGGTTGCCCGCCGGTCCGGCCGGCGGGCAACCGCACCGAGCGCATGCCCGTACGCCGAGTGCCGCCACGGTGACATCGCGTACACGCGGTCGCCGCGCAGGCGGCGGCCGCGGATCGCTGACCACCGGATATACGGGCGAGGACGCCATCCATCCCCTGGTATCGTTGTCCATGTCGCCGCGAGGAAACACCGCGGTTCGACCACTCGTCCGGGTGGCGGAATGGCAGACGCGCTAGCTTGAGGTGCTAGTGCCCTTTATCGGGCGTGGGGGTTCAAGTCCCCCCTCGGACACCAACTGGTAGCCCACGGGATACCGCAGAGTGCCGGCTGAGATCCATCTCAGTCGGCACTTTCTGTTTCCCGGAGTCGGCGGTGAGGGTGAGTCCGGGTTGGCGGTGGCGCGAAGTCACGGCTGCTGCGGCTGCTCCGCCGCACTCCGTACCTCAAGGTAGCGCTGCAGCGCATGGCCCGCTTCACGGACGTGGAGCCGGATGTGCCGCTCCGCGGCGCGCGGGTCGCCGTTCCGGATCGCCTCCAGAATGGCCTCGTGCTCCTCGATGGCTACCGGCAGCCGGCCGGGCGCCCGCGCGGAGAGACGGTTGCCCAGGCGCACTTGAGCGATGAGGTTCTCCGCGATGGGGATGAGCCGTCGGCTGCCCGAGCCCTCCCAGATGAGGCGGTGGAACGCGAGGTCCAATTCCCCGTAGGAGTGCAGGTTGTTCGCCTCGATCGCCTTGCGTTGCTTTTCCAGCAGCAGGCCCAACTCGGCGGCGATCTGCTCACGGTAGGGGGCCCCGGCCGTCCGGCGCGCGGCGATGCCGTCGAGGGCCTCCCGCAGCTCGTACAGCTCCAGCAGGTCGTCGGTGGTGAATTCGGGGACGAAGTAGCCGCGGTGCGGGACGGCGATGAGGAAGCCTTCGCGTTCGAGTGCGGCGAGTGCGGCCTTGATGGGGGTGGGGCTGAGGCCGAGCTGTTCGGTCAGGGGACGGACGGTGACGCGGGAGCCCGGGGTGAGGGAGCCTTCGAGGATGGCGGCCCGCAGATAGTCGTAGGCGGCGTTCAGCAAGGTGTGGCGCGGGACGGTCATGGTCGCCGGAGCCCCCCTTTCTCCGTGAATTTCTCCGTGAAGATGTCTACCGGGCACGGTACTTCCCCGAGTGGCTACGGCGCGGCCGGGCGCGTCAGTGAAGTCTGCGCTCGTACCAGCGGGACAGCATCGTCAGTGGCAGGCAGATGACGAAGAAGACGGCGAGTACGGCGCCGAGGATCGGTACCGCGTGGGAGGAGCCGCCGGAGAGGGTGAGCCGCTCGATGGAGCGTTGTGATGCTTCGAGGATGTCGAGCAGTCCGATAACGGCGGCCAGTGAGGTCTGCTGAGTGAGGTTGACGACGAGTCCGATCAGCGGCGGGAGTGCTCGCCGGGCGGCCTGCGGCAGCAGGACGTGCCGCATGCGTCCGGTCCAGGAGAAGCCCAGCGCCGCTGCGGCCTCGGCCTGCCCCCGGGGTACCGACTGGACGGCGCCGCGGACGACTTCGGCCATGTTCGCGCTGCCCCACAGGGACAGTCCGACGGCGGCGGCGGTGAAGGTGTTCACCAGTACGCCGATGATGGGCAGGACGAAGAAGATGAAGTACAGGATGATGATGATCGGCAGGCCCCGCCAGATTTCGACATAGGCCCGGGCCGCCGCCCGGACCGGTCTGCTGGGCAGGGTGAGTACGGCGCCGAGCAGGGTTCCGGCCAGAAGGCTGGCGGCGATGCTGACCAGGGCCAGCAGTGCGGTTTCGCGCAGGCCGTCGGCGAGGTAGCCGGCTACGGGTCCGGCCCATGGGGGCATCAGTGTTCTCCTGGTATCGCGAAGCGACGCTCGATGGCTCCGGCGCCCAGTGACATGAGCCAGACCAGTCCCAGGTAGACGACGCCGATGGCGAGGAACATCTCGAACGCCCGGAAGGTGACGGCGACGATGTTGACAGCGGTTTCGGTGAGTTCCGGGTAGCTGATCGCGACCATGAACGATGAGTTCTTGAAGACGGATATGAGGATGTTGGTGACCGACGGCAGTGCGATGCGGGCGCCGAGGGGGAGGGTGACGTGTCGGAAGGCGGCCGGGCGGGGGAAGCCGAGGGCTCGGCAGGCTTCGACATAGCCGCCTTCGACGGCTTCGAAACCGGCGCGGAAGTTCTCCGCGTTGTAGGCACCGCCCCACAGGAGCAGTGACAGCCAGCCGACGGTGAAGCCGTCGAGTCGCAGCCCGGTTTCGGGTAGCGCGAAGTAGAGGAAGAAGATCTGTACCAGGAGCGGGGTGTTGCGGAACACCTCGGTGTAGACCGTGATCAGTTGCCGTGCGACCGGTATGCGGAGCGTGCTGATCGCGCCGAGCAGGACGCCGACGATCAGGGCACCGGCCATGCCGATGGCGCTGATCGCCAGCGTTCGCAGCAGGCCGGTGCCGAGCTCGCCGAGATGCTCGACGATGAAGCCCGGGTCGAAGGAGTAGCCGGAGGCGTCGAGCATGCTCAGCACTTCAGGGTGGAGCCGGACGGGTAGGTCAGCTCGCTGCCCGGGCGGGGCACGTACTTGGCGAACTGCTTCTGTACGGAGGGGTCGGTGACGGTCTTCTGGAATTCGGTCCAGAAGAAGTCGGTCTGCTGCATGTGGGCGAGGGCGCCGTTGACCCAGGCGAGCATCTGCGCGTCGCCCTTGCGGACGCCCATTCCCCAGGGGCTGTCGGCCTTGGTCTCGCCGACGACCTTGAGTTTGGGGTTCTTCGCCGCCAGGTCGAGGAGAAGAGTGTCGTCCTGGGCGAACGCGACGCCGCGGTTCTGGTTCAGTGCGGTCAGTGCCTGGCTGGTCTCGGTGAACAGTGCCTGCTTGACGTCTTTCATGCACTGGGTCAGCCAGAGGCTGGCGGTGGCGCCGGAGATGCTGATGACCGGCTTGCCGGCCAACTGGTCGAACGAGGTGATCGGGGAGTCCTTGGGGACCAGCAGTTTCACGCCGCTGTCGAAGTAGGGGGTGGAGAAGTCAATGGTCTCGGCGCGTTCCGGGGTGTAGTTCATCGTCGCTTCGATCAGGTCGATGCGCTTGGAGGTCAGGAACGACACCCGGTTGGATCCGGTCACACAGGTCAGGGTCAGCGCGTTGGGGTTGCCGAACGCGTAGGAGGCCATCTGGCGGGCGATGGCTATCTCGAAGCCCGCGTTCTTCGACGACTCGTCGATGTATCCGAACGGCGGGTAGTCGCACTTGACGCCGACGGTCAGCTTGCCTTTGCTCTTCACCGCGTCGGGCAGCGGCGCCCCCACGTTCACGGGGCTGCTGGAGGCGGCGGTGGACGAGGATGACTCGTCGGGTGAAGAGGAGCAGCCCGCGGCGAGGACCAGGACCATCGCCGCACCGATGACAGTGCCGTATTTCGATCTCACGAGGTGACTTCCTTCTGCCCGCTCGGGCGGGCTATCTGAGAACCTTGCGCAGGAACTGGCGGGTACGGTCGTTCTGGGGCCGGTCCAGCACATCGGCCGGGCGGCCCTGCTCCGCGATCACCCCACCGTCGATGAACACCAGGCGGTCGCCGAGTTCACGGGCGAAGCCCATCTCGTGGGTGACACACAGCATCGTCATTCCGGAACGGGCCAGGTCGCGCATCACGTCGAGGACCTCGCTGACCAGCTCCGGGTCGAGTGCGGACGTCACTTCGTCGAACAGCATCACGTGGGGATCCATCATCAGCGCGCGGGCGATGGCGACCCGCTGCTGCTGCCCACCCGAGAGTTGCCTCGGGTACGCGTCGGCCTTGTCGGCCAGCCCCACGCGGGCCAGCAGCGCGGTGGCCCGCTCCCGCGCCTGGTCTTTCGGCATCCGCAGCAGTTTGCGCGGCGCCAGGGTGAGGTTGTCGACGGCGGACAGGTGCGGGAAGAGGTTGAACTGTTGGAACACCATGCCGATGCGCCGGCGCACCGTGTTCAGATCGACCCCGGGCCCCGTCAGGTCCTCGTTCTCCAGCAGCACCTGGCCGGAGGTGACCGGCTCCAGCAGATTGACACAGCGCAGCATGGTGCTCTTGCCACCACCGGACGGGCCGATGACGGCCACCACCTCACCGCGGGCCACCGTCAGGTCAACGCCCCTGAGTACCTCAACACCGTCGTAGGACTTGTGGACCCCACGCAGCTCCACCATTGCCTGCCGCGTGTCGGCGGGTGACTGGGAGAGCCGACCGTCCACGTTCGGCGACTCGGTCATCGCGGTGTCCGAAAGCCGCGGGCCGTGCTGGTCATTTCGGCCGCGGCGGCCTCCGGCGGCAGGTCCGCGTCGCGTCGCAGGCGGGGCGGTTGGCCGACCTCCAGGGTGTCGGCGTATTTGACCGCACTGCCGGTGTTGAGCACCAGGACCTCCTCGTCTCCGTCGAGCCACTTGTCGGCGCGCAGCCGGCGTACCGCGGCCAGCGTCGCCGCCCCCTCCGGGCACATCAGCACACCGTCGGACGTCGCACAGGCCAACTGCTCCTCCAGGATGTCCCGGTCGTCGACGGCGATCGCCGTGCCCTCGCTGTCCCGCAGCGCGGACAGGATGAGGAAGTCACCCAGCGCGCCGGCGACGTTGATACCGAACGCGACAGTGCGTGCCTGGTCCGCCGGCCACGGTTCGGCGGTCTCGGCCCCCGACTCGAAGGCCCGCACGATCGGCGCGCATCCGGTGGACTGCACGGCCACGAACCGGGGCAGCCGCCCGGTGATCCAGCCCAGCGCGGCCAGTTCGTCGAGCGCCTTGCGGATACCGATCAGGCCCACGCCGCCGCCGGTCGGGTACACCACGACATCCGGCACCCGCCAGCCGAACTGTTCGGCGATCTCCAGACCCATCGTCTTCTTGCCCTCGATGCGGTAGGGCTCACGCAGCGTCGCGGCGCTGAACCAGCCGTCCCGTACCGCCTGCCCCGCGATGCGACCGGCGTCGCCGATCAGACCGTCCACCATGTACACCCGGGCGCCGGCCGCCAGACACTCCTTACGGGTCACCTGCGGAGCGTCCTCGGGCATCACCACCAGACACTCCGTGCCCGCCCGCGCGGCATAGGTGGCCCAGGCGGCGCCGGCGTTGCCGTTGGTCGGCAGAGTCAGGCGCCGCACGCCCAGTTCACGTGCCCGGGAAACACCGACCGCCGCGCCCCGCGCCTTGAAACTGCCGGTCGGCAGCATTCCCTCGTCCTTGGCCAGCAGGCCCGGTACCCCGATCCGCCGGCCGTACTCGGCCAGTGGCACGATCGGTGTCCAGCCCTCGCCGAGTGTGATCACGTTCGCGGGATCCCGTACCGGCAGCAGCTCCCGGTACCGCCACAGGTCCGTGCCGCGCGACGCGATGTCGCGCGGTCGGACCGAGGCCCGGACCCGGTCGAGGTCGTAGCGGACCAGCAGCGGCGAACCACAGCGGCACACGTTCTGCGGCACATCCGCGTCGTACCGCTCGGCGCACCGTCCACATTCCAGGTGGGTCAGCGTGCTGGTCCAGGTCCCATCGGCGGGGTACAACCGTGTCTTCCTCTCTGTCTGGCCGGGGATGGCCGGTGGTGGGGGCGGGAGGGCCCGTCCCCACCACGCGATCTACTTTCCGAGGCGTTTGAACTGGTCGGCCGTGAGCTTTGTCGACGGCCCGTAGAACGCCGCGTTGAAGAGCGTCCGCTGCTCGGACCGGTTCCAGGTGCGGAACCCGATCTCGCTGCCGAAGGTGACGACGAAACCCTTGCCGATCGTCCAGGACAGCCCGTTGACCGCCCCGTTGAGGTCCTCGCCTCCGATCAGCCAGCCGCTTTGCAACTGGCTTCCGCTGTCGGGGTACTTGGCCACCACGTCCACCGGGTACGTGCTCGTGTCGGTCAACCTGTACGCGTCGTTCGACACGAACCACACGGGGTTGTTCGCCGACAGGCCCCAGGCCACCGGGTTGTTCGTGTCGAACTCCTGGCTCAGCAGCGAACCCGGGCAGTAGAAGTCCGAGGAGGAGCCGCCGGGCAGCGCGGAGGTGATGGGCAGGCTGAACAGCGACTGGGCGGTGGCGGTCGCGCTGCCGTAGGTGACCAGCGTGCCGCCACCGGTCACGAAGTCGCGCAGTTGGTCCCAGCCGGTCGTGCCGACACCGAACGCCCAGGCCCACTCGGGCGGGTAGTTCTTCGAGTTCAGCCCGTTGACGATGGAGTTCCTGCTGACCCCCTTCGGCATGATGATGGCGTCGTACTTGCCGAGGCTGGCGTAGTCGCTCGCCGTCACGACGGAGTAGTCCACCCCGTACTGATCGAACGTCCACATCAGCCAGCCGGACGGCATGTTGCCCGGGGGCTTGATCAGGCCGATCTTTGTGCCCTGCTTGAGCTGGATGCCGGCCACGGCCGGCACCGTGCGGAGGGCGGACACCGGGATGCCGGTGGCCTTCGACTGGGCCTGCAGGAGCTGCCGGGCCGCCGAGGACGGCGGGACGAGGAAGGTGCCGGCTGGGAACGTGCGATCGCCGTCGGTGAATTGGGCGGCGGCGCGGAATGTGGGGATGTTCTGCTTCTGCAGCGCGGCGACGATCCGGAACACCCCGTAGGACTCCGGTCCGATCGCGTACGCCCCGCTGCTCGGCGGTGCGGGCGTTGTGACGACCGCCGGGGGCTTGACGGAGCTCAGCAGCTTGGTGCCGGCCGAGAAGGACGTGGCGATGAGGTCGGCCTGGAAGCCGAGCAGCATCGGCAGGGTCTGCGCGGTGGTGTCGTACGGCCGCTGCGGCGGGCCACCGGGGTATTCCAGCAGCTGCGGGTAGTCCTGCACCTCCAGCAGCGTTTTGGCGAACCCGGCGTAAGGCTGCTGCATATAGATGATGTACGACCCGGCGGGATACCGCTTGCCGCCGGCGGTGAACGCGGCCTGTGCCTGGTGTATCTCCACCGCGCCGAGGTGGAAGATCTCAAGGGCGTCGTAGACCGCCTGCGGGTCACGCTGCCCGGCTGGGATGACGTAGGCGTACGGGCTGGTCCGGGTGACCGCCTTGACCCCGATGCGGTAGGAGTTGTAGAGCCAGTTGTAGGTGTCGTAGGCGACCGTCTCCAGACCCGAGTAGAAGGCTTGGGAGACCCAGTCGATGATGTTGCGCAGTGTCCAGGTGTTCGAGTCGTACGGCTCGATGAAGTTGATGTCGGTGGTCTGCCGGCCGAGCGGTCCCGTGCCCACCTGCGGGTAGGCGAGGTTGGAGGCGGCCGCCGCCTCGGTCAGGATGCGCGCCGCGCCGTGGTAGGCGCAGTACTGCCGGGAAGCGGACCAGAAGTCGTATTCCGAGCCCCAGCCGTTGCCCTTCATACCGGCGACGGTCATGCCCCGCTGCATCGCCAGGCCCACCGTGTCGGTCTGCTGGATCAGGATGGTGTCGATGTTGGGGTCGTACGGCGACAGGTACGGCGGCGTGAACAGCCGGGGAGAACCGGCGCTGGCGCCGTGGGAGTCCTGGAAGACCTGGGGCCGGTACTTGTTCAGGATCGAGGCGTTGTACTTGCTCTCGACCTGGGTCAGCATGATCCAGTCACGGTTGCCGTCGTGGCCGGTGTACTTGGTGTACAGGTCGGGGTAGGTGCGCGAGTAGTCGGTGCCGGCCGTCGCGGCGAAGTAGTCGTTGACAAGGACGATGCCGTCCGGGTTCTGGCACGGCTGAAGCAGGATGACCAGGTTATCCAGGATCTTCTCGATGTATTCGGACCGCTCGGTGGCCAGCCGGTAGGCCCATTCGATGGCGGCCTGGGAGTTGCCGACCTCGGTCGAGTGGATGCCGGCCTGCACGTAGTAGAACGGCTTGCCCTTGGTGGCCAGCTTCTTCGCCTCGGCCTCGGACAGCCCGCGGGGGTCGGCCAGCCGGGCGTTGGTGGCGACCAGCTTGTCGAGATTGGCCAGGTTCTTCGGAGAGCTGATGGTCAGCAGGACGTACGGATGTCCCTGGGTGGTCTTGCCGATCTCTTCGTACTTCACCCGGTCGCTGCGAGCGCCGATCAGCTGGAAGTACGGGACCATCCTGCTCCATTGAGCCAGGAAGCCGTCGGTTCCGATCGGAGTTCCGAAGTAATCCGCCGGGGTCGGGATGCGCCCGCTCTTCGGCCCGGTGGACGGCTGGTCATGGTCGGTCAGAGGTGTCGCGGGCGCTGCCGAGGCGGCGCCCGGGTTGATCACCGTCGCGGCCGCCCCGGCGCCGGCCGCCGCGGTGGTCCGAAGAAGCATCCGGCGGGAGAGTCTTGAGCTTTCACTGCTAGTCATCTACCGACATCGCCTTTCACGGTCCGGGTGGGCCGGGCCGTTATCCGTCACGGAATCAGGGTGGGTCGACTTCGCTGGTCTGCGGGGTGTCCGTACAACGCCGTGCGTGTGCGTGTGCGTGTGCGCAGCGCCGCGCCACGATGGTTGGTGCGATGCCTGGGAGCCGCGCGCTGCTGTCGGGCAGACCCGCGTGATGAACGCGCGAGCGCCCCGACCCCGGGCAGTGAAAATCTTGCGTGCCACGCAATCTGCCAGCCGACACCGAGTGAGGGCAACGGTTCAATCTTGGATTTAATATTAAATGCGTGTTGCATCATGCCTGGCTGGGACGATGGCAGCGCGGTGTGCGTCGGGCGAGCAACCAACTCTCGACGAGGGGTCGTTGACGGCCCGTCAGTTTTCTGACGGCCCTTGACGGTCCGCCAGGGCTTCGGACCTGGGATCCCGTGGTGGTCCAGGAAGTCCTGAAAGGCGGTCGGCGGTCGGGCAGGGGCCACTGCTCGAAGGCGCGCGGCGCGGCGACGGCGGTAGATCGCCGGCAGCCTCCGGAACTCGTCCACAGGAGGTGTCGCTCTGACATGTGAAACCAGGTGGTGCGCTGTTGGACTGCCGGGCGGGGCCGCGGCTTGATTCGTCCGGGCTGCCGACGCGTCCCGTTGAGGGCGTGAGCCTGCCCGGCGTCACGGTGCCGAGCGAGTTTCCACGGTGGTCCGTATATCGCGAATGCCCGACCTCGGCGGAATGAGGACTATGGCTGCCACAGGAGGGATCGATCTTGTTCAGGAGCGGTTCACCGAAGTGGTCTTCAAGAGAACCTGTCATGGACACTCCCGTCGGGGGATGCTGTCGGCAGCCATCACTCGGCCGTGTCGGCACCGCGTCGACTGCTCGCCGAGTCATCCGAGAGGACGCACATGGATAATCTGCCGTCGCGCGGAGCTGGTAGGTCGGCTCTGGCGTTTTTCAAGCAGAAGCGGTCCCGGCTGGGGGCGCTGCTCGGCGCCACGGTCCTGATGGTGGTGTTGCCGTCGTCAGTGGCTCACGCCGAGAATCTGCCGAACCTGCCCCAGAGCGCCGGGGGTTATGAGGCGTCGTTCTCACCCGCGTATGACTACGACGGCGATGGCTGCTATCCCGTCGCCGCCATCGCACCCGACGGAGCGCTCAATCCCGGTCTGAACACCTCGGGCGCGGTCAACGGTAGCTGCCGTGATCAGTCCGACCTGGACCGGACCCAGACCTACGCCCGCTCGAAGTGCAACAACGGATGGTGTGCGGTCGTATACGCCAGCTACTTCGAGAAGGACCAGGCTGTCGCCGGCAGCGGACTCGGTGGTCACCGCCATGACTTCGAGCACGTGATCTCATGGATCAACCAGGCGTCCAACCAGGTGGAATACGTCACGACCACACAGCATTCCAGCCAGCAGACCTATCCGCGTTCGCAGGTACTCTTCGACGGCTCCCACCCCAAGGTCGTGTACCACAAGGACGGTCTGGGCACCCACTTCTTCCGGCTTGCCAACGGTAACGACGAGCCGGCGGAGAACCACTATCACAACTGGCGCCAGCCCCCCATCGTGGACTGGAACGGGTGGCCCAGCATCTCTCTGCGGGACCGTCTGATGAACGCGGACTTCGGCTCGGCCACCATCAAGACCACAGACAAGGACGACCGCTTCCGGAACCTCCTGAACGCCTCCAAGCCGTCCGGCATCCCCTTCGACCCCTGGGCCTGACAGCAGGACTCCAGAACCGTGGAGGCCGCCGGACAGCGCGCGGCACGACGACGCGCATGGCTCGGTGTGGCTGACACACCACAACTCTCCGCGACCGAGTGCCTGATCGTGGATCGGTGCCGCACGTTCTCGTCGGGGCCGTACCGCTCCTTCCCGAGTGAGGCAGCGGTACGGCCCCGACGCGGAGCAACCGGTCGGAAGGGGCGGCGGCGGACGACATGACGCGGGCCTCATCCTCGGTGACCGAGGGGCGGCGCCGGTCATCCCCATACAGACCGTGTTCGCGTTGTCGACGGTGCGGGGCCATGCGTCCGATTGCCGACACACCGAACAGATCTCGCGGTGACCGCCCACGCCCGCTTCGCCGAGGAAGCCGGCTCCGGCCCCGACCTGATCTTCGCCGGAGAACCTTGGCAGGGCACAGCCGACAAGGACCTCCTGGACGCCATGCTCCCGCCGCCCCTGCCGGGCATTGTCGATGCCGCGTTCGCGGCCCTCCAGAACTAGACAAGATTGACGGTACGTGTAAAGTTCGTCATGATCATAAGCAGTGCGAGAGGAGTGTCATCAGGTGTCGAGATGGAACTTGAGCAGCGTTCCCGATCAGGCGGGACGGACCGTCGTCATCACGGGCGCCAACGCGGGAATCGGCTTCGCGGCGGCGGCGATGTTCGCGTGCAAGGGGGCGCACGTCGTGCTCGCCTGCCGGGATCCGCACAAGGCCGCCGACGCCGTCGGCAAGATCCGGGCCATGCGGCCGTCAGGCTCGGTGGAGCCCGGTCTGCTCGATCTCGCGGATCTCGATTCAGTGGCGGCGTTCGCCGACCACTTCCGGGAGGGCCATGACCGTCTCGATGTGCTGGTCAACAACGCCGGAGTGATGTGGTCTCCGCCATCACGCACCGAACAGGGCTTCGACCTGCAATTCGGCACCAACCACCTCGGGCACTTCGCCCTCACCGGTCATCTGCTGCCCCTGCTGCTGCACACGCGGGGGGCACGTGTGACGACAATGACCAGCCTGGCGCAGAAGTTCGGTCGTATCGACTTCGACGATCTGAACTGGCGGCGGCGCCCGTACTCCAGCGGTGCGGCCTACAACCAGAGCAAGCTGGCCAACATGATGTTCGTGCTGGAACTCCAGCGTCGGCTCACAGCGTCCGGCAGCGACCTGGCCGTGACGGCGGCTCACCCGGGCTGGACCTCCACGGAACTCACACGTCACTCACATTCCGCGATCAGGCGGATCAGCCCCCTGGTCGGCATGAAACCGGAAGTCGGCGCACTCGGACTGATGCGTGCCGCCACTGATCCGACCGCCCCGGGCGGCAGTTACTGGGGGCCACGCTTCTTCTTCGAGACCAAAGGGTATCCGTCAGCGGCCCGGATCGTCCGCCGCGCCGAGGATACGGCGGTCGCCGCCCGGCTCTGGGAGGAGAGCACGGTGCTCACCGGTGTCACCTACCCGCTTCCGGGACGGACGGAGCGTACGACCGATGCCTGACGCCGACGAAGCGGCCGCGGTATCGGTGCGGCAGGAGAGCATTGTCACCGCGGCAACCGGGGTCTTCCTGCGTTTCGGCCTGCGCAAGACAACGATGGACGACGTCGCCAGGGAAGCAGGTATCTCCAGGCAGGGGCTCTATCTGCACTTCAAGTCCAAGGACGCCGTGTTCCGGCGCGTGGTGGAACGCATGTTGTCCGACATGCGGAGCTCGGTCGAGCACGCACTGGAGCGGGAAGACCTCCCTGTCGCGGGCCGGCTGGTGGATGCCTTGGAGGCGTTCCACGCCTTGACAGTCGGCAAAGTCGAGCTGAGTCACTTCGGCGAACTCCTGGAGGCGGCGACCTCGTTTGCCGGGCCACGCATGCGAGAGATGGAGAGGGACTTCGTCGCGGACATCGCCCGGCTGCTCGACCGGACCGGACATGCCGCTCCCTGGGAAGAAGCGGGCATCTCCGCGACAGACCTCGCCGAACACCTCTTCGCTGCCTCGGCCGGGGCAAAGTACGAATCGGCGACGCTGGAGACGTATCGGACGCGCGTGCATGTCGCCGCACGCATCGTTATGAGAGGAACCGACTGATGCGTGTGCGACGCCCTCGCCGTGGACCACGCCGACGCCGTCAATAGGGGTCCGCCACCAGCGCTCCGGCAACAGACTCCTTCGAGGCGGGGACTTCCTCCGCCTGTGCCCGCCGGCAGCAGGCTCCGGTCGCGGAGCGGTGGAGCGCAGGAGAAGGCCTTCACCCTGGCGCGGGAAATCAGGCAGGCCGCCGCCGGCCAAGCCGTCATCCTGACGGTGGTCGAGATGAAGCGACTGGCCCGCGACGGCGCCAGTCCATGATCAGACTGACGGGCATCTGCAAGCCCGTGAAGTGATGCTCAGCGGATCCCGCCGCCTGCCGGGCGAGCGTGAGCAATTCGGGAACAGTGAACGCTTCGGAGGTCAGGCCGGACCAGGTGGCGACGCCGTGCGGGCGGAGAGCGCCTGGAGCAGCAGTCCGTTGAGATCGCGGCAGGCGTCGGGGCCGAGCGCGGCCCGCAGGCCCGCGTCGGCCTCGGCGTAGGCATCCTGGCCGGAGACCAGCAGTCGCATGCCCTCTTCGGTGACGTGGAGCTCGGCGGCACGGCCGCGACCTGGTTCGGTGCGCCGCTCGACCACCCCCCTCTCCTCAAGCTGGCGGACGGTGGCCTGGGCGCTCTGGGCAGTGATACCCGCCCGGCGGCCCAACTCGCTGTAGGAAAGGCCGGGTTCGCGACGCAGATGCCCGATGGCGGCGAGGTGGCGCAGGGTGTAGCCGGTTGTTTTCAGTGTCTGTTCGACGTCGTCGCGCACGTGCCTGCCGAGGGCTGCGAGCAGGAAGGCGGTACTGATGGGTTGGGGTGGGACGGTCACGGTGCCTCGCTCGTCGAGAAAGTTTCAGCTTGACTGCAACTTGCGGGTGGGGCAGACTCCACTCTTGTCGGCGAACGGCGCGGTGGAACGTACCCGTGCTGGAAGTGCGCCGGTCCGGGGACCGCAGTGTCACGGCAGGAAACACTACAAGCGTTTGCATCTCGGAGGCTCCAGAAAATGACGGACCACACGACGAACTGGCCCGACCACCTGACAGGCGACGCGCGGCCTCTGGAGGTCGGCATCCTTCTTTTCGAGAGACACACCGCACTCGACCTTGTCGGTCCCTACACCACTTTCGCCCTGGCGGGTATGAAGGTCCACCTCGTGTCCGAGACCCTCGACCCCGTCGTCTCGGACGACGGCGGTCTGGCCATCGTCCCGACCACCACCTTCGACGACTGCCCCCGACAGCTCGACATCCTGTTCGTCGGTGGCGGGCTTGTGGACAGGGTGATGCTCGACCCGGCCGCCATCGCCTTCCTGCAGGACCGCGGTGCGACCGCCTCCTACATCACGGCGGTCTGCAACGGCACGCTCGTCCTCGCGGCAGCGGGACTGCTCGACGGCTACCGCGCGGCCACGCACTGGGCGTCCAGGCAAGAACTGGCACAGCTGGGCGTCGAGGTGTCGACGGAGCGTGTGTGCATCGACCGCAACAGGTTCTCCGGGGGCGGTGTGACCGCGGGAATCGACTTCGGCCTCACCGTCATCGCGCACACTCTCGGCGAGAAGGCCGCGAAGTTCGCACAGCTCGTCATGGAATACGATCCCGAGCCGCCGTTCAACGCCGGGTCGCCCGAGAGCGCGGGTCCCGAACTGGTGGCACTGCGCACACGGTTCATGACGGGTCCCGACACCGCCCTTCGAAACGCCGTGTCCCGCGTGCTGGAACAGCGAGCAGCGTCAAGCTCGCACCCGGTACCGGACGCGAACACCGGCCTCGCCGCCGGCATCGTCAACACCTGACCGCCCCCGGCTCCGCACCTCGAACCTGACAACAGCCACGCTGTCAGGTTCGACGTGTATGGCGGACGCGAGGGCCGCAACTCGGCGGCGTCGCCGAGCATTCAGCCGACCGGCTCCAAGTCAGATCCCGCAGATCGGCGCGGACTCCGACATCCCCGAAGTCCGCCGGCTCGCCACCACCGTCGACCGCTGGCGGCCATCCTCCGGCCGCAGCCGGGACCGGCGCGTGCGGAGGAACTCACCCAGCGGTCTTGTTCCGTTCATGCCTCTGAGTGTGCTGGGCCTCGCTCGCCACAGCCACACCCTGCCGTGGATAGGCAGCGCGGACGCTGGCAGCCCGCCGGTCCGCGCAGGCCCGAGGCTCGGCCGGAGCGCTCGCGTCCCGGCCGGTGATCTCGTGGACCCGCTTCGCCGGGAACAGCTCGCCAAACTCTTCGACGGCGGCCTCGCCTTCGCGCTGGTACGCCGTATCGCGACGCCGGGCCCGGACGTCACCGAAGACGGTCCGGGCCCGGGGGGCCGTCAGATCATCGCGTCCGGCCGTCACGTCAGACGGACGTCCTCGATGCCGATCGAGACGATGAGCGGTTCCGGCCGCGGACGGCCGTCCTCGTCGGCCAGGAAGACGCGGCGGGCAGCGGGTACGACGATGCCATTGACGTCACGGTGGTCCGAGATGTAATGCGCGGCTACTGCCGGATCGGACCCGAGCACCTCGGCGACATAGTCGTGCCGCCGGATGAGGCCCTTGTCGTCGACGTAGTAGACGTTCTCGCGGCAGTGGGCCGCGAACTCCTCGGGAAAGACCACGCGCAGCCGGCGCCACGTCTCACCGTTCTCGTCCCACGGGTCGATCTCCTCGACCTCCGCTCCCGGCTGGGCCAGGGAGAACGGTTCGGTGAGGTAGGTCCACATGGCGTATCCGGTGAAGTAGGCCACGTGCAGCAGGTCCCACGGCGTTCCCTGGATGTGACCGGCGAACGATTCGCGAGGCGCGAACCGCTCCTCCACCACCTGACCGGTGTCCTTCTCGACGGCCACACGGCCGGGTGTGAAGGAGCCGCGCAGTCCGGGGCCGCCGAAGGGAGTGTGGCTGGTGAACTGACGGCGCAGGTCGATGGTGGTCGTCACGTCGTCCATGACGCCCTCCTGGCCCTTGATGGTCCACAGCGCGCCGCCGCCGCGCACGCGGGCGGTCAGCGTGGAGAACTCGTTCCAGCGGTCGAGGCCGCCGTGCGCGGCGATCACGTCTTTCAGCAGCTTGTTCATCGCGGTTCTCTCTCGTCGTGCTGTCGGTGACGGCGGTTACTCGCCGAGGAACGTGTTGACCTCGGCGGCGAATTCGGCCGGATACTGGAAGAGGAAGCCGTGGCCGGCGTCGGGGTAGATGACGACCTTGGCGTTCGGCAGGTGCTCGCCGAGCAGGTGGGTGTTCTCGGTGGGGACCATGACGTCACGGTCGCCGTTCGCGGCGAGGACCGGCTGCTGGATGGCGGCGAGCCTGACCAGTCGGCCGTCGTCCGGAATGCCCCAGGCGGAGATCGCGGTGTGCTGGGCGTCGCGCGTGGCGTGGTCGGTCGGTATGTCGCGGTCCTGCTGCCGGGTGAAGATGCGCTGGACGAACTCCATGCCCTTGGCCCGACTGGTCTCGGTGGGCTGGAAGAAGAGAGTGAGAAGGTCCTCGGCGGCGGGCTCGTCGCGGCGCGCGGCCGCCAGCACTTCGCCGGTCCAGAGGTGGAAGTCACGGCCGCCCTGCGGGCCCGTTCCCGCCAGGACGATCCGCCGGACCTGGTGGGGCCGGACCAGAGCGATCTCCTGGGCCACGAAGCCGCCCAGCGAGAAACCGAAGAGGTCGTACGACGTCAGGCCCAGCGCGTCGATGAAGGCCAGCGCGTCCAGTGCCATCTCCCGCACGGTGCCCGGCACGGTGCCGGTCGTCCCGCCCACGCCCGCGTTGTCGACCAGGATCACCTCGCGCTGCTCGGCGATCGGATCGATCAGGGCGGGATCCCAGTTGTCGAGGTTTCCGCGGAAGTGCTGCAGGAAGACGACCGGTACGTTTCCGGGCCGCGGCGTGCCGAACCGCCGGTACGCGTAGCGGACGCCATTGGCGCCCTCGGCGGTCTGGTTGGTGGCGGTGAGCTGGCCGATTCCTGACATGACGTGCTCCATCGATAGAGGAAACAGATCTGTTTCCCAGGCGAAGCTGATGGTACACGGATCTGTTTCCTCACAGGGATGCCCGGGACTGCCCGGCGGGTCTGGTCCCGCGGTCGCGGCGCGGGCAAACGGGGCCGGAGCCGAGATTCGACGCCGACCGCTCGGAGCTCAGCGGCTGCTCATGAGGCCCCGTCCGTCCGGCGGGGCCTCGTCCGTACGCTCAGAGCGGGACGGTGAGCTGCGCCTGGACATGTGCGTGCATCACACCGGCCATGTCCGTCGCGCAGTCGCTGAGAAGCCACTGCACCTGGAGCCCGTCCATCAGGGCGATCAGTTGCTGGGCCGCCGCGTCGGGATCGATACCGGCACGCAACGCGTCCTCGTCCCGGGCCTGTTGGTAGGCGCTCCGGGCGTCCGCGACCGAGGCCCGGTACCGCCGCACGAAATACGCGTGAGCGGGGTGGTCGGCGGCGGTCGCCTCCGCCGCGAGGACGGAGAAGAGCTCCACGATCCCGCGTCGCGTCGCGTTCAGCGCGGCCAGATCGACCAGGCGCCGCAGCCGGTCGACGCCGACCGGATCGCCGAGCGAGAGCCATGCCTCGTCGACCTCGTCCCGGTGCTCCAGCACCGCGAGCAGCAGCGATTCCTTGGTCGGGAAGTGATGCAGCAGTCCGGGGTGCGAGAGGCCGCAGCGGGTCGCGATCGTACGGAGCGACGCGCCGCGGTAGCCGGCCTCGCCGAACATCGACATGGCCTGGCCGAGGATCTCGCTCCGCTTCGCGCGGCCTTTCGCGTAGCCGCGCCGCGCTTCGACGGACATCGCGTCACTCTCCCGGTTCTGTCGGTCGGGGACACCACCACACGCGCACGGAATCACCCGTGCGCAGACAACATACCTACCACCTGGTCGGCATTGGGCGTACGGTATGTCATGGAGCGGTTCCCGCCGGCGGAGCCGCGCGTGGGAGCGCTCCGAGTCCGACGGCACCACAGCGCCACCGCGCTAACCGATCCACGTGCCCCGCCGAACGTCACCGACGTTGTGAAAGGAACCCCTGTGGGCCCCTTCCCGCCCTACCGCGACCCCTCGCTGCCCGTGGCAGAGCGGGTCAGCGACCTTCTCGGCCGTATGACGCTGCCCGAGAAGGTCGGTCAGATGCTCCAGCTCAACGCGAAGGACGGCGTACGGCACCTCGTCGAGGACTTCCACGCCGGTTCGATCCTGCACGCCGCGCCCGAGCGGGTCCTCGAAGCGGCCGAGCTCACCGAGCGGAGCCGGCTGCGCATCCCGCTGCTCGTCGCGGAGGACTGCATCCACGGCCACTCCTTCTGGGAGGGTGCGACGATCTATCCCACGCAGCTCGGCATGGCCGCGACCTGGGATCCGGAACTCGTGGAGCGCATCGCCCGCGCCACGGCCGTCGAGGTCGCGGCGACCGGGGTCCACTGGACGTTCTCCCCGGTGCTCTGCATCACGCGCGACCTGCGCTGGGGCCGGGTGAGCGAGACCTTCGGCGAGGACCCGTTCCTCATCGGTGAGCTCGCCTCGGCGATGGTGCGCGGCTACCAGGGCGACGGACTGGACGATCCGACCGCCATCCTGGCCTGCGCCAAGCACTTCGCGGGCTACTCCGAGACGCAGGGCGGCCGGGACGCGAGCGAGGCGGACATCTCGCGGCGCAAGCTCCGCTCGTGGTTCCTGCCGCCGTTCGAACGCGTGGCCCGCGAGGGCTGCCGTACGTTCATGCTGGGCTACCAGTCGATGGACGGCGTGCCCATCACGGTGAACAACTGGCTGCTCAACGAGGTGCTGCGCGGCGAGTGGGGCTACACCGGCACCCTGGTCACCGACTGGGACAACGTCGGCCGCATGGTGTGGGAGCAGCACATCTTCGCCGACCACGCGCAGGCCGCCGCCGCGGCGGTGCACGCGGGCAACGACATGGTGATGACGACACCGCAGTTCTTCGCGGGCGCCCAGGAGGCGGTCGTCCAGGGCACCCTCGACGAGGCGGAGATCGACGCGGCGGTCCGCCGGATCCTCACGCTCAAGTTCGAGCTGGGCCTCTTCGAGAACCCGCGCCGTCCCGACGCCGACCGTCAGGCGCTCGTCATCGGCAGCGCCGAGCACGCCGAGCTGAACCTCGAAGCGGCCCGCCGCTCGCTGGTCCTGCTCACCAACGACGGCACACTGCCGCTCGCCGGCGGCTTCGAGGCCGGTGACGACGGCCGTGCCCTCGCCGGACCCGCCGCCGCGCCCCGTACCGTCGCCGTCATCGGCCCCAACGCCGACGACGCGCAGACCCAGCTCGGCGACTGGGCCGGTTCCTCGGGCCAGGCCGACTGGCTGCCCGACGGCCACCCGCGCGCCATGATCCGGACCGTGCTCGACGGCTTCCGCGAGCACGTTCCCGCGGACTGGACCGTCACCCACGCGCGAGGCGCCGACATCCTGACCGTGGGTCCCGACCCCGAGGGCGCGTTCTTCCCCGACGGCCAGCCGCGTCCCGAGGTCGTCGTCCCGGCCGAGCCCGACGACACGCTCATCGCCGAGGCCGTCGCCGCCGCCCGCGACGCCGACTACGCCGTCGCCGTCGTCGGCGACCGCATCGAGCTGGTCGGCGAGGGACGGTCGACCGCGACCCTGGAACTCGTCGGCGGCCAGGTCGCCCTGCTGGACGCGCTCGCCGCGACGGGCACACCGCTCGTCGTCGTGGTCATCAGCTCCAAGCCCCTTGTGCTGCCGCCCTCCGCGCTCGGCGCGGCGGCGATCGTGCACGCCTTCAACCCGGGGATGACCGGCGGCCGGGCCGTGGCCGAACTGCTGCTGGGCCTGGTCGAGCCCACCGGACGGCTGCCGATCTCCTTCGCCCGGCACGCGGGCCAGCAGCCGACGTACTACAACCAGGTGCGCGGCCAGCACGGCAGCCGCTACGCCGACCTCACACAGAGCCCGGCCTTCGCCTTCGGAGAAGGCCTGAGCTACACCACGGTCGACTACAGCGACCTGGAGGTGCTCGCTCCTGTCGTCGGGACCGGCGGCACCGTGCGTGCGCGGCTCACTCTCCGTAACACCGGCACCCGGCCCGCGCTGGAGACCGTGCAGGTGTACATCAGCGACTCCGTCACCTCGGTGACCTGGGCCGAGAAGGAACTGAAGACCTACCGGCAGGTGAGCCTCGCTCCCGGCGAGACGCGCGAGGTCTCCGTCGAGCTGCCGGTCGCGGAGTGCACGATCGTGGACGCCGAAGGGAACCGCCTGGTCGAACCGGGCGACTTCGAACTGCTCGTCGGCCCGTCTTCCCGCGACGAGTCGCTGCTGCGCGCGGGCTTCACTGTGAAGAACTGACGTGAAGAACTGACGCCATCGTGCCGCTGTCCCTGCCGGCCGGGACAGCGGCACGCTGGTGAGGTGTCCAACTCCGAGGCCGGAGGCGTGAGTTGGCAGTCAGCTCTGCCGCGCGCGGATCCGCGTGGCTGCCTTCTCGGCGATCATGATCGTCGGTGCGTTGGTGTTTCCGCTGATGATGGTCGGCATGACGGAGGCGTCGACGACACGGAGCCGCTCCACGCCGTGCACCCTGAGCTCCGGGTCCACGACGGAGTCCTCACCGGCGCCCATCGCGCAGGTGCCCACAGGGTGGTAGGCCGTCGCACTCCAGCGACGGATGTGCTCGTCGAGAGCCGCGTCGTCCAAGGCGTCGAGCTCGGCCGTGGCCGGGAGATACGGTCGCGCCAGACAGTCGGCGAAGGGCGGGCGGTGGGAGATATCGATGACCGACCTGAGGCCGGCGGCCATGAGCGGAAGATCCGCCGAAGTGTCGAAGTATCCGGGATCGATGACCGGTTGAGTACGCGGATCGGCAGACGCGAGGCGCACGGTACCGCGAGCCGACGGATTCAGGACGACGCAGTTCATTGTGAACACCGGCCGGTCGGGCAATTTCTGGCCGCTGAGGATGAGCGCCGTGGCACCTCCGACCAGTTGTATGTCGGGCCATTGACTGTCGTCCGTCACACTGAGAAACGCGCCGACTTCGCCGTAGTTGGAGGCGAACGGGCCGCCCCGGCCGGCCCGCCAGCGCCGCAGATTGTCCGGAGTGAGCAGGTCCCGGACGATGTCACTGGAGTTCTTCGTCTCCCACACGACGGGAGCCATGAGCTGGTCCTGCAGGTTCCGTCCGACGCCTGCCAGCGGCACATGGACGTCGATTCCAAGATCGCGCAGCTCACCGGGGTCGCCCATGCCCGACAGAAGCAGAAGCTGCGGCGAGTTGACGGAGCCGCCGCAGACCAGGACCTCCAGGTCCGCGTGCGCCATCCGCTCCGCTCCGTCCAGCAGATAGGTCACACCGGTCGCGCGCGACCCGCTGAGTGTGATTCCCGTCGCCATGGCGCCGGTGCGCACGGTGAGATTGGGCCGGTCGAGAGCGGGACGCAGATAGGCGTCGGCGGCCGACCAACGGCGGCCGTCGTGGCAGGTGACCTGATAAGGGCCGGCACCGAGTGCGGACGCTCCCGCGAAGTCGTCGTTGTAGTCGGGGCCCCAGTTGACGGCTGCCTTCAGCCAGGCTTCGGAGAGTTCATGGGTGTAGACGCGGTCCTCGACACGCAGTGGGCCGTCCGATCCGTGGTAGGGATCGCCGAGCCGGCGGTTCGACTCGGACTTCTTGAAGTACGGGAGGACGTCGTCGTAGCCCCAGCCTGCCGCGCCGTGCTCGTCGCGCCAGCGGTCGTAGTCGTGCGGATTGCCACGGGTGTAGATCATGACGTTGGTGGATGACGACCCGCCCAGCGTCCTGCCCCGCGGCCAGTAGAAGGTGCGGCCGGCCGGGGTTTGCTCGGCTGTTTGGTAGTTCCAGTCCGCGTCCGATCCGAACAGCGTTCCGAGAGCGGCCGGTGCGTGGATGGCCTCATCGGTGTCGGGACCGCCTGCTTCGAGGAGAAGCACGTGTACGGAGTTGTCGCGGCTCAGGCGGTCCGCGAGTACGCAACCGGCGCTGCCGGCGCCGACGATGACGTAGTCGAATCCTTCGGTTCTGGTGGAAGTCATGATGCGCCCATCGCCCGGCGGGCGATCGTCCCGGTCTGGCTCGTCCGGCACGGAGCGATCGGCTGCCGGATGTCATGTCAGGGGTGGTAGATCGACTGGAACTGCTGGTAGGCCTGGAGTCCTTCGGGCCCCATTTCGCGGCCGAGGCCGCTGGCTTTTCTGCCTCCGTACGGAGAGGTGAGGTCGGGCAGGTAGCCATTGAGCCCGACGGTGCCGGTCCGGATCCGGCGGGCCACCCGGTCGCCGTGGTCCGTGTCGGTGGTCCAGACGGTGCCGGCGAGGCCGTACGCCGAGTCATTCGCGAGGCGCACGGCGTCGTCCTCGCCGTCATAGGGCGTGATGGTGAGGACCGGGCCGAAGATCTCTTCCTGCGCGAGAGCGGAGGCGTTGTCGACGTCCGCGAAAACGGTGGGTTCTACGAACCAGCCCCGGTCAAGACCGGCCGGCCGGCCTCCTCCCGTGGTGAGCTTGGCGCCTTCGCCGAGGCCCTCGCTGATGAAGCCCTGTACTCGTTCTCGTTGCCGAGCGCTGACGAGCGGGCCTATTTGAGTGGCCGGGTCGAGCGCATCACCCACGACAGCGTCCCGCGCCATGGCCGTACAGAACTCGACTACCTCGTGGTACCTGCCACGCGGGGCCAGAATCCTGGTACTGGCGTAACAGGCCTGGCCGTTGTTCAGCAGGCTGGCCATGAAGAACTGCTCGTGATGAGAAGCGAGGTCCGCGTCTTCGAGAACGACCGCGGCCGACCTGCCTCCCAGCTCCAGGGTCACTGGTCGCAGCAACTGAGCACAGGCGGCGGCCACTTCGCGGCCCGCCGCGGTCGATCCGGTGAACGACACCTTGTCGACGCCGGGATGGGAGACCAGATAGGAGCCCACCTCGCGCCCACCGGGCACGATGTTGATCACTCCATCAGGAATGTCGGCCGCGTCGATCGCTTCCGCCAGCAGCACCGAGTCGAGCACCGTCTCCGGCGCCGGCTTGAGCACCACGACGCAACCCGCCGCCAGGGCCGGAGCGATCTTGAAGAAGGCGATGGTCTGAGGGAAGTTCCAGGGCACGACGGCGGCCACCACTCCCATGGGTTCGCGGCGGACCAGCGTCTTGCCACGCGGCAGCCCGGTACGGAGTTCCTCATCGGGCGTGGTGCCGATCAGATGCGCGTAATAGCGCAGCAGGGCCGCTGGGACCATGCCCTCGAAGAACCCGGCGACGGAGATCGGCATGCCATTCTGCGCACTGACAGCGTTCGCCGTCGCCTCCTTCCTCGCGTCGAGCGCGTCAGCGAGCCGGATCATGGCCGCGGCACGGCGCTCAGGCTCCCAGGCGGGCCAGCCGCCGGGCGCGTCGAACGCGGCACGCGCGGCCCCGACAGCGCGGTCGATGTCGGGCACGGAGCCCTCCGGAACCACGCCCAGATACTCGCCGGTGCTGGCGGATACGGCGGTGATGGAGCGGCGGCCGAACGGACGTATCCAGTGTCCGCCGATGAACAACTGATTCGTATCCATGATGAATTCTTCTCTCGCGGTGGTCCTTGGTGGCCGCGGCACCCTCCGGTCATGTCCAGGGTGTGGACGTCACCTGTGGATGTCACCGTGTGGACGGCCGCTCAGTGGGACGCACGGCCGGTACCGGCGATCATGATCGCGCCGACTCACACTCGGCCCTTTGAGCCGGGAGCCACCACTGCGCAGCCCCTCTCGGCACGAGACGACCTCAGGAGGGGCGTTTATGCAGTTTGCTACCACACGCGTCCGACGCTACACCGATCTGGGGGCAAATGTCACCAGATGCGTAGAATGGACGAAAAGGCTCTCGCTGGATGGCGTTGGAGGCGGGCCGGACGCCGCGGCCGACCTGACCCCCGCGGAGAGGCCCACCGCGTCCTCCTCGACACCAGGCCATCAGTGTGTGACACCGCGTCGTGTGGACACAGCGCACCGGGAGAGGCGGCACGGCATGAGGACCTATGGAGGAATGACGGCGGAGCAGCGCACCTCGCTGCGACGTCGGCGCATCATGGAGAGCGGTCTCGAACTCTTCGCCGGCCGGGGATACGCTCGCACCTCCATCCGCTCGGTACTTCGCCACGCGGGATTGAAGGACAGATACTTCACGGAGAGTTTCTCGTCCCTGGACGACGTCATGGCGGCGCTCGTGAGGGACATCTACGAGGAACAGATCACCAGATGCGCCGAGGCGATCGGAACGGGCCGGACGCGGCACGAGCGGGCTCGCGACATGATCGACGTCCTTGTCAGGCTGCCGGTCGCGGATCCACGAAAAGGGCGAGTCAAACTCGTCGAGTCGCTGAGCGCCGGCCCGTTGACCGCCTACGAGCGGCGGCGCGGCATGGAAGGCATGACCGGCCTCGTGGCATCGCTGCTGAGAGAGGGTCCTCTCGATCCTCGGGTCGATACGGCCGCCATGTCCGTGGCCGTCGTCGGCGGAGTCGGCGAGCTGCTGCTGAACTGGGGCAATGGAACTCTGCACATCTCCGGCGAGGACCTGGTGGACCAGGCGCTTTTTCTCTTCGAAGCCGTGGCCGGGCACACAGAGGCGTTTCCCGTGCGGAGAAACCGAGAGCGGTGACGCCATCGAGTTATCGGCTGTCGGCGGCGCGTCCGCCGGACGGGGGCGCTCACCACGCGCTCGATTCCACCGCGACCACCGGCACCAGTTCGTTGCGCAGCGTCTCCAGGAAGGTGACGATCTCGGCCGCCACCGAGCGGTGCTGCAGGTCGTTGAGGACATCGTGGTGGCCGCCTCGGACCACCGAAAGGCGGGCACGGTCCAGCGACTTGGCCGTGCGGACAAGCGCATTGTGATCCGCGAGCGGATCGGCGTCGCCGATGAGGATCAGCGCCGGGACGGCGACCTCGCTGTCGTATGCCGCCGTGAGCAGTTCCTGCGGCACCGCGTCGTCGAGCGAGCCTCGCCGGACCCCGGAGTCGTCGGTGAGTGTGCCTCGATGAGCGGGGCAGGAGGTGCGTACGTCCAGCTCGTGGTCCCAGGCGCCGACGACGGTGGCGGTGTGGCCCGGGAGCCCGGCGAGGACGACGGCGTCCGGCCGCCGGGCGGCAGGAGTGTCCTCTCGGCCGAGGAGCGCGGCAGCGGCGGCGCCGATGTCGGCTCCCACCAGCACGACCGGGCGGACGACACCGTCTTCGGCGGCGGTGCCCTCGACGGCATCGGCGAGCCGCGCGCCGAAGCGGGCCAGCGAGCCGGTCGGATCGGCGGTGTCGAAGTCCGGGGTGTCGATGACACGGACACGGTAGGCGTCGGCGGCGAGCCGCTTGCCGAACCGGGCATAAGTCGCCCGGGTCTCGCCTCGGCCGGGCACCACGATGATCGTGCCGCGCGTGCGGAGGCCCTCGGGACCGTGGTGGTCGGTGTACTCGGTCATCTCACACTCCTGCGGGTTCGGGCTTGGCCGCGGGCTTCCAGCCCAAGGCGGGTGCGACTTCGGTCGCGATGAGCTCCAGTGCGCGGATCGCGGCGTCGTGGTCGGGTACGGCGGGATTGAACTGGGTGATCAGGTCGGTCGCGACCGGCAGGACCCGCTCCTGCCGGAGTGCTGTGACGATCTCCTCGGGCGGGCCGTAGAACGAGTGGAAGCGGCGCAGCGCCTCGGCCCTGTCCAGGCCCTTGGGGAAGGCGCCGTTCGCCGCGAAGCGGAGCGCCGCGCGGTGGACGTCGTCGCCGATCTGCCGGAGCGCGGTGTCCCTGTCCTTCGCCGGGAACACGAACCGGGACAGTCCCACTCGTGGGCGACGCGGCTGGTCCCAGGCGCCGAGGAAGGCGTCCGCCCAGGGTCGCTGCACCTGGTCGGTCGGCGCGTCGAAGCCGTACGCGGCACGGTTGAGCAGCAGGTTCGAGCCACCGGCCGCGGCGTACCGCGCGCCTTGCCCGCTGAAGACGCCCTGCCAGATCCGGTCGGTGAAGTCGCCGGCCGCAGGCTGGATGCGGAAGCCGGGCGTGCGCACCTCCTCATTCGCCAGGGCCCGGCGCAGCACCTCCAGATTCTGGCTGGTCAGCTCGCGTTTGCGGGCGATGTCCCGGCCGAACGCGGCGTACTCCACATCGCTGGAGCCGCTGCCCACGCCGATCTCGACGCGTCCGCCGCTGAGTGTGTCGACGGCCGCGACATCCTCGGCGAGGCGGACCGGGTCCTCCAGCGGGAGGATCGTGATGGCGGTGCCGAGCCGGATCCGGGTGGTCCTCGCGGCGGCGTGGGCGAGGAACGTCCACGGTGAGGAGAGGCCGCCACCGCCGAGGGAGACGTGGTGCTGCGCGACCCAGCCGACGTCGAAGCCGAGTTCGTCGGCGGCCACGAAGAGTTCCTGGGCATTGCGGTAGGTCCGGGCCACGTCGTCGCCGTGGCCCTGGACGTGTGTGAGGAAACCGAGTCTGAAGCGCGGTGTCCCGTTGGTCATGGTGTGACTGCCTTTCAAGGGTCGGGCCACGCAGGAGTCGTGGCGAGAGGAAGCCGATCGCACACCGGTCGGCGGACCGGGCGGCGGTGTCGGCGGCTGTGCGCCTGTCGCGCCGGCGGTGACGAGATTTGTCGTCGCGGCCTCGTGATGGTCGGCGCCCAGCACATGGTCGAGGACCGTGCCGGCACCTCCGTCGGGCAGCCCCGTCCCGCGCCGGGCGATGTGCTGATCGGGACGTACGAGGACGTTGACGGTGCCGTGGATCGCGCGTGCGTCGGGATCGGGCAGGTGTATCACCGTGAACGGCAGCGCCCGCGCCGCGGCTTGCGCGGCGAGGCCTGCTCGACCGCGCGCGGCGGGTGTCCCACCGCTCCGGCCCGCACCAGTGTCGCGGTGCGGGCCCGGCCGCGCGGTCCTCAGCCGTTCGCGAGCAGGCGCTCGGCGGTGTGGCGGTTGGCTGGGACGGGCAGGCCGAGGTTGGCGCGCAGCGTGTCGCCGGCGTACTCGGTGCGGAACAGTCCGCGCTTTTGCAGGATCGGGACGACGCCGTCGACGAAGAGGTTGAGATCGTCGTCGGTGCGGAAGGCGAGGTTGATGCCGTCGAACGTGCCGGCGTCGAACCACTGCTCGATGGTGTCGGCGACGGTCTCCGGTGCGCCGACGAACGGCGAGCGACGGAACTGGCTGATCGACTCCGCGACCTGACGCAACGTCAGGTTCTCGGCCCTGGCCCGGTCGATGATCTTGGCTGCGCCCGTCCTGCCGCCCTTCTCGGCGAGGTGCGCGACGTCCGGGAACGGCGCGTCCAGGTCGTGTCGGCTGAAGTCGTACGCGCCGAAGGAACGGCCGAGGAGAGCGAGGTTGCGGTCGAAGTCGTTGTCCTCCTCGAAGATCTCCCGCTCGCGGTTCCTGGCGTCCTCGTCGGTGGCGGCGACGACCGGGCCGCCATGGATGAAGATCTTGATGTGTTCCGGATCGCGGCCGTAGGCGGCGGTGCGCCGCTTGATGTCCGCGTAGTACTCCTGCGCCTGCCGCAGCGTGCCGCCCGGCGCGTAGATGCCCTCGGCGACCCGCGCGGCGAGGTCGCGGCCCTCCTCGGAGACTCCGGCCTGGAAGATCACCGGCTGGCCCTGCGGCGAGCGGGAGAGGTTGAGCGGCCCGGCGATCTTGAAGTGCTCGCCGTCATGGTTGAGTTCGTGCAGCTTGGCCGGGTCGAGGAAGACATCGCGTGCCACGTCGGCCGGGAACGCGTCGTCCTCGTAGGAGTCCCACAGGCCGCGGGCGACCTGGACGAATTCCAGGGCGCGGCCGTAGCGGGTGGTGTAGTCGAGGTGTTCGTCGAGCCCGAAGTTCCTGGAGGTGCCGGTGTCGAAGCTGGTCACCACGTTCCAGCCGGCGCGGCCACCGCTGATGTGGTCGAGTGAGGCGAACCGGCGCGCGAGGTTGAACGGCGAGTTGTATGTCGAGCTGGCCGTGCCGACCAGGCCGATGTGCTGGGTGTGGGTGGCGACCGCCGAGAGCAGTGTGAGCGGCTCCAGCCGGTTGAGATAGTGCGCCGGGTAGGTGGCGTTGATGAACTGGCTGTCGACGACGAAGAGGGCGTCGAAGAGCGCGTGTTCGGCTGCCTGGGCCTGCCGGATGTAGTAGGCGATGTCGATGCTGGCGTTCTTCGCGACGCGCGGGTCTCTCCAGAGGCCGTGCTGGCCGGGGCCGCCGACGCCGTACGGATGGAGCGCGAGGTGGATCGTGCGGGACATGGCTCTCCTTGTTCGTGGTGGGTTCAGGTGTGCAGCAGCGCGCGCAGCGCCTCGCGCTCCGCACGGTTGGCCGGAGCGCTGTGCAGTGTGGGCGCGGAGCTGACGAGCAGGCGTGTGTAGACGTGCTGGGGCCGGTTGATGATGTCGTCGGCGGCGCCGACCTCGACCAGTTCGCCCTGGTACAGCACGGCGACGCGGTCGGCGATCCCGGCGACGGACCCGAGGTCGTGGGAGATGAAGACGAGGGCCACTCCGGTGGCGCGGAGCTCCTTGAGGATCTCCAGGACCTGGACCCGGTTGGCGGAGTCCAGGGCGCTGACCGGCTCGTCGAGGATGACGAGCCGCGGTTCGGTGACCAGCGCCCGCGCCACCGCGGCCCGCTGGCGCTGGCCTCCGGACAGTTCACCGGGCAGCCGGTCCAGGAGGTCCTCGGTGAGGCGGACGCGGGCGAGGAACGAGCGGACCCGCTGGGCCGCTTCCTTGCGCGGGACGCCCTGGACGAGCAGTGGATCGGTCAGTGAGTCCTCGATGGTGAGGTCGGGGTCGAGGCTGCGCAGCGGGTCCTGGAAGACGTACTGGATCACGCCGCGGCGGCGCAGGTCGCGCCACTGACGGTTTCCGTAGGCGCTCACGTCCTCGCCGCCGATGACGATCGAGCCGGTCGAGGCGCGTACCAGTCCGAGTGTGGCGCGGGCGAAGGTGGACTTGCCGGATCCTGTCTCGCCGATGACGCCGACGGTCTCGCCGGGCGCGACGCTCAGTGAGACTCCGTGCAGAGCGCGGCGGCGCCGACGGCGCAGGCCGTAATGGACGTCGAGGCCGGTGACTTGGAGGACCGGGCCCGGAGGCTGCTCGGTGCCGGCGGACCTCTCGTCCGACAGCTCGGTGGTCACGACGCCTCCTTCGGCGTAAGGAACTTCTCCAGGCCGTACTGCTCGTGCTCGGCGATGAGGAGCTGGGTGTACTCGTGCTGCGGGTCGTGGAGCACCGCGTGTGTCGGGCCGTGCTCCACGACATCGCCCTGTCGCATCACGAGGACCTCGTCGCACAGTTGGGAGACGACGGCCAGGTCGTGGGAGACGACGACGAGGGCAAGGCCGGTGCGCTCGCGCAGATCGGCGAGCAGGTCGAGGATCTCGGCCTGGACGGTGACGTCGAGCGCCGTCGTGGCCTCGTCGGCGATGAGGATCCGCGGGTCGGCGGCGATCGCCGCCGCGATCAGGACGCGCTGGAGCATGCCTCCGGAAAGCTCGTAGGTGTACTGGCTGTAGACCAGCTCCGGGTCACGCAGACGCACCGCCCGCAGCAGTTCGAGGGCGCGGTGGCGTGCCGCGCGCCGGTTCAGTCCCTTTTTGCTCCGGATGACCTCGACGATCTGCGGGCCGATACGGATCGATGGATTGAGGTATGACGCGGGATCCTGGAAGACGGCGCTGATCACGGCGCCGCGCAGGTCCGTCCACTGCGGCCCGGTCAGGTCCGCGATGTCGGTGCCGTTGATCTCGACCGAGCCGCCGGCGATCTCGAAGTGCGCGGGCAGGATGCCCAGCGTGGCGCGGCAGGTGAGCGTCTTGCCGCTGCCCGACTCACCGACGATGCCGACGACCTTGCCGGGCGTGAGCTCGAAACTCACTCCATGGGCGATCTCACGGTCATTGGCCCGGTCAGTGATGCGCACATCGCGGACGGCGAGCACCGGTGAGGTCACCGGGCCGGCGGTGGCGTGCGGAATGACGCTCCGGGTCTCCTCCGGGGCGATGTTTCTGGACAGTGTCGTCATCACGCACCTCCGGTCGGAACGGGATCGGCCTTGTCGGGACGGTTGGCGCGGGCCTTGCGGTTGTTGACCAGCGCGCGGCCCGCCTCGCCGGAGACGTCCCGGATCGCGTCGGCGAGCAGGTTGCTGGCCCAGACGGTCACCGTGATCAGCAGCGCCGGTGCGAGTGGCGCCCACGGCCGGTGGCTGAGGTAGCCGAGGTCCGAGGCGAGCAGTCCGCCCCAGGTCGGTGCGGGAGGTTCGACGCCGATGCCGAGGAACGTCAGGCTGGAGACGATGATGAAGCCGACGCCGATGGTCTGCGCGAGCGCGACCGCGATCGGCGGGAGCACCTTGATCCAGACATGGCGCCGTACGATCCAGCCGATGGAGGCGCCGGAGATGAGCGAGGCCTCCACGTACGGCGAGCGGGCCACGGCGAGTGTGGCGGCGCGGGCCACCCGGTAGAAGAGCGGCGAGACCAGCGCGCCGGTGACCAGCATGGCCTGGGTGATGCCATTGCCGAGCAGTGCGATCACGGCGACGGCGAACAGCAGGAAGGGCAGCGCGACCAGTGTGTCGGCCAGGCGGAGGGTGAGCCACTCGAAGGCGCGGCCCAGATAGACCGACAGGATGCCCGGAATCGCGCCCACGACCAGTGCCATCAGCGCCACTTCGAGCGAGCCGAGCACACTGACGCGGGACCCGTCGAGGAGACGGCTCAGCACATCACGGCCGAGGTGGTCCGTGCCCAGCCAGTGGGCGCCCGACGCGGCGGCGAGTGTGTTGTCGCCGGTGGCGAGCGGATTGCGCGGAGCGAGCAGCGGGCCGAAGATCGCGAGCACGGCGATCACGGTGAGAATCGCGACGGCGATCCGGCCGGAGGTGAGTGCGAGGATGCGGCGGACCATGGTCATACTCCCCTCTGGGACGCCGGCGTCACGCGGGCCAGCACCAGGTTGACGATCAGGTTGAAGACGACGACCAGGACGATCGACACCACGAGGACGCCTTGTACGGCGGGTACGTCACCGGCCTGGGCGGAGTCGTTGGCGAATCTGCCGAAGCCCTGGAGGCCGAAGATCCATTCCGTCACGACGGAAGCGCCCACCAGCGACGGGAACTTCAGGCCGAGCGTGGCGAGCGCCGGTCCGAGGCCGTTGCGCAGGACGTGACCGAAGAAGATCCGTCGTGGGCTCAGTCCTCGTACGATCGCGCCCGTCACGTAGTTCTCGCGGTAGGCGCCGATCAGACTTGTACGCAGTTGGCGCGCGACGTCGGCGATGACGTCGAAGCTCAGCGCGACGGCCGGGAGGGTGATGTGCGCGAGCCATGGTCCGATCCCTTGTTGTGCCGGGACGTATCCGGCGGCCGGGAAGAGATGGAGTCCGACGGCGAAGACGGCGACCAGCACGATGCCGACGACGAACGCGGGCATCACGGAGATCATGGTGACAAAGCCCGTGATCGCGCGGTCGATCCAGGTGGTGCGCCGCAGCGCGGCCACCGTGCCGAGGACGAAGCCGACGACCACGCCGATGATCAGTGCGAAGACCGCGACCGAGAGGCTCACGCCCAGGCCGAGGCCGATGAGCGTGGAGATGTCGGCGCCGTTGGTCCAGCTCGCGCCGAGCTGTCCGTGCAGGACACCGCTGAACCAGTCCCAGTACTGGACCAGGAAGGGCCTGTCGAGACCCCATTGGGACTCGACTCTCGCGATCGCCTCGGGAGTCGCCTCCTCACCCAGTTGAATCCGCGCCGGGCTGAGCCCACTCAGTGACCGCAGCGCGAACGTCACGAACGTCGCGACCAGAAAGACAGGTACGAAGATCGCGACCGACCTGGCGAGGGTGACCAGGACGCGGCCCAGCGTGTGCCGCGTCCTGGCCGCCGCGACCCCGTGACCGCGGGCCGGCGGAGCCGGTATCTCGGTCGTCGTCATGAGGTTGCCTCCTCTCGGTTCCGTGGTGGGCGAAGGTCAGTTGCCGCCGGAGATGGTCACGCCGGTCCAGTCGAGGTGGGCCGGGTTCGCCGGCAGCTTCGAGATCGACTTGCTCTTGGCGATGAGGTTCGGCGAGGAGTACGTGAAGACCAGCGCCTTGCTCTGGAGGCCGGCCCGGGTCGCCGCCCGCAGGACCTCCGCGTAGTCCGGATCGTCCAGCGGGGTCTGGCGGACCTTGGCGATGGCCGCCTCGAAACCGGCCGGCTCGTAGGGCGTGCTGAGGTTCAGCGGGCCGTTGGGGCCGAAGTGGGCGGTGAGGGTCTGCGCCGCGGAGTCACGGCCCGTGGTGCCGTAGAGCGAGAACGTCAGGTCCTTCGCGAAGAACGGCGTGGCCCAGTTCTTGTCGATCTTGATACGGACGGTGATGCCGACCTTGGCCAACTGCGACTGGACGATCTCGGCCTGAGGGTCCTCCGCGGGGATGACCAGGTCGAGCTTGATGTCGCCGGCCTGGTGGCCCGCCTCGGCGAGGAGCTTCCTCGACTTCGCCGGGTCGTACGCGTAGGTGTTCTCCGACTCCGGGTCATAGGCGACGTAGCCCTTCGGGAACGGCTGGTCGGTCACCTCGCCGTAGCCGAAGGTCAGCTTGTCGACGAACTCCTGACGGTTGATCGCATGGCGTACGGCGTCGACGACCTTGTCGTTGTCGAACGGCGCCTTGTTGATGTTCAGGCTGATGTTCGAGGCGTTGAAGCCGGGCTGTACGAAGACGTCCAGGCCGGCCTTCTTGGCGGCGTCCGCCTGACTGGGTTCGATGTCCGCGAAGTTGTAGACGCCGGTCTGCAGGCCGGAGACCACCGTGGAGGCGTCGGGAGCGGAGGTCAGCTCGACATTGTCGATGTGGATGTTCTTCGCGTCCCAGTAGTCCGGGTTCTTCTTGAGGACCACCTTGGTGCCCGGTATGAGCTGTGTCACGGTGAACGGCCCGGCGCCGACCGGGTTCTGGTCCAGCTTCTCCGGAGCGGCCGCCGCCTTGGGGCTGGCGATCTGCAGGACGCGCTCGCCGAGCAACTGCGGGATCTGGTAGTCGACCTGGCTGAGACGGAGGACCGCGTCCAGGCCGCTGGCGTCCACCGACTTGATCGAGGTCAGGTCACCGAAGAGCGCCGAGTTCTGCTGCTTCTTGGCGCGCTCGATGGCGGCCTTGACGGCGGCTCCGTCGACCGGCTCGCCGTCGCTGAACTTCAGATCGGGGCGCAGATGGAAGGTGATCTGGTCGCCCTTGGCGTTGTACTCCCAGCTCCTGGCCAGGTCCGGGACGGCCTTGCCGCTCTCGTCGGTGCGTGTCAACGAGGCGTACACCAGCGAGAGTTCACGGAACTGAGCGCCGCTTCCGCCGACCACCGGGTCCCAGTGTGTCGGGAAGTAGGACGAGGTCCACTTGAGTGTGGAGGCGCTGCCGGCCGAGGAGTAGGCGTCGCCGCCGCAGGCGCTGAGCGCGGGGACGAGCAGGGCGACGAGCGCGGTTCCGAGGGCCGCGAGGCGCGGGCGGCCGGTCCGTCGGGCGGATCGGAGGTCCAGTCTGGTGCGGCGGGGCGTGGGTCGTCCGGACATCTCTTTGTTTCTTCTTTCCTTGATGGTCCCGAGCCGTGTCAGGTCGGCGGGTTCGGGACACGAGGGCTGACTCGTAGCCCGCGCGGGACGGTCGACCCGTACGTCGGTGGGTATGCCGAAGGGGCCTCGGTGCACACGTCGGGCACACCACGCTCGGGGCATGTGGCGTCGACGGGTTCGCGGGGGCGGACCAGGAGGCGATGAAGAGGAGGCGACGAAGCGCGGAAGTGGAGGCGCGGGGCGTCGGGCGCGGTTCAGCCGGACGGCGGGCGGCCGGCGCCGCCTGGAGCGGTCAGGCGCCTGCGGGCCGTGGGCGGCTGGCGGTCAGCGACAGAGAGCGCTGCAGGTGCGCCGCAGATCCACGTAGCGGCACACCACACCGGGGTGCGTCGTAAACATGCTGCACATCTTGGCGGCAGCCGTCGGAGACTGTCAATGGACACCAATTGGTGTCTCATTGGGCGGGACGGCCTCCGGCCGCAGATCAGGGACCCGTGAGAGCGGCAGGCGTGACGGCCTGGTGCGCGGCGGCCTCCTGTGGCAGACGGGCCGCCGGCCCGGCACCGCGTGGCACGCGCGCGAAGGCGCGCACCACCGGTGCCGTCAGCGCGGGGAGTGGCTCAGGCGCGGGTGGCGAGGCGGTCGTCGGCGTCGGTGGAGCAGGGACCTCGGCGGCACGCACACTCACCGCTCCATGAGGGTCCCGGCCGGGAGGTGCCGGGAGCGGACAGCGGTGATCGGGCCCGGGAAGAGAGTCGCCTCTTCCCGGGCCCGATCTGTTGTCCCGCCGTGATTCAGCGGACAGGACCTAGAACATCCGGATCAGCTTCAACTCCGCGATGCCTGTGCGGCGTTGGCTGACGACGGTGTGGATCTCACCGTCGTACGCCCGGCAGCCGGTCCTGTTCCCTGGCCGCTGTGGCGCCGCCCGTGATCACGAAGCTCGAACCCGGTTGGGTGACGATGTCGCCGTCGGCCGAGTTGGTGATCGTCACGTTGGTCAGCGTCGCGCTGCCGCGAGCGCCGCTCATGGCGAGGATGCCGGCGCCGTTGTTCGACTTGTCGATCTTCACATTGTTGATCACGACTCCTGGTACGTTGCCGCCACCTGTCTTGAACTGGATGCCGTCGAAGGTGGAGTCGTAGATCTCGGTGTCGCGGATCGTGACCCCGGGGATGTCTCTGCTCTGTGCGAAGAGTGTGATGGCGCCGAACTCCTGATCCTCGTTCCAGAAGGCGCCACCGGTGCGGTGGAGGGCGTTGTTGGCGATCAGCGTCTGCCCGGAGAAGGGCAGCGGGTCGTGGTCGGTCGCCAGCATGATCCCCGGGTAGTTCGCGGTGTCGTAGACCAGGTTGTTCTCGATCTTGTTGCCGTAGCCGCCGTACACCGCGATGCCGGTCGCCCGCCAGGGAAGCTGGATGGTGTTGTTGATGAACTGGTTGTCGTGTGCGACGTCGACGGACGTGTCCTTGACGTAGCGGTTGGCCCAGACCGCCAGCGAGTCGTCGCCGGTGGTACGGAACGAGGAGTTGAACACCCGCGAGTTCCGTGTGCCGTTGGTGAAGTTGATGCCGTCGGCGTACGTGTCGCGGATGCGCATGCCGGTGAACTCCAGCCCGTCGGCCGGTCCCCACAGCTCCGGGATGTTGTCGTAGTCACGACCGACCCAGACACCGACGTTGGCGTGCTCGATCCATACGTTGGCGATCTTGGTGTTCTTGCCGAACCGGCCGTTCAGGGCCACGCCGCCCTCGGCGCCGTCCGGGCCGCCACGGATCCGGCCGGAGCCGAAGATGGCGATGTCGGAGATCTGGGTGTTGTTGTCGATGTCGAAGCCGAAGTTGCCCTCGTGCGGGTGGTTGATGCTGCCCACGGCGAGGTGCGGCTCGGTCAGCGTGTAGAGCTGTGAGTGCCACATTCCGGCGCCGCGGATCGTGACATTGCTGATGCCCACCTGGTTGTACTGACCACGGTTCAGCGGGTCGTCGGTCAGGATCTTCTTCTCCTGCCGCCACTGTCCCGCAGGGATCCACACACAGTCGATGACATCGGTCTGGTTGTCCGTCACCGCGCGCTGGATGGCGGCCGTGTCGTCGATGCCGTCGTCGGGCACGGCACCGTAGGCGGTGATCGACGTGCACTCGGCCGGCTTGCTGGCCGGCGGCGCCACCTGCTCAAGGTCGATCAGGTCGATGATGTAGAAGGAAGCGGTGTCGCTCGCGTCGCGCTGCAGCTTGAACTTGGTGCCGGCCGGATAGGTGGTCGACAGCAGCGCGTTCGACTCGTCGAACAGGCGGCGGGCATCGGCCTGAGGCGTGTTCGTCAGTGCCTCGGGGCCGTCGGTGTCGCCGTACAGCCAACTGTGTTTCGACGAGAGGTTCAGCTTCCGGACGAAGGTGTCATTGGCGTAGAGGCTGATGGTGGCCTCGGTGCCACCGCCGTTCGGCGCGTCCGGGATGGAGTTGCGCACCACGATCGAGTTCGTCGGGTTGGTCGAGGTGAACTCGACGAACTGGCCGGTGCTGTTGAGCCGTACCGACTTACGGCCGGAGGACTCGGTGGCGAAGTTGGTGTGGCCGAAGGTGCGCTCGGCGTCGGTCTCCAGCAGCGTGCCCTGGTACTGGCCGGCCTCGGCCTCGTACTCGACGTACGGAACCGCCGCACCGCGTCCGACCACGATCGAGCGGGAGAACGCGTTGTTGGTCTCGTTGGTCTCGGTGACGACGTTGGTGGCGTCGGCCGTGGCGACGAGGGTGGCACCGCCGTTCGTGGCGGTCCAACTGCCGTTGACGCTCACATTGGTGGTCGCTCCGGCGGCGATCGACGGAGTGTTGGTGTTGAGGGTGGTGCCGCCCACCGTCAGGCGGGTGACCGTGGTGGCGCCGGACGCGGTGGTGCCGCGGTTCTTCACCGCCACGGTGAACTGGACCGCCGCTCCGACCGCCGGGTTCTGCGGAGTGGAGTCGATGCTGAGCACCTGGAGGTCGGGACCGGGGCTCTGGCCGACGACCAGTTGCCCGGTCGCGGTGAAGCTGTTGTTGTCGTTGTCCTGCTCGACGATGGTGTCGGTCGGGTCCACCACGGACGTGACCCGGTAGCTGCCCTCCGCCCGCTTGCCGATGGCGACCTGGACCGTGGTCGAGGCTCCCGCGTTGAGCGCGCCGACCGGAGCGCTGCCCGCGACCGCGCCTCCCACGCTGACATTGACCGTGGTCGCTCCGGAGGCCGCCGTACCCACATTGCGTACAGTCGCGCTCACCGTGGTCGTGTCGGTCTCCACCGGAGCGGCAGGCGTCCAGGACAGCGCCGTGACGGTGAGGTCCGGGTTGGGCGCCGGGACTCCGATGACCTGGAGTTCGGCCACCTGGCCGCCGGTCGCACCGGTGTTGCTGAAGATCTGGAGCTGTACGTCGGAGGCGCGCCCGGTGACCGGGATCCGCACCGAGTTCTGATTCGCCGACGGGTTGAAGGTGTAGTTGGCCCGGGCCGCCAGCGAGGTGAAGCCGGTGGCGCCCTGCGCGCGGCCGAGGACCTGGATGTTCTGCGTCCGGGTCGCCCACGCCGCGTCAGGGTTGAGCTTGACCACGACGGAGGTGATGTCGGCGTCGGCGCCGAGCTTCGCGGTCAGTGTCGACGGGTGTCCGGCGGACTCCCAGTAGGTGTTGATCTGGCCGTCGTTGGCGTTGGGCGCGACGAAGGAGAAGACCGACGAGGAGGCGTCGATCGGCTTGCCGCGAGCCAGATCGGCGCCGTCGTCCTCACCACCGTTCCCGCCGTCGTCCTCACCGCCGTTGCCGTCGTCCGTGCCGTAGATCCCGAACTCGGAGACCTGCGCGGCGGGCCAGCCCGTGTTGCCGGTGATGTTCAGCCGTACGTACCGGACGCTCGCGGAGGTGAAGTCGATGGTGACGGTGTTGGCCGTGCTCGGGCTGAACGTCCGTCCCTGCGACGCGGACAGGGTGCTGAAGGTGGTCCCGTCGGTGCTGCCCTGCACGCTGATGGCCTGCGTGCGCGCTTCCCAGGTGGTCGGCAGTTTGAGTACCACCTGGTCGACTCCGACACTTCCGCCGAGGTCGATCTGAACCCACCCGGGGAACCCGTTGGCCGGTCCCTCCCAGTACGTCTGCTGGTTGCCGTCGCTGACATTGACCGCCGGATGACTGCCCTCGGCTCCGCTGGCCGAGGCCGGCCTGCTCAGGGCCAGGTTGGGGCGGTCGGCGGCGGAGGCGGCGGACATGGGCAAAAGCCCGACGGCCATTAAGCAGGCCATGACTATGCCGGTCATCAGCCGCCGGCTGAGCTGCTTCCGTTTCATGGTGTCCTCTGTTCGGTCGGAACGAGAGAGTGGCCGGCCCGCAGGACCGGCCGGCCCCGTTGACGCGCCGGAATCGCCGTCTCGCGGATGCGCGACGGCGGGACGTGCGTTGTCGGTTGGCCGGACCGGGGATGACGGACGGCCGTGGGGGTCTTGAAGCAGAGCGGTGGGACTGCAGCAGGCGGCTCGGGCTCCTGCCATGTAGTTGCAGGCGGACTCTGAAAAAATTGAGCCAGTTGCCTATTTTTTTGCGAGTCACAGGTAACAATCATGTCATCGGTTTGTCAACAGTTTCCACACGCCGAACGGACCGGCTGGGCTCTGCCAGCCGGTCCGTCATATCGAGGAAAGATCATTCACAGGGCCGGAGCGTCACCTGCTCGCGGCCGACTGGCCGGTGTCCTCCAGCGCCAGGCCCATGCGGTCGGCGAGGCCGGCGGCGAGTGCGGACAGGGTCGGATGCTGCCAGACGAAGTTGCCGGGCAGCTTGACCCCGAGATCGGATTCGAGACGGACCCGCAGCTCCGTCGACAGCAGCGAATCGAAACCCAGCGCCTTGAGCGGTGTCCCGGGATCAAGGGTGGTGCTGCCCAGCCGGAGAATCGCGCGGATGTGCTCGCCGAGGTAGCCCTCCAGCGCGGTGCGCCGGGCGATGCCGGGAGCCAGCGCCCTGAGGCGGCCCTGGATGTCGCCGGAGTCGTCCGGCTCCGCACCGGCGGGTTCGTCGCCCGGTGCGAGGAGACTGAAGAAGGACGACTGCCGTCCCGAGGGAAGAATCCAGGTGTCCGGCTCTCCGGGGATCACGCCGGTCTGGACGCGTCCGTGACCCAGGAGCGCGTGCAGCGCCAGCAGTCCCTTGTCGGTCGGGATCGTCCGGTAGCCCCTGCTGCTGAAATCGGTCGCGACACCGGTCTCGCCCCACGGGCCCCAGTTGACCGCGAGAGTGGGCAGACCTTCAGCGGTCCGCCACGCGGCGAAGGTGTCGAGCCAGGAGTTGGCGGCGGCGTACACACCTTGTCCCGGATTGCCCAGCAACGAGGCCATCGAGGAGAAGACGACAAACCAGTCCAGCGTGTGTTCCGCCGTGGCGTTGTGCAGTTTCCAGGCGCCCGTGACCTTGGGCGCCCACACCCGATTGAGCTGGTGGTGGCGGACATTGGTGATCGCGGCGTCTTCGAGCACCATGGCGCAGTGCACGACACCGCGCAGCGGCGCTCCGTCCTCGGTCGCGGCGGCCACGAGCCGTTCGGCCGTACCGGCCTTGGCGATGTCGCCCAGTACGACCGTGGTCCGCGTACCGAGTGCGGACAGCTCCCTGATCTCGCGCGCGGCGCTGAGGGACGGCGGAGTGCGGCCGTTGAGGACGATACGGCCCGCGCCCTGCTCGGCCAGCCAGCGCGCGGTCGCCAGACCGAGGCCGCGCAGACCGCCGGTGACGACATAAGAGCCGTCGGCGTGCACGACAGGCGGCCCGTCCGGGAGCACGGCGGTGGTTTCCCCGTCGTCGGGGACGGTCAGGACCAGCTTGCCGGTGTGTCCCGCGCGGGCCATCAGGCGGAACGCCTCGGTGGCCTCGGAGAGCGGGAAGGTGGTGCAGAGCAGTGGCTTCAGACGGCCTTCGTCGAACTCGGTGAGGACCTCACGCAGCATGGCCGCGAACGCCTCCGGACGGGTCCGCTGAAGCTCGATGAGGTCAACGGTGCTCATGGTGATGTTGTGGCGGAACGGGCCCAGTCCCACGGGCGCGTCGGACAGGATGTCGCGTACGCCCAGCTCGACAAAGCGGCCGAAGGGCCGCAGGGTCTCCAGTCCCGCGCGAATCGCCGCACCCGACAGCGAGTTGAGGACGACGTCGACGCCTTCGCCGCCGGTGGCCGCGCGGGTCTGCTCGGCGAAGTCCAGCGAACGGGAGTCCATCACGCGGCTGATTCCGCTGCCGCGCAGATACTGCCGCTTCTTTTCGCTGCCGGCCGTCGCCAGCACCTCGGCCCCGAGCAGCCTGGCGACGGCGACCGCCGCCAGTCCGGTGCCTCCGCTGGCGGAGTGGATCAGGACGCGTTCGCCGGCGCTGAGCCGGCCGACATGCCGCAGCGCGTACCAGGCGGTGAGGAAGGCCGTCGGCAGCCCGGCCGCGGTGACAGGATCGATGCCGGCCGGAATCGGGGCGACGGCGGTGGCGGGGACGGTGACGAACGAGGCGAAGGCGCCGCCTTCGAGGTGGATGGCGAGCACCTGGTCTCCGACCTGAAGACCCTCCACACCGGACCCGACCTCGGTCACCACTCCCGCGCACTCGAAGCCGATCCGGTACCGGACGTCCTGCTCACCGGGCAGCAGGCCCATGGTCGTGAGGACATCACGGAAGTTGACGCCCGCGGCCTGGACGCGCAGCTCCACCTCGCCAGGTCCCGGTGTCCGCCGCCCGGTCGCGGTGAGTTCCAGACTGTCCAGGTCTCCGAGGCGGCCGGCGCGGAGGCGGAATCCGTCCACTCCGTAACGCACGGTGCGGGTGGTGGCTCTGACCTGTTCGGAAGGGACCAGTGGAGCGTGATCGAGCCGTGCGATGTGACGCGTGGGACCGCGCAGGGCGACCTCGTCCTCGCTTCCGCCGGTGAGCAGTTCCTCGGCCAGGTGCCGCAGGCCGGGACGGCCGCTCTCGGTGTCCACCAGCGTGGCACGCATTCCCGGGTGTTCGAACGCCAGGACGCGCACCACTCCGCGCAGGGCGCCCTGTTCAAGATCCACGCTCTCGCCGGCCACCACGGCGCGGGCGCCGCGCGTGACCGCGTACAGACGCGGCGGATCGGCGCTGTGCGCGATGGCCTGGGCGATACTGAGCACGCGCCGGGCTCGCCGCCGCCCGCCCACGGTGGGGTCGTCCGAGGCCGCGGCGGAGGCGCCGCACAGCATCACCACGGCGTGTGACGGATCCTGGCCGGGCGCCAGGTACTCGCCGACGGAGTCGCTGAGCTGTTCGAGCCGCTCATCGCTCAGTGGCATGTCCCAGACCTCGGCCCTGGCCCCGGCCTTGTGCAGGACGCCGGCCAGCGCCCGGGCGTCTCCGTCTCCCTCTCCGATGATCAGCCACTTCCCGGCCGGGACCCGCTCGGCGTTGCGCGGTCGGGAGACCTGGTGCCAGCCGGCCTCCAGGAACCACTGATCGACCTTGTCGTCCTTCTCCGGGCTCCGGCGCGCGAACTCCACACCGTCGACGGCCATCACCGCCTTGCCCGCTTCGTCGAGGAGACGGACATGGCCCACAGCGCTGTCGGCCGTGGTCTCCGTGATCCGCGCGTGGCAGTACACGGCGGTCGCCGGATCGCCCAGCACACGCACCGTCCGCATCCGGACGGGCAGGACCAGTCCCTGGCCGGCGTCCTGGACCGCTCCCGCGACCAGGAGTTGCAGGCAGAGGTCGACAACGACGGGATGGACCAGCAAGGAGTGCTCGCCGGTCCGCGCCGACGGCGGAATCCTGAGGCGGCCCCAGTAGCTGTCACCGCTCTGGGTGGTGTGCAGATCCGTGATTCCGGCGAATGCCGGACCGTGCTCCAGCCCGCGGCCACGCAGATTCGTGTAGAGACCGGCGGGATCGATGGTGATCGGGTGCCGGTGGGCCAGAGCGGCGACGGACGCCGCGCGGGCGCGTGGCGAGGTGGAGAGGCGGCGCAGTACGGCACTGGCGTGTGTCACCCACTGGCCGTCGTCACCGCGCCCGAAGATCTCACACAGGGCATGGTCCGGAGCGACCATGGTCACGGTTGTACTGAGGTCGGTGTGTTCGGTCAGCCTCAGCATCTCCTTGAACGAGACATCGGTGACCTCCACTTCGGTGGCCGCGGCCTCGAACACCTGGCAGGCGGTGGTCAGCGCGACGGCGTAGTAGGCGGCACCGGGCAGTACCGGTGTGCCGTGCACTCGGTGGTCGCTCAGCCAGGGCAGCGCGGCGGTGCCGGTGTCGGCCCGCCAGTGGTGCCGCACCCGTTCACCGGGAACCTCCGTGTGACGGCCCGGCAGTCCGGTGGCCGAGCGCGCGGTGCTCTCCTCCTCGGGAGCGGCATGCGGCGCGAGGTCCACCCAGTGACGCTTGCGGTCGAAGGCGATGGTCGGAACGTCCGCGAGACCGGCTCCCGCGTACAGCGGTGACCAGTCGACGTTCACTCCCGCGCAGTGCAGCGCGGCGAGCTGGGTACGGAAGGTGGTGGACTCGTCCTCTTCGCGGCGCAGCGTCGGCAGTACGACCGGCTCGTCGACCAGATCGCGCAGGCTCTGGCTGACGGCGTGCGTGACGACCGGATGCGGGGACACCTCGACGTATATGACGTTCCGGTCGGCGGCGGCCGCGGCCACCGCGGGGAAGAAGCGGACCGGGTTGCGCAGATTGGCGCACCAGTAGGCGGCGTCGAAGGCCGGCGACTCATGCGGGTCGGACAGCACGGTCGAGTAGAAGGGCACCTTCGGTTGACGTGGCGTCAGATCTTCCAGCGCCACGAGGAGTTCCGGCAGCAACGGCTCCACCTGCGGACTGTGCGACGCGACGTCCACCGCGACGGGCAGTGCCGGGACACCGCGCGCCTCCCAGGCGGCGACGAGCCGTGCCACCTGCGCCGGTTCGCCGGCCACCACGGTGGAGCCAGGCGCGGCCAGCACCGCCACCGAGACGGACTCGGCGTCACTCGCGGCGAGTTCGGCCTCCACCGCGCTCCGGTCCAGTCCCACGGTCGCCATGGCACCGGCACCGGCGATCCGGGTGAGCAGCGCGGAGCGCCGGCAGATGACACGGACGCCGTCCTCCAGGGACAGCGCACCGGCCACGACGGCGGCCGCGACCTCTCCCATGGAGTGGCCGATGACGCCCGCCGGTTCGACGCCATGGGCGCGCCAGGTGGCGGCCAGCGCGATCTGCAGGGCGAACAGCACCGGCTGCACCTTGGCGCATCCGGTGACCGGTTCACCGGTCCGTACGACCTCCAGCACGGAGAATCCGGCCTCGGCGGAGATCAGTGTGTCGGCTTCCGCCAGCGCCGCCGCGAACGCCGGTTCGCGCTCCAGCAAGCCACGTCCCATGCCGGGCCACTGCGAGCCCTGGCCCGAGAACACCCACACCGGCTGCCGGGAGACGGTGACACTCGACGCTCCGGACACCACGGCCGGATGTGCCCGGCCCGCCGCGAACGCCCTCAGGGCGTCGACCGTGTCGCTCCGGGTACGGGCGACGACGCCGAGGCGTCCTCGCCCGGCGCTGCGCCGGAGCGCCAGCGTATGCGCGACATCGCGCAGCGGTACGTCCGCTCCTTCGCCCTCCAGCCAGTCCGCGAGGCGCCGCGCCGAGGCGGGCAGCACCGCCGGGGATCCGGCCGGCACGAGGAGCACCTCGGAGGTGGCCGGCGAGGCCTGCCGGGGCCGTGGCACGACCGTGCGTCCGCCGCTCACCGGTGCCTGTTCCAGGAGCACATGGGCATTGGTGCCGGAGAATCCGAACGAGGAGACAGCGGCCAGTCGTGTCGCCGACTCCACGGGCCACCGGGTCAGCTCGGTGGGCACGAAGAAGCGGGTCTTCTCCGCGTCGATCGCCGGGTTCCAGCGCGTGAAGTGCGGATTGGGCGGGATGAGCCCGTGCTGGAGACAGAGGACGGTCTTGATCAGTCCGGTGATTCCGGCGGCGGGTTCGAGATGGCCGAGGTTGGTCTTGACGGACCCGAGAGCGCACCGGCCGTTGCCTGTGCCGTACACCTGCGCCAGGCTGGCGAACTCGATCGGGTCACCGATCGGGGTTCCCGTACCGTGCGCCTCGATCATTCCCAGGTTGCGCGGGTCGACTCCGGCGCGTGCGAGCGCCTGTTGGAACAGGGCCCGCTGAGCGGTGGGAGAGGGAGCGGCCAGACCGTCGGTCCGGCCGTCCTGGTTCACCGCCGAGCCGCGGACGACGGCGAGGATACGGTCGCCGTCCTCCACGGCGTCGGCCAGACGCTTGAGGACGACGGCGCCACAGCCCTCGCCGCGGACGAAGCCGTCCGCCGCGGCGTCGAAGGTGTGACACCGGCCCGTCGGCGACAGCATTCCCATCCTGTCGAAGGACCGGGTCGTCCTGGGCCGGAGCATGAGTGTCACACCGGCGGCCAGAGCGACGTCGCATTCCTTCTGGAGCAGCGCCTGGCATGCCAGATGGAACGCGACGAGCGAGGACGAGCAGGCGGTGTCGAGTGCCACGGCCGGACCGTGCAGCCCCAGCAGATAGGAGATACGGCCCGCGGCGACACAGTGCCCGTTCGTCAGAATCGAGCCCTCCAGCTCCTGCGGCTGTCCGGCGAGCCGGTCCATGTAGTCGTTGTAGCTGAGGCCGGTGAAGACGCCCGTCGAGGAGCCGGCCAGCCGGTCCGGCGGCAGCCCGGCGTGTTCCAGTGCCTCCCAGGCCACCTCCAGCAGCAACCGGTGCTGAGGATCGAGGACATCGGCCTCGCGGCCGGAGACACCGAAGAAGTCCGCGTCGAAACTCGACACGTCACTCAGGTATCCGCCCGGCGGGAGCGGCGTACGCCGGCCGGGGGCCACTGCCTCGCTGTCCCGCGCCCACAGCGCCTCGCGCGCCGGCGGCGGCGTCCCTACCGCTTCTCGTCCCTCCGCCAGCAGTCGCCACAGTGCGGCCGGAGAGTCGACGTCGCCGGGAAGCCTGCAGCCCATGCCGATCACGGCGAGCGACGCGGTTGTCTTGCCGGTGGGATTCCTGTGTTTGCCCATGGGAGTTCTCCTTGTCGGTTGAATACACACAGGAGCGAGAGGCCCAGGTACGGGTGCCCGTACGGACGAGGATCGGTCCGTACGGGCAGCAGGGCGGCCGCTGAGGTGGGCTGAGAGTCGTGGAGACAGTGCTCAGACGTCCGGGCTGCCCAGGAGAATCGCGCTCTTCACCCCGCCGACCTGATAGTTGAAACTCAGCGCGTAGTCGAAGTCGAGCGGCCGGGTGCGCACACCGGGAACGGGGTCGAAGGTGAGGTTGTCCGCCGGCTCCTCGCAGTTCGCGGTGGGACACACCTCGCCGTGCTCCATCATGAGCAGCGTGAGCGCCACGCCGAGACAGCCGGCCGGTGCGCCGTTGTGGCCGAAGCAGCCCTCCTGGGAGGACATCAGCAGGTCGCGTGCGCCGGATCCGTACAGTTCCGTGACGGCGTTCGCCTCGAAGGCGGTGACCACCACATTGCCGTCGCTGCCGCCGTGCACATAGGGCACCTGGTCGATCCCCACCCGGTCTCCGAGACAGCGGCGGACGGCGGCCACCAGCTCGCTGCCCGTCTCCTCACAGGCCAGCGGATTGGCCAGCCCGTCCCTCGTGGTGGCCTGGTTGAGCACCTGGCCGTACAGGTGGGCGCCGCGCCGGGACGCGTGCTCCCGGCTCTCCATGACGATGGTCACCGAGCCCTCGCCGTGGTTGATGCAGTCGGCACGACGATCGTACGGCCGCATCAGCGAGTCGAAGGACGGCAGCAGCGAGGGCATGTCGTCTGACCGGATGGCGTCGTAGGTGTTCTGCGCGCCCCGCAGCAGATTCTGGATGTTGCGGATCAGTTTGACGCTGAAGACATCGACGCCGGTCACCACGGCGACATCGACCTCGCCGCAGGCGATCATTCGCCGGGCGATGCCGATCTGCACGGCGGACGACGCGCAGCCGGCCGACACCGTGAAGTTGGGACCTTTCGAGCAGGTCAACGCTCCCTGGACCAGCGCGACATCGGACGGAGTGACGGCCTGTTCGGCGGCGATGAACAGTTCCATCGCCTCCGCCGCCTGAATGGTCTCGGGATCGGCCCGCAGCACGGAGAGATAGCTGTCGATGTTGGCGTCCACACCACCGCGCCCGACCAGGATCGCCGCGTCGCTCAGGTCTCCCGAGCGGGGATCCAGCTCGGCGTCCGCGCACGCCTCCACCAGGGACACCAGTCCGAACCGGTGCGCCGCGGTGTAGTGCCGGGAGAAGAACGGCGGGATGCCGGGGAGGCGTTCGTCGAACATCGCGTCCGAGAGGTCCACGGAGCCGAAGTAGACATCGTCCTTCATGAGGCAGGACGCACCTCGGGAGGCGACGTTCCACAGGTCGTCCGCGGTGAGGACGGGACGGCCGCCCTGACCGGGAAGACAGAACCCGATACCGGTGACCACGGCGTCTCTGCCCCGCGAGCCTGCTCGGGGGCCGCCGGCGGAGGTCACGACACACCTGCGTGCGACAGAGGAGTCATCATTTTTGATCCCTTCCGGATCAGTCGGTTGCGCCCACTCGTAGGCCCGCCGTGTTCGCCGAGGCGGAGAACCGGCCGGAGCCGGCGGCTTACGAGCCCGGCCTATTCGGCGATGTAAGTGCGGTAGCACCAGCGGTAGACGGGCAGCACTTCTCCATCGACTTCGACGTAGCGATGTGCGAACTCGAAATGCTCGTATCCGTTCCCGCTGAGAATCTTGACCTTTTCGCCGTTGTTCAGCGATTCCGCTTCCCAGGTCAACGGAGTGCCCTCTGGACCTTCGCTGAGCATTACTCGCATCCGTTGATTCATGACACTCTCCATCATTGAATCGGTAATCGAAGCGGAAGGGGTCGCAGTGCGGAGGCAGATGGCCGCCCCTATTTCCTGGTGCGGTGGCGAGGAATCACTCGAAAATCCGGAGAATTCCCCGTCGGCCGGTGTGCGGATCCGGCCGGCCCGGAGGTGCTTGCGGGATGCGGCCGGCGCCGGCCGGCGGAGCCGGTTCACGAGTACCCCGGACGACACCGGTCGCGGACCCCTGAAGGCCGGTCACGAGGCTTCCCGGCTGCCGGGCCGGCCGCGCCGCTGTCGTGGACTCCGACGAGTGAGTGAGTCCGGAGCGGCGCGAGTGCTGGGACGCTTCCGGCGGCGGTGTCCGTCGCGGTGAGCCTGTCGACCAGCGCTCTCTCATGGGGCGGCGGCGTGGCGTCCTGGCGGCCGGCGGGGCTGCGGCCGCTTCTGCTGCCGGAAGCCAGAACCCGATGAGGGATTGGGTGATAGGGGAAGCTCGCATGATGCCCCTTGACGAGGTGATGCGAGCTACCGCTTCCTCACCGAGGGGCCGCTGATTGCGACAGGGCGATCTCAATGCTGCTGCCTGCAATTCGACTGGGCAGCTCTACGATGGATCGTCGGTTGCCGTCGCCCCCCGGAGAGGAGGGCAGCCCACCGGTTTGGATTAAGTACCGTTGTCCCACGGTGCAGAGCGGGCCGCAATGGATCCGTAGCGTATTCACTCGGATGGCGCAATTCGCTGAATTGGCAAATTCGTGCCCCGGATTGTGCAAATTTCGAAAATCAGATCTGATCGGGGTCGGCTTACGCCGAGGATATTCCGCCGTCCCGGGCCGCGGGCGCGGCGAAGAAACTCACATGGATGGACCCGGAGCGGCGAGACCGCTCGACCGGGCCGGATTTCCCACCGCCGGTGTGTCACAGGACATCGGCTCGGGCCGTGGCCCCGGCCGGCCACTCGGCCCGAGCCGCGGCCCGGCCGTCCGACGGCCCTCAGGCCTGTCCGACACATCCCGCCTGGCCCACGACGTCCGGCCCGCACGCTCGCGGCGTTGTCGGAGTCAGCCACGTACGTCCAGCACGAGCCGCCGCGTTGTCGGAACGCTCGCATACGTCCCGTATGCGAGCGCCCCTCCGCCTTGCGACGCACGGCATCCGACGCCGCGCGCTGATCCACCAGGGATTACGGGACAGCCCTTTGCGAGGGGGGACGGGCACCTGGCGACGGGCCACGGCGGAGCCGACTTCCGGGTTGCGCCAATCGGGTGACTAACCGTCATGGGGGTTGATGTCGGAGCGTTGTTCGGTGTTACTGGAGAGCGTTGAACCGGTGGGCCGCCCGTCCCTCTCCGGGGAGCTCAGCAGTCGGCCCGCCCGTTTCGGCCCTCCCCACAGCAAGCAGGGCTTCGGCGAGCAGACCACTGCACCGCGGTGGGATCCCCGGGAATCAGGCCCCATCAGCCGGTGTTCGCTTGCGGCACCGGCCGGTGAAGCGGCCCACCTGCTCAAAGCCGCACGATGGTGCGCACAATGAGGCCGAGCCCGTCGGCCACCGTCCTCAGTCGAATCCCTCCCTGTCCGGCAGGCCGTATCACCACATGGCACTGCCCCGGCCGGATTCCCCGCCCAAGAGGGCCGCCCTCCCTCTGCCGTGCCTGATCCCACGTGGGTCGGAGGCATGGCCTTCGCCCGGGCGGCGCATCACTGATCGCGGCCAGTCCACGCACGGACCGCACGGTCCGGCGTTCAGAGTCACTCTCGCAGGAGGACCATCATGGCAACACCCGCGCTCAACTTCGACCAGTCCCGCTCGCTCTTCCCGTTCCCCTTCGGCCCGTTGCTGATCGTGCTGACGCCGAACTCGGGACCGACCACGGGCGGGAACCCTGTTCAGCTCTTCGGGGTGGGCCTCAACGGCACGACCAGCGTCCTGTTCGGCACCACACCGGCCACCATCATCGCCGAGGACCCGCTGGGCCTGACCGTCACGGTCCTGGCTCCGGCACACGCCCCGGGCGTTGTGGCGGTCACCGCGACCGGCAGCAGGGGCACGAGCAACCCGGTGTCCTACATCTATGTGGGCCCGACCCCGCCCACTCCTCCTACCGCCGTCAGCATTGTCCCGGCCACCGGCCCGGTCGCCGGCGGTACGGCGTTCGTGATCACTGGCACCAACCTGGCCGGTGCCACGGTCACCGTCGGGGGTGTGCCGGCCACCGTAGTGGCGATTGACCCGAGCGGGACCCTGCTGTTCGGTGTCTCGCCGGCCGGTGTGGCCGGAAACGTCCCGGTCGTCGTGACGACACCGTCGGGTACCGTCACTGTCCCGGGTGGGTTCACCTACACGGGCGCGGTCCTGCCTCCCACCGCCGTCAGCATTGTCCCGGCCACCGGCCCGGTCCTCGGTGGTACGGCGTTCGTGATCACTGGCACCAACTTGCTCGGTGCCACGGTCACCGTCGGGGGTGTGCCGGCCACCGTGGTGTCGATCGATCCGGGCGGGACCCTGCTGTTCGGTATCTCGCCGGCCGGTGTGCTCGGAAACGCCGCGGTCGTCGTGACGACACCGGCGGGTACCGCGACCGTCGCGGGCGGGTACACCTACGTGTGATCCTTCCCCGTCACCGCTCCGCTGCCGCCGCGTCGACACGCCGGTAGGCAAGGGCCCTGAACAACGCCGCCGGCCTGCGGGATCCCTCCGCAGGCCGGTGGCGTGCGTGGGTGTTTGCGGCAGAACACGGATGAGAACGGCGGGAGTTGACCGCCACCGCGGCCGCCACGGCGAGCCATGGCGGAGCCCTGGTGACCGACGGCAACCCGGCGAGGCGTGGTGCCGGGGGAGGCGGGCCCGGGAGGATCCAGACGAGAGGCGCTGGGTGCCGGGCAGCAGGGCGGCGCGCTCGTCCCGTACGGCTAACACGGCTAACACAGCGCATCCGGCGAATACGGCGAACACGACAGCCGGAAGCCCTCGGTCATTCCGAGGGCTTCCGGCTGTATGAGAGTGACCGGCCGCCGTTGTGAACGCGGCCTGTTGACCCGTACCGTGGCGACCGGCCGCGAACGGCCTGGCGCCGCGAATCCGCGGTCTCGGCGGGAGGCACGGCCGGTGCGCGAAGGCATGGGGACGGCCTGGCGGGGGAGAGGGCCGGTCGCCGGGCGGCTTTCCTCAGGCGACGGACCGGTTACGAGGGCTCCATAGGGCCGTTGTGACACCGGGCCGTCGTGACACCAGGCCCTGTGTCATCGGGCGCTGTGACATCGGGGCTTGAGAGAAACGGGCGCGGAGGAACGGGCCCGGAGGAACGGGCCCGGAGGATCAGTTACTTCGTGATCTGCTGGGTGAGTTCGGCGTCGCGGTCCCGTGCGGGGACGCGTGCCGGACCGAAGGCGACGGCGCCGTGGGCCGCCGGGTGGTCACCGCGCCCGGGCGACTCGATGTTCCCGGCTCCGGACTCCGGCGGGCGCGAACGGTGAGGTGCGGCTTGCGCCTGGAATGCGTAGCCCGGCCGAACTGTCCTCCGGCCGGGAGCGGTTCACGCCGCGGACGTGCTCGCTGTCCGCTGGCGAGGGGCCTGAGCGGTCACCTGTACACAGGCCCAGACCGTGCGGCCGCCGTCGGCCTCCAGCCGCATTCCCAGCTCCTGGACGGATTGCGCGACCAGCGCCAGGCCCCGGCCGTGCTCGTTCGCGTGACGGGCGCGATGCGGATGCGCGGCGACCGACGGGCCGCCTTCGTCGTGTACTTCCACGAGGATCTGGTCACCGGTCTTCCGTAAATGGCCGGAGATCCAGACGCTGTTCGTGTGGAGGATGGCGTTGGTCATCAGCTCCGAGAGCACGAGCGAGACCGTGTACCGAGCGCCTTCGTCCGTGATGTCCTGGGAATCCATCCATGACCCGGCGAGATGGCGGCAGATCGGCACCACTCGCTCCAGTGTCGGCACGCTGAACGACGCCGGGCGTCCCTTGGGCCAGTCATGGGCCAGGGCCCGAGCGGCCGTGTCGGGCCACCGCTCGACCTCTCTCGGGGACAGTGTGATCTGCACTCTCGCACGCGTGCTGGGCAGCATGGCTCTTCCTCTCGTCGTGGGTCGGACGCGGATGACGGGAAGCGGTGTTCGCTCCCGGACGTGACGCGGGACAGCCCGGCTTGTCACGCGGACGCGCGCGCACGCCGAGGACCACCGTGCGAGGCTCCGGGTGTGCGGGCGCTGTGACAGATACGAGGTGGTGCGGCCACCGCCCGCGATCGGTTCCGCCGCGGTCGCCGGCGGTACGGAGAGAGCGGTCCGGTGTTCGCGGAGCGTGGTGCGGGGCCGTGGTCGTCAGGGCCGCCCGCGCGAGCGGGGCCGGGAAGCGAACACCGTCGGCCCTGGAAGATGAATCGGTGCCTCGGCATGAGGCGGATCCGGTGCCTCGGCCGTCCTCGCGTCGCGGGCTCACAATCGCCGGCACGAGAGCCGGGGCGGAGGCGGCGACGGCGGATCGGGAGGTGCGGGAAGCTCGCATGGTGCCCCCAAAAAGAGGTCACATGAGCCGCCGTACCAGTCGGCACCGTTTTACCGGCGCCGACTGGCTATCCAAACCCCTCCCACGGGAGTGCCCATCGTGGCAGAGACCAACCCGCGGCTATTCAGGCTTTCGCCTGGTAGATGCGGGATATGTACGCTGCCACTCCCCCGGAGAGGGTGGGCGGCCCACCGGTTTGGATAATGACAGTTATCCTCTCGTGCGCATATGACAGCAACAAAATCAGGAGTACACCACCCGAATGGCGCAGTTGTCGCAATTTATCCATCATCGCTGCCGACGCTATTGCCCGATATTCACGCGAACAGCGTTCTCGGCCCGGTGTTCTGTCGATGTGCCGGCCAATATGCCGCGCGTGCGGAGGCGTTCACCCGCCACCGGTCTCGGCCCGCGGTGCGCGGCACATGTCCCCGTCGCGGTAACGAATGCCTCAACGGCGGTCGCGCGCACGGCAGTTGTCGGCAGTCGTCAATGGAGCGAGCAGGCGGTCCTGCGCTGGTATCGGAGGAGAACGACGCCGTTGCCGAAGGTCCGGGTCTCGGCGAGCCGGAGACCGACAGTGGAGTCCGAGTCCCTGAACAGGCGTTTGCCTCGTCCAAGGAGGATCGGATTGACGTAGAGACGGTACTCGTCGATCAGGTCGTGCCGCATGAAGGCCGCGGCGAGGTCGGCGCCGCCGAGTGCCAGGTCTCCGCCCGGCCGTGCCTTGAGCGCCAAGATCTCTTCGACGACGACATCCCGCATGATGGTGGTGTTCCAGTCGGCCCGCTCCAGAGTCCTGGAGAACACGATCTTTGGCATGTTCCGCCAGATCCCGGCGAACTCGGCCACCGGACCCGCATGTGAAGGGTCGGCGTCGGCCGTCGGCCAGAACTGGGCCATCAGCTCATGAGTGACACGCCCGCTCAGGAAGGCGCCCATCGGCTTGAGTTGCTCGTTGAAGTGACTGTGCAACTCGTCGTCGACCAAATGCCAGTCGATCTGGCGCTGGGGTCCCTCGATAAAGCCGTCGAGAGACACCGACAGGGACAGGACGATCTTCCTCATGGCGAACCTCAGCGAAGTCATGGCGTCGGGCTTCCACCGTATCGCGGGGTCGTGGCCCTGATCCCTCGAAAGCGTGACCGCGGCCCGGCCTTCGGCCATCGGGACGAGGCCCTTGGGCGGAGCGCGCGACATGATGCCATTCTATGAATGCGCTGGGTTTTCAGTGCTGCCCGTATTTTCCGTGCTTCGGTCCTGACGATGTCCACCACTGACCGCGCGCTCCGCGAGCCGGCCATTCCGGTTCACCGGCGTGGTCCGCACCGCCGGTCGAACCAGCCCGACCGGCTGAGCCCGTACCGGTCGCGAGGAGCCGCCTCATGACCCTCCCGCGGTGGCTGCGCACGCGTGACGCCGATCTGACCGCGTTGCGCCGGGCAGGCCGCGCCGCGATCGTCATGCCCGGTGTCTTCGCCGTGGCCGGGGAACTCATCGGCAATCCGACGCTCGCCATCTTCTCGGCGTTCGGTGCGCTCGCCACACTGCTCTTCGTCGACTTCGGCGGCTCGATGCGGGAGCGGCTGGCGGCGCAGGCTTGGCTGGTGCTCGCCGGTGCGGTGCTGGTCTGTCTCGGGACCCTGGCCTCGCAGACGGTGTGGCTGGCCGCGGCGGTCACATTCGTCGTCTCCTTCCTGGTGTTGTTCATCGGCGTTGTCAGTTCGGTGCTGGCGAGTTCCGCGACCGCGCTGCTGGTCAGCTTTGTCCTGCCGGTGACCCTGCCGGGACCGGTCGGTTCGATCCCGGCCCGTGTCCTCGGCTGGCTGCTGGCCGGCGCGGTATCCATGGTGGCCATCGGTGTCCTGTGGCCCGCACCCACCCGTGAGCCACTGCGCGTGGCGACGGCCAGGACCTGTGCGCTGCTCGCGCGGCGGCTGCGCACGGAGGCCGACTGCACGCTCAGTGGCTTCGGACCGGACCGTCGCGAGGCCCTCGGCGCACTGGTCGAGGAGGCCGCCGCCTCGGTCGCGGCGCTGCGCGAGTCGTTCTTCGGTACGCCCTACCGCCCCACGGGTCTGACAACTGGCACACGCACTCTCGTGCGCCTGATCGACCAGGTGCTGCTGCTCGACGCGGTCCTCGAACGGTCACCTGTCGACGAGCGGCCGGGACGGACCGCATCAGCGGTGTGCGAGGTCAAGACGGCGGCCGCGAACCTGCTTGAGCTGAGCGCCGTCCAACTGCGGTCGGCCGTCGGAGACCCCACCGAGCTGGATGCCGGGATGCGCCGGCTGCGGGACGCGCGCGAGGCCATGGAGCGGACGGTGACGTCCGCGCTCCCCGTCCGTCGCGCTCCCACCTCCATGGAAGAGAATCCGGAGGCCGTGGTCGCCGGGTTCGTCAGCTCGCTGGAGCCGAGCTTCCGCGCTCAGGAGATGAGCTTCGTGGCCTCCGCCATCGCCGTGCACATCGACCTCATCGTTGCCGCGCGGCGCCGGACCTGGTGGCAGCGCGCGCTGGGCCGCGAACCGGCCGGCGTCTCTTCCCGGCTGTCGTTCGCGCAGGAAAGCGCCGGTGCCCATGTCGAGCGTCATTCGGTCTGGCTGCACAACAGTGTGCGCGGCGCGACCGCCCTCGCGCTGGCCGTGCTCGTGGCCGGACTGACCGGCGTACAGCATTCGTTCTGGGTCGTGTTCGGCACGCTGGCCGTCCTGCGTTCCAACGCCCTGATGACCGGCCAGAACGCGGTGCGCGGGCTGTTCGGAAGCGTGGCCGGATTTGTCATCGGCGGCGGGCTGGTCTATGTGATCGGTGCGGACACCACCGCGCTGTGGCTGCTGCTCCCGCCGGCTGTCGCCTTCGCGGGCCTCGCGCCGGCCGTCATCTCCTTCGCCGCGGGCCAGGCGGGTTTCACCGCCTCGCTGCTGATCCTTTACAACATCATCGAGCCGGCGGGCTGGCGGATCGGACTCGTCCGGCTTGAGGACGTCGCGATCGGCTGCGCGGTGAGCCTGGTCGTCGGCGCGCTCTTCTGGCCGCGCGGAGCGGGATCGGCACTGGGCCAGGCGCTCGCCGAGGCCTTCTCCGAGAGCGCTCACTGCCTGCGCGGTGCGATCGAGTACGGCGTGACCCGGTGCGACGCACTCGTACCCGCGGCTCCTCCGCCGCGCGAGGACGGCCGGCGCGCCGCGGCGGCGTCCCGCCGGCTCGATGACGCCTTCCGCGGATTCCTCGCCGAGCGCGGCACCAAGCATGTTCCGCTGGCGGATGTGACCTCACTGGTCAACGCGGTCGCCGTGCTCCAGCTCACCGCCGACGCCATCCTCGATCTCTGGAGACGCGACGGCGCCGCGCCGGCGGGCGACCGGACCGCGGCACGCGCCGAGATCCTCGCGGCCGGCACGCCGCTCGTCGACTGGTACGAGGAGACGGCGCGGGCACTGGCGGGCTCCGGCTCCGTGCCCGACCGGCTCGCGCACGACACGGCCGCGGACCGCCGTCTGATCGATGCCGTACGGCGCGACCTCAGCGGCGAGGACGGGCGAGGTACCGCGACGGCGGTCAAGATGATCTGGACCGCCGATCACATCGACGCGGCCCGGCGGCTACAGGCGGGAATCCTCGCGCCGGCGCGAGAAGCCGCCGCCATGCGGAGCCGGCTCAGGGCCGGGACACGGCGCGGTGCCGCGTCCCGTTCGTCGTCACCACCCATGTCCGAATAGGACCGACCGCGCGCTTCAACCGCCGCCCTCCGCCTGATGGATCTGGTCCGCGATATCGCCCGCCGACAGGTTGGCGTCGAGGAACTTCCCGGACCGGGGAAGGCTCAGATGGAGTTCGGACGCGGTGCTGATGGCGATGTCACCGTGGTCCATCCGGAAGTCGAGGGAGTGTCCTCCTCGTGTGTGGTCGCCGTTGAGGAAGTGGAGGTGATAACCGGCCACCGAGACGCCTTGTTCGTAGTCGGGCATGCGGAAGCCGGCCAGCGTCCCGGTCACATCGGTGAAGTCGGTTTCCGCCTGGCCCTTGGTCGCCTGGGTCAATGGCGCGTACGGCGGGGTCTGTTCCATGACGGTGCGCGTACGCATCGAGCTGAACGTCCCGGTGATCCGGACGGCGTAGACGAGATTCCTGCTGAGGATCGTCTCGTCGATGAGCGCCATGGCGTCGGCACGGCTGCCGCCGTCCGTGACCGGGATGGTGGTGTCGGGCCAGAAGTGAGTGACGGCGGCGAACGGCGTACGGTCGGAGGCGGCGGCGACGGTGGCGCTGCCGTCGGCCCGCAGGTGATAGCAGGTGCCGTCGAGGATGACCATCTCGCCGTCGAGATGATTGAACGTGCCGAGCCCGAAGTCGCCGTGAGTGAGGATTTCGGCGATCGTGACGTCTCCGTCGTAGACGCCGTCGAGCAGCGCGCCCATGGTGGAGGACTGGTAGACCTCTCTGGCCCTCTCCGCGCTGTAGCCGGACCCGCTGCCGCCGAGACGATGGGCGAGCATGGACTTGGCCCAGTGCCGGAACCGGTCGGTGGCGGTCTCGGATGCGGTCATGTCTTGCTGCCTCCTCCCGGGCGCCGCCGGTTCACTCGAACGGGTCCTCGTGCAGATCGGCCGCGAGGTCGGTGTTGTGGCTGTAATCGACCGGCACGTCGATGAGCGAGGGACCGTCCTCGGACAGGGCCTGCCGCAGCGCCGCGCCGAACTCGTCCTCCGTCTCGACGCGGTAGCCGTGTGCTCCGAAGGTCTCGGCGTATTTGACGGTGTCGTAGTCGGCCAGTTGCACGCCCGACTTCCGTCCGTACTTGAGCACCTCCTGGAAGCCGACCATGTCGTAGGTGTTGTCGCGCATCAGGACATGCGTGAACGTCAGCCCGAGGCGCGTCGCCGTCTCCAGTTCCTGCGCGGAGAAGAGAAAACCGCCGTCACCCGAGACGGAGACGACCTGGGTACCGGGTCGCACCATGCTCGCCGCCATGGCCCACGGCAGGCTGACTCCGAGGGTCTGCTGGCCGTTGGAGAACAGCAGATGGCGCGGCTCGTACGTACGGAAGTGACGCGCCATGTAGATGTAGACCGAACCGATGTCGCAGGCGACCGTGGCGTCGTCGTCGAGGCCGTCGCGCAGCGTCAGGACCAGCTCCGCCGGGTTCAGCCCGCCGTTCGCCGGTGAAGCGGTTCTGGCGCTCTTGTCGATGTCCGTCAGGATCCGTCGCTGGCGGTTGATCTCACTCCTGAACGCGTCACTGAGGCTGAGCCCGGACAGCTTCTCCGCCAGTGCGGTCACTGTCGCGGCCACCGTCCCGCGCAGTTCCAGTGAAGGCTGGTAGTGGTTGTCGATGTCCGCCGGGACGGAGTCGATATGGATGACCGTGCGTGTCACATCGGTGTTCCACAGGACAGGGTCGTACTCGACCGCGTCGTACCCGACCACGATCAGCACATCGGCGTCGGCCACGACGACATCGCCGGGCTGGTTGCGGAACAGTCCCACCCGGCCGACATAGTGGTCCTCCAGCGCACGCGAGATGACACCGGCGGCCTGGAACGTCTCGACCACGGGAAGTCCGGTGTCGGCGACCAGAGCGCGCAGCGCCGCGCAGCTCTCCGGGTCGGCCGCGCGCGTACCGACGAGCAGGGCCGGCCGCTCCGCGCCACGAATGAGGTCGGCCGCCCTCTGTACTGTCTCGGCGGGCGCCGGGCCAAGGGCGGGGACGGGCAGCGCACGAGCGATTCTGGCGGAGGTCGGCGCCGCGAGGACATCGGAGGGCAGGACCACCGCGGCCGCTCCGCGTGGCTCGGTGGTGGCGGCCCGGAACGCGTTGACCACCGCCTCCGGTGCGTTGTCGGGATCGTCGATCTCGCCGGTGAACTTGGTGACGGTCTTCAGCACCGCGCCGGCGTCCATCGACTGGTGCGTACGCTTGAGCCGGTCCTCGCGGCCGACCGCGCCGCACAGGGCGACAAGCGGGTCCTGCTCGGTGTTGGCCGTGAGCAGACCGGTGGCGAGGTTGGTGGTACCAGGGCCTGAGGTCACCAGAACCACGCCCGGCGTACCGGTGAGCCGGCCGACCGCCGCCGCCATGAACGCGGCGTTCTGTTCGTGCCGGCACACCACCAGCCGCGGGCCCATGTCGGCCAGCACGTCGTAGACGGCGTCGATCTTGGCTCCTGGAACCCCGAAGATGTACTCCGCGCCCTGGGCCGCGACCGCCTCGATCACTCTCTGCGCGCTGCGAGCGGCGCGCACACGCGTTTCATTCACGGCAGATCCTTCCCTCCGTCTTGCCACGCCTTCTCGGCTGAGAGACATGGCTGAGGGAGGTGGCTGAGAGGTATCGACATGTCGTCCATTCAGTAACTTTTCGACATCAAGTCTCCCAGATCTGAATCGACCTCGCCCGACGGAGGTGAACCGGCCACGGGCCCGGCTCCGTGGCCGGTCGCGACCGGCCTCAACCTGTGGCCGGAGTCGTCGGCAGGCCAAGGTTCCGTTTACTGATCACGCCGATGGCTGTGTGCTGATCACGGGACCCGCCGACGGTCCCGGCCCGGCCGGAAGGCGGCAGAGTGGATCGCGCCGCGTTGTACAACAGCGTGTTGACACGTCTCCGGGGATCACACCCCGGGGTTGGACGGCCCATCGAGCACGGCCCGTACTCCTGATGCCGTGACGGGACGATTCCATCCCCAGATCTGGCCGGCCCGGTTGAGTTTCTTCGTCAGGGAAGACACCAGTGTCTCTTCAGCTTCCGCTGTCCGGCTGCCCTGAGCGATGATCTGCGCGTAGCGGACCGAATCGACGACGGCCGATTTGATCCGCTCGTGCCGGAGATAGGCGTCCAGGTCGGGCTGCCAGCCGTTGATGAGAGGTGTGGGCATGTCCCTGCTCCAATCCCGCACCACCGCTTCTGCCTCGTCGGTCTGGTAGCCCATCTTGTGCAAATGGACGGCGAGTTCGTAGACCGGGTCGCCCCACAGAGCGAGCTCCCAGTCCAGGAAGGACACCGCCCCGTCGCGGAGAATCATGTTCTTGCGGTGAATGTCGGAGTGGACCAGTCGGAAGGGCCGCCGCGCAAGGGCGTCCCACTGGTCGGTGACAGTCTCCAGCGGTGCGGTGGGAATGCCCAGTTCGGAGAAGAGCGCCGCATGCGAATCCTGGAAGCGGTCGATCACTCCTGCGGTCACCGACTGGAGCAGTCGGCCGAACCCGCTCGTGTCGCCGTCCCGGGGCCAGGAGTCCGGCAAGTCCGGCATCGCCTCTCGTGGCACGTCGGTGAGCCTGCGGAGCAGCCGGACGACATCTCCCGGCACCGCGTCCGGTACACGGGTCTCCTTGGGGTACGCGTCGTCGATCACGGCTCCGTCGACGAATTCGTAGACCTGGAAGGCCGGTTCGGCGGACCGGTACAGAAGCCGGGGGACCTGGCCGCTGAGGAAGGGTCCCACGGCGGCCGTCACCAGGTGTTCCGGCCAGATGCGCAGGTCCATCTGGTCCGCGTGCGAGATCGGGATGCGTACCATCACCGGGCCCGAAGAGGTGTCGAGGCGTACATTCCGGTTGTAGAAACCGGCGGCGGGGCGCGGCGCGGACAGGGCTTCTGCGTACAGTCTTCCGGGAGGCGTGCTCACGGTGGACGCGTCAGCCAGCAGAGTGTGCATGCTCGTCTCGATGTCCTGATCCAGTCGCTGGATTGAATCGAACGGCTGGATCTTGGCGCGTGCCGCGTCAGCAGCCGCCGAGACAGCGTCATCGACGAGCCCGACCATGCGCAGGACATGGTCGGTGGCGAGCACCAGACTCGGGTAGACCTCGGTCGCCTCGAACTCGGCCACAGCCCGCCTGGCGCTGGTCAAGGCATCGCCGATCCGCTCTGTGCGAGCGAGCAGTACGGCGCGTACCAGTTCCGCTCTGGCCAGTCCGGAGCGGTATCCGGCCTGTCGCAGGTTCTCCCGGGCCAGCTCCAGAGCGGCGCGGCTCCGATGGGGTTCTCCGATACCGAGACAGGCCAGCGCCATCGCCGAGTAGGCCTTTCCGATCTCGGGTTTGGCTCCCAGTTCCACCTGGGTCGCCACAGCCTCCTGGGCGATACCGAGGGCGCGCGCCGGGTCCGTCCACGCCAGCAGTTCGACACGGTTGACCGCGATATTGGCCAGCCCGACGGCGCTCCTGCCCGAGCGGTAGTGCTGCTCCGCCTCTTCGAGGCACGCCGCGGCACCCTCGAAATCGAAGGCGAACCGATGGGCGAGGTGCAGCAGCCGGGCGGCGTCTCCGAGGAACTCGTGATCCTCGGGTGGGCACTCCTGCCGCAGGGAGTCGGCCAGCTCCCTCGCCTGAGCGAACCGGCCCTGCGCCATGTGCAGATCCGCGGCCCACAGCCCGGCCTGCAACCGCACGGCGCCCTGTTGGCATTGCCACAGCTCGGTGTACAACTCCAGCGCCCGGCTGGTCGAACCGAGGATCCGGCGGGCGTGAGCCCCCACCAGCGCAAGCCTTCCCTCCACCTCGGTGGGGGTGCGCGGGCTCACACCCTCGGTGAGTTGCGCGGCGCGTTCGACCTCTCCGGCGAGCAGGGACAGGTCGGCGTCGGCGCACAGTGCCGCTCTGCGAAGCTCGGCCTGTCCGGCGGCAGCTCCAAATCCGGTTCCGTGCCCGACGACCGGTGCTCCGACATACTCGCGGAGGTCCGCCAGCAGGCCACTGGTGCTCTGCGGGCTGCCGCAACGGGTAATCCGGTCAGCGAAGGACAGGAGCTGCGGCCCGGACAGCTCCTCGGCGCGGGCCGCGTGGAAGGCGGCCTCGCGCAGACTGTCCGCGAGATGCCTGGCTGTACCCTCTCCGTCGTCGAGGGCATCGGCTCGTCGCTGCCACACAGCACGTAAGACCCGGTTGACCGCTCGGGCGGCGGACGGCGAAAGCTGGTCACGCAACGCCTGGACCATCAACTGGTGCAACCGGAAGCGGTCTTGTCCCGACGCGTGTACGAACGAGTACGCCGTGATGCCCTCCCACGCCAGTTGGTGTCCTGGTAGGCCAAAGGCAGCAGTGATCTTGCGGAACACATCCCTGTCGAAGGTGCGCGCGACGCTCAGCAGCTCCAGGATCTGCACATGCTCCGTGCTGACGTGCTGGAGGAACCTCCGCAGAATCTCCTGAGTGGAGACCGCGGGAGTGGAGGGCGGGCTGTCGGGCGATCCGGTCGGCGCCTGCTGCCGCACCGTGTCGATGGCGAGATGGAGATAGAACGGCACTCCGGCGCTGGCTCGTGCCAGCGCATCGCGCACCGCGTCCGTTTCCACTCCGGCCTGTTCCAGCAGGGACAACCGGTCGGCCATGGGCAGACCATCGAGCGCGATCAGCCGGATCACCTGATCCCACTCCACATCCATGCGGGCCCAGCGCAGTGGCTCGCGGCTCGCTACGACGACAAGCCCCGCGTCGAGCTGGGACACCAGGTCTCGCAGCCAGGCGTCAACGGTGCTGTCCCTCCCGGCCCGCAGCGCTCCGGCGCCAAGCGCTTCGTGGGCGTCGACGAAGAGGATGTATGGCCGTCTGTCGCTGGTGGCCGCGCGCAGTTCCTCGGCGAACAGATAGGTCACCGCGTCCGCGAGTTCGGCGTTCGGTAGCGAGTCCAGCCGCTGCAGTACCGGATCCGTGCGGATGCGCTGCCAGTGGCGGACGTGGTGGGAGGTCGAGTCGACGGCCCGGATCAGACCTATCGCCGTGGCGAACACCGGAAGACTGGTGACGCCGTCGAGGATGCCACCGAGGACCTCGCTCCGGGTGAGGAAGGGCAGGTTCTTCTCGGACAGTCGCAGGTTGGGGTTCCAGCGCTGCCACAGGGCGGCGTACGCCAGGTCGTACCGGTCGAACCTGACCTTCTGCTCACCGAACTGGGCGCGTAGGACGGAGAGTGCTGCGTCCTGTTCGCGTAACCGGGGGACCTGCAGATCGAGTGCAGCCGTGCGGTAGCCGCGGTGTTCGGCGCGGCGCTGCACCTCGGCGAGCAGACGGGACTTGCCGATGCCACCGACACCGGTGACATTGAGGACGCGCGGACTCATCACGTCGCCTCCGCCGCCGACTCGGGCCTGGACGGCGTCCAGTTCGGCCTCCACCGCGGCCAGCGCGTGGGTACGGTCGACGAACAGTCGCCGGGCGCTCTCGTCCACGACGAACCTCGGCCTCAACGGCATACCGTCCCCCTGCTGATCCTCGCCGACGCAGCCAAATGATGCTAGCAGCCGAGGCCTGCGAACTGATGATCCGTCAGATAACTGAAGGCGGAGCCAAGAAGGGCACGTCCGGGCCTGCGGCGGGCGGGCCAAGAGCAGGACTTTTTCGTAGTTCCTGGTCCCGGCCGCGGAGGTGCGGCTGGCACGGCCTGGGAGCGGCAGGGACGGTCCGGCCGCACCGTGTCGCGTCGCCGCGCGGCCGGAAGCACGGGGCCGGTTCTCGCCAACTGTGCCGTCACCCGTCCACAGTGTTGACGCACTTGGAGTATGTGACTGACCATCACAATGGGTGCACAACAGGAGAGTTGGGCCCCGTGATGTCGAAGGAGCGGTTCATGAGCGGAGCGGCCAAGAACGACAGCGCATCACACCCGAAGCTTGCGGCGATCAAGATTCGGCGTCTCGATCGGAAAGAGACCACAGGCGACAGCAACTCCACCGGTTCCTGAGCGGGCGTTGTGCCGGGCCGCTATCTCACCGTCGATGAACTGACCTCACGTGCCGAGCGCTTGGCGGCCATGCAGCCGGACCGGGTGGTGCTGCGCCGGATCGGCGCGTCGCGGGCCGGGGAGCCCATCCGGTCGCTCTCCGTCGGGCGGGGGAGCCGGCACGTTCTGGTGGTCGCCGGTCCGCACGCCAATGAGCCGGTCGGCGGCGTCACGGCGCTGCGACTGGCTCGCTATCTGGCGCGGGCCGGACGACCGGACAGGTTCAGGTATACGGCCGATACGACCTGGCACTTCCTCCTCTGTCTCGATCCCGACGGGGCCCGCCGCAACGAGCGATGGCTCAGGGGACCGATGACCTTCGTCCACCACTACCGGCATTTCTACCGTCCCGGCTTCGCCGGGCAGCCCGAGTGGCTGCCCGCGGAGTCCGGGGCGGCACCGATGCCGGAGACCCGCGCTCTCCTCGAACTCCAGGACGAACTGCGTCCGTTTCTGCAGTGCTCGCTGCACGGCGTGGACGTCGGAGGCAGCTTCGTCCAGCTCACGCGTGGTCTGCCGGGCATGGCCGACAAGCTGGTGCGGTCCGCCGGGGACCTGCGGATACCGGTCGAGCTGGGACCGTACGACGCCTTCTTCTGGCCGAGTCCCGGCCCGGGCGTCTATGACATGCCGCAGCCCGAGGAGACCGATCAGTTCGACTCGCTGCCCGCGTCCACCGCCGCGTCCACCTGGTTCCATCCGCATCGGTACGGCACCTTCACCGCCGTCGTCGAAGCTCCGATGTGGGGCGCCGACGAGGTCGGTGACACGGCCGCGCATCCCGATCCGGGCGCCGCTCTGGAGACCATCAGCCGCACGCTCCGGAAGGACGCGCTGCTGCTCACCGAACTGGTCGAGCGGATTCGCCCGGCGCTTCTCGACACCGCCACGCCGCTGCTCGCCCCGGTCGAGGAGTATCTCGCCGTCTGTCCGGGACTGGCGGAGGAATGGGCTCCCGGCACGGCCGGCGCCCTGCCGCCGCTCAACCGGGCGCGCGTCATGTCGCTCCGGATCGCCGCCCGGCGGCTTGTCGTACGCACGGCGGGGCTGCTGAGCCAACTGCTCGCCCAGGACGCTCCGTATGTCCGCCGGGACCTCGCGCGGGTCGACGCGGTCCGGAACACTCTCGACCGGTTCCTCGCAGAGCGGTGCGACGCCTTCGAGGCCGACTGCCGTGTCCGCTGGATTCCGGTCCATGACCAGGTAGAACACCAGTTCAGGGTCGTGTTGGCCGCCGCCGAACTGGCCGGCCGGTTCAGTGAGACGAAGGTGGTACGGGCGTGATGCCCGAGGGACCCAAGGTGCCGCTGTCCGGATTACGACGTCCACGGGTGAAGCCCGAGCACCGGGCCTATCGCACCGTGGACGGCAATGTGCGGATCGGGAGTGTGGTGTACGGCATCGGTGCCGAGGTCGCCGACCCCGAGGGCTGGATCTGGACACTGACCGAGGCCCTCGACGGCACTCGCGGCCCGCTCGAAGCGGTCACCGAGGTGCTCACCCGTCACTCCGGTGTTGAACCGAGCCTGGTCGGGCAGGCCATGCGTGACCTGTACGAGGCCGGATTCCTGGAGGACGCGGGAGCCGAACTGCCTGAGGGCCTCACCGGAGAGGACCACGTACGGTACAGCCGCGGTGTGACGCTGCTGCGCTGGATGGATCTGTCACCGCGCCCGACGACATGGGAACTCCAGGCGCGGCTGCGATCCGCCCGTGTCCTGCTGCTCGGACTCGGCGGCACCGGCGGATTCGCCGCACAAGGGCTGGTCGCGTCGGGCGTGGGACGGATGCACTGTGTGGACGGCGATGTCGTGGAGCTGTCCAATCTCAACCGGCAGCCGCTCTACCGGGAGAGCGACATCGGCCGACCCAAGGCGGAGGCGGCGGCCGAAGCCCTGCGGGCGCTCGACTCGCGGGCGGCGCTCACCACGGAACGCCGCGAGGTGCGCGGCGCCGACGACCTCGCGGCACTGCTCGCGCCGGGATACGACCTGCTGCTGCTCTGCGCCGACCGGCCGCCGGAGGTACGCCGCTGGGCGAACCGCGTCTGTCTGGCCACGGGGACGCCCTGGCTCGACGCCGGCTACCGCGGCCCGCTGGTCACGGTCGGAGTCCATGTCCCCGGGCACGGGGCGTGCTGGGAATGCCACCGCGCCGGCGATGTCGACCGGCGCGACCTGCGCCTCGCCGCGGGCCAGGACGAGGAGGTCGCCTCGCCGCGGATGGACTGGAACCCGGTCAACGCGGTGACCGCCGGGCTCTCCGGCCATCTGCTCACTCACGCGGCGATCGCGCTGCTGACGGGCGTACCCCGGATGGAACCCGGCTTCCGTTTCGGTCTCAACCTGATGAAACTCGCCGAGCCCGTGGAAGAGCGCTACGGGCGCCGGGCGGACTGTCCGGCCTGCGGTACGCCTCCGGGATGAGCGGACCGGGCCCGCACGCGCGGTCCCGGCATCGGCGCCGCCGCGAAGGGGCCGTCCAACACTGAGACACCGCAGGTCACTTGCGCGTGTCGAGCCGGCCCGGGCCGAGGCGTGCCCGCAGCGGCAGGAAGCGTCATCGCATCCGACGGTCCGGCAAGCCGTAGGACAACCCGGGGCGGCCCGTGCGTCCTTCTGGCCGAACATCCGTGGCGAGCGTCGAAAGATGATCACAGGATGGCTGCTGACGACGGATCGAGCCGCCAGGACGAAGGCGGCTCGCTGCGCCGTTTCGCATCCTTGCCCGCGGCTCCCACCAGGAGCCACATCACAGCCTGTCAGGAGACGGTATGCCTCTCGCCCGAAACGTGCCACAGGAGTCCAAAACCCCGGAGTGGAGGCTCCACAAGGCACGGGGCCGACGACGGGGAACATGGGCGGTGGGACTCGCGGCGGTGTTGTTCGCCGGTCCTCTGCTCGGCACCGCTTCGCCCGCCTGGGCGGAATCGGCCGCACCCACGAGTGATTCGACGGAGCTGGTGCAAGAGGCCACTCGAAGCAAGTTCGGGGACGACGGCAAATTCAGACACCCGATCTTCGTGGTCAATCAGGGCTCGAACAACGTGTCGGTGCTCAATGCCCGCAGAAACGTCGTGACCAGGAACATCCCTGTCGGAAGGAGCCCGTTCGGAATCGCCATCGACAGCCGTCACCGACGCGCGTACGTGGTCAATCACGGCTCGAACAGCGTGTCCGTGATCAATACCGGCAGGCACAGAAACGCCGTGGCCGCCACCATCCCGGTCGGCACCGGTCCGTTCGGGATCGCCGTCGACACTCGACGTAACCGTGCCTATGTGACGAATGAGGTCTCCGGGACCGTGTCGGTGATCAATACCGCCACCAATACGGTGACCGCCACCGTCCCCGTCGGCGGCAACCCGTTCGCGGTCGCCGTGGACCACGCGCGCAACCGTGCCTATGTCACCAACATCCAGTCCGGCACGGTGTCGGTGATCGCGACCAATACCAATACGGTGACCGGCACCATCCCCGTCGGCACCACGCCCGTCGGAGTGGCTGTGGACAGGGGCCGGGCGTATGTGACCAACCAGGGCTCCAACAACGTGTCCGTGATCAACACGTCCAGGAACCTCGTGTTCGCCACCATTCCCGTCGGCAGGTCTCCGTTCGGCGTGGCGATCGACACCCGGCGCCACCGCGCGTACGTGGCCAACCAAGGCTCAAGCAACGTCTCGGTGATCAGGACGTCCACCAACAGGGTGGTCGGCACCGTACGCGTCGGCACCGCCCCCGTCGGAGTCGCCGTGGACGAAAGGAGCGAGCGCGCCTACGTGTCCAACCTCCTCTCCAACAATGTGTCAGTGATCAATACGATCAGGAACCGAGTGGTCGCCACACCTCGCGTCGGCATCGGCCCGGCCGGAGTGGCGATTGACTGCGGGCCGTGTTCCGCCGTCAACCGGAGCAGTGGTGACGACGTCGCCGAGGCGCCGCTCGCGGCCGCTCCGGCCCAGGCACCCTCTGCGGCCACTCCGGCCCAGGCGCCGTCCGCGGCTGCGCCTGCCCCGGCACCGTCTGCCGCAGCACCGTCTGCCGCGGCGGCCACTCCGGCGCCGCTCGCTGCCGGCGGCGAGGCGCGGGCCAACGCCGCTCAGCGCTGATCCGCGACAGCCGTAGACCGGCGCGCGACCGTCAACAGGCCCTGGCCCGTTGCCATCAGGGCCCAGGACATTCCGTCGGCCTCGCGCCGAGGCCGACGGTCGCGGGACAGGCTCCTCGGCAACGAGAGATCCCGGGCCGACAGCGGCCCGCCCGCTGACACGGCTCCCTCACACAAGTGCCCCGGCCACCGTTCCACCAGGTGGCCGGGGCACTTGCGTTGTGCGTACGAGGTGCCCGAGAGCTCCTCACGCGGTGCCTCTCCGGCGGTGTCCTCGGCGCACGTGTCGCCGTCGGCGCGCCTACACCTATGCCTGTGGCGCCGGGCCCACACCGACATTCCATGGCGACCAGGCCTTTCGCAACAGCGTCGGAGCCATGAATCAAGCCTTCGAGGCGGTGAATCCGTTCGGGTGATATTTGGGTCCTTCCGCTGTGCTGGATTCGGTGAGGGTGGGTTAATCGTGGTACTGGACCTGACGAGGCGCCCATCCTCCGCTGGGGACGGACGATTGCCCGCTGACCAGTAGCGGTCAGTGGCAATACCTGATGGGCGCTCTCCTTGGAAGTCCGGCAAATTCCCTATGTCTCATGTGCGTTGGCCGCACCGGGTACGGCCGATTTCCCAGCAGCTCCCGTCTAGACCGGATGGATCTAGATCGCGAGGGGTACCTCATGGACCAGAGTTTTCAGCCGAAGTGGCGTCAGCTACTCGGCCTTGTATGGCGCGGGAAATCTCGCGCGAATGCGGTCGCCTTGCTGGATCCGACCGTACCGGTGGGAAATTTTCCGACCGATGTCGCGATCACGCCGGACGGCCTTCGGGCCTACGTGGCCAACTCCGGTGACAACACGGTCAGCGTCATCGACACCGTCACGAACACGGTCACCGCCACCATCCCCGTGGGCAGCGCGCCGTTCGGCGTCGTGGTCACTCCGGACGGGCTCTTCGTCTATGTGACGAACTCCGGCGACGACACGGTCAGTGTCATCAGCACCGCCACCAACACGGTCACCGCCACCATTCCCGTCGGCTCGGTTCCGCTCGAAGTGACGGTCACTCCGAACGGGCTCTTCGCCTATGTGGCGAACTCCGGTGGCGACACGGTCAGTGTCATCAGCACCGTCACGAACACGGTCACCGCCACCATTCCCGTCGGCGCGACACCGTTCGGCACAGGGGTCACTCCGGACGGGCTCTTCGTCTATGTGACGAACTCCGGTGACAGTACCGTCAGCGTTATCAGCACCGCGACCAACACGGTCACCGCCACCATTCCGGTGGGTACGGCGCCGCTCGATGTGGCGGTCACTCCGAACGGGCTCTTCGCCTATGTGGCGAACTCCGGTGACGACACGGTCAGTGTCATCAGCACCGCGACCAACACCGTCGTCTCCACCATCCCGGTCGGTACCACACCGTTCGGTGTCGGCATCTCCTCGGACGGCCTCCGGGTCGTCGTAAGCAATGAGAACGACGACACGGTCAGTGTCATCAGTACCGCGACCAACGCCGTCGTCTCCACCAGTCCGGTCGGCGCGACGCCGATCGGACTGGCGATCACTCCGGACGGCCTGAACGCCTACGTGGTGAACAACGGCGACGCCACCGTCACTGTTGTCGCGATCGCTGCCTTCACCAGCACCACGGCCCTGACCTCGGCGCCGGATCCGTCAGTGTTCGGTCAGACGAAAATCCTGACCGCCACCGTGAGTTCCGTGGCCGGCACTCCGACCGGGACAGTCGACTTCTTTGACGGTGCGACGCTGCTGGGCACGAGTGCGCTCGTAGGCGGTGTGGCGACGCTGTCGGTGTCGACGCTCAGTGTGGGCGCGCACAGTCTGACGGCGGTGTACAGCGGTGACGCCAACTTCGACGGTTCGACGTCGCCGGTCGATCCGCAGACCGTAACTGCTGCCAGTACGACTACGACGCTGACGTCGGCGCCGGATCCGTCCGTGTTCGGTCAGGTGAAGGTGCTGACCGCTACGGTCGCTGCTGTTCCTCCCGGTAGCGGGACTCCAACGGGTCTGGTGAGTTTCTTTGACGGTGCGACGCTGCTGGGTACGAGTGCGCTCGTGGGTGGTGTGGCGACGCTGTCGGTGTCGACGTTGAGTGTCGGTGTGCACAGTCTGACGGCGGTGTACGGCGGTGACGTCAACTTTGGTGGTTCGACGTCGCCGGTGGATACGCAGACCGTGACGGCTGTCGGTACGACCACGACGCTGACGTCGGCGCCGGATCCGTCCGTGTTCGGTCAGGTGAAGGTGCTGACCGCTACGGTTGCTGCTGTTCCTCCCGGTAGTGGCACGCCGACGGGGACAGTCGACTTCTTTGACGGTGCGACGCTGCTCGGTACGAGTGCGCTCGTGGGTGGTGTGGCGACGCTGTCGGTGTCGACGTTGAGTGTCGGTGTGCACAGTCTGACGGCGGTGTACAGCGGTGACGCCAGCTTTGGTGGTTCGACGTCGCCGGTGGATACGCAGACGGTCACGGCTGCGAGTACCAGTACGGTGTTGACGTCGGCGCCGGACCCGTCCGTCTTCGGCCAGGTCAAGATCTTGACGGCTACGGTCACGGCGGTTCCTCCGGGTGGTGGGATTCCGACGGGGACAGTCGACTTCTTTGACGGTGCGACGCTGCTGGGTACGAGTGCGCTCGTGGGTGGTGTGGCGACGCTGTCGGTGTCGACGCTGAGCGTGGGTGTGCACAGTCTGACGGCGGTGTACGGCGGTGACGTCAACTTTGGTGGTTCGACGTCGCCGGTGGATACGCAGACGGTCACGGCTGCGAGCACCAGTACGGTGTTGACGTCGGCGCCGGACCCGTCCGTCTTCGGCCAGGTCAAGATCTTGACGGCTACGGTCACGGCGGTTCCTCCCGGTAGTGGGACGCCGACGGGGACAGTCGACTTCTTTGACGGTGCGACGCTGCTGGGTACGAGTGCGCTCGTGGGCGGTGTGGCGACGCTGTCGGTGTCGACGTTGAGTGTCGGTGTGCACAGTCTGACGGCGGTGTACAGCGGTGACGCCACCTTCAGTGGTTCGACGTCGCCGGTGGATATCCAGACGGTCACCGGCGCCGGTACGACCACGACGCTGACGTCGGCGCCGGATCCGTCGGTCTTCGGTCAGGCGAAAATTCTGACCGCCACGGTCGCGCCGGTGCCGCCGGCTGTCGGTACGCCGACGGGGACGGTGAGCTTCTTCGACGGTGCGACCCTTCTCGGTACCGGCACTCTGGCGGGCGGAGTCGCGACTCTCACCACATCGACGCTGAGCGTGGGAGTGCACAGTCTGACGGCGGTCTACAGCGGTGACGTCACCTTCACCGGTTCCACTTCACCGATCGACATTCAGACCGTGACCGCTGCCGGTACGACCACGACGCTGACGTCGGCGCCGGATCCGTCCGTCTTCGGTCAGGTGAAGATCCTGACCGCCACGGTCGCGCCGGTGCCGCCCGCTGTCGGTACGCCGACGGGGACGGTGAGTTTCTTTGACGGTGCGACGCTGCTGGGTACGAGTGCGCTCGTGGGTGGTGTGGCGACGCTGTCGGTGTCGACGCTGAGTGTCGGTGTGCACAGTCTGACGGCGGTGTACGGCGGCAACGCCAGCTTTGGTGGTTCGACGTCGCCGGTGGATATCCAGACGGTCACGGCTGCGAGCACCAGTACGGTGTTGACGTCGGCGCCGGATCCGTCGGTGTTCGGTCAGACGAAGATTCTGACGGCTACGGTCGCGGCGGTTCCTCCTGGTGGTGGGATTCCGACGGGGACGGTGAGTTTCTTTGACGGTGCGACGCTGCTGGGCACCAGCACGCTGGCCGGTGGTGTGGCGACGCTGTCGGTGTCGACCCTCAGCATCGGTGTGCACAGTCTGACGGCGGTGTACGGCGGCAACGCCAGCTTTGGTGGTTCGACGTCGCCGGTGGATATCCAGACGGTCACGGCTGCGAGCACCA
>NZ_JARBAE010000028.1:98416-100338 GCF_033795305.1 Streptomyces sp. AK02-01A
TCGGTGTGCACAGTCTGACGGCGGTGTACGGCGGCAACGCCAGCTTTGGTGGTTCGACGTCGCCGGTGGATATCCAGACGGTCACGGCTGCGAGCACCAGTACGGTGTTGACGTCGGCGCCGGATCCGTCGGTGTTCGGTCAGACGAAGATTCTGACGGCTACGGTCGCGGCGGTTCCTCCTGGCAGCGGGACTCCGACGGGGACGGTGAGTTTCTTTGACGGTGCGACGCTGCTGGGCACCAGCACGCTGGCCGGTGGTGTGGCGACGCTGTCGGTGTCGACCCTCAGCATCGGTGTGCACAGTCTGACGGCGGTGTACAGCGGTGACGCCACCTTCAGTGGTTCGACGTCGCCGGTGGATATCCAGACGGTCACCGGCGCCGGTACGACCACGACGCTGACATCGGCGCCGGATCCGTCCGTCTTCGGTCAGGTGAAGATCCTGACCGCCACGGTCGCTCCGGTGCCGCCCGCTGTCGGTACGCCGACGGGAACGGTCAGCTTCTTCGACGGTGCGACCCTTCTCGGTACCGGCACTCTGGCGGGCGGAGTCGCTACTCTCACCACATCGACGCTGAGCGTGGGAGTGCACAGTCTGATCGCGGTCTACAGCGGAGGCGGCAGCTTCACCGGCTCCGCTTCACCGATCGACATCCAAACGGTCGTCCGGGCCAACACCAGTACGGTGTTGACGTCGGCGCCGGATCCGTCGGTGTTCGGTCAGACGAAGATTCTGACGGCTACGGTCACCGCGGTCGCTCCTGGTAGTGGGATTCCGACAGGGTCGGTGAGTTTCTTCGACGGTGCGACACTGCTGGGCATCGGTATCCTGTCCGGCGGTGTGGCCTCGCTGTTGGTGTCGACGCTGAGTGTCGGTGTCCACAACCTCACGGCGGTGTACGGCGGCAACAGTAACTTCAACGCGTCGACCTCGCCTGTCGATCCTCAATCGGTCGTCCGGGCCAACACCAGTACGCTGTTGACCTCGGCGCCGGATCCGTCGGTGTTCGGTCAGACGAAGATCCTGACGGCTACGGTCACCGCGGTCGCCCCTGGCAGCGGGACGCCGACAGGGACGGTGAGTTTCTTCGACGGTGCCACTCTTCTGGGCAGCGGCAGCCTGTCCGGTGGTGTGGCGACGCTGTCGGTCTCGACCCTCAGCGTCGGCGTCCACAGCCTCACGGCGGTGTACAGCGGTAACGTCAGCTTCAACGCTTCCACCTCACCCATCGACATCCAGACGGTGAACCCGGGTACGGCGGCCACCAACCTGACGGCTGCTCCGGCCACCGCCACCATCGGAGGCGACGGACAGGCCCACATCGCCCGCCTCTCCGCGACCTTGACCGTGCGGAGTTCCGGTGCCCCGGTGGCTGGACAGACCATCACGTTCCGGGTGGGAACGACAGTCGTGGGGACGGCCATCACCAATGGCAGCGGCGTTGCCACCCGCACCAACATCACCATCAATCCGCTGACGATCATCAACGCCGGCAGCCGGTATACGGCGACCTTCGCCGGGACGGCCGGCTTCGGGTCGTCCACCGCCACGGCTGCTCTGGTACTCGCCTGAGCGGTCCGGCCCGGCGGCCGCCGGAGATGAACCATCTGCCGGACATCCACGGCCCGGCCCCGGGCGGGCCGTGGTGAGGACCGACCTGACGGGACGCGCGGCCGGATCGGCTCCAGCTCGGCTGGAACCGATCCGGCCAGGGCTTTTCTCTTGCGTCGGGCCGAGCCTGGCAAGAGCCGGGAGAAACGGCCTGTGCGGTCGGCATCCGGGCCGGTGCTTGATCACCGAAGACCGACCGGACAGGGCCTGGGCCCTGTCTGACACATCCCGCCTGGCCTGCGACGTCTGGCACGCACGCTCACCGCGTTGTCGGAGTCATCCGAGTACGTCCAGTACACGGATGATCCT